>NZ_MKMC01000089.1:0-194717 GCF_001856095.1 Methylomonas sp. LWB
TTCAGGTTGTTTTTAATCGTATTGAAATCGCCGTTGTAACTGTCGGTAATCTTAGCCGGAATGTTGCCTCGGGATATGTTGTCCACATAATCCGCCGCCACGTTCAACGGCCCAATCACCGCATCCAGGGTTTCGTTGACACCTTCGACAATCTTGCGGTAATCGCCTTGGTGCAGGGTCGCATCGGCGCGAGTCGACAGTTTGCCTTCCACCGCCGCTTGCGACAACATCACCGCGTCCGCCACTAACGCATTGACCGCGTCGATACACGTGTTCAAATTATTTTTGATCACATTGAAGTCGCCGTTGTAACTGTCGGTGATTTTCGCCGGGATGGCGCCTTTTGCAATGCGGTCTACATAGTCGGCCGCCACGTTCAACGGCCCAATCACCGCGTCCAGCGTATTGTTTACACCCTGTACGATCTTCCGATAGTCACCTTGGTACTGGCTCGCATCCGCGCGCGTCGCTAACCGACCTTCGATCGCGGCTTTTTCCAAGCTCGCCGCTTCGGCGACCATATTGCCGATCGCGTCGATACAGTTATTCAGGTTGTTTTTAATCGTGTTGAAGTCGCCGTTGTAACTGTCGGTAATCTTAGCCGGAATGTTGCCTCGGGATATGTTGTCCACATAATCCGCCGCCACGTTCAACGGCCCGATCACCGCATCCAATGTCGCATTGACCCCTTCCACCAATCTCCGGAAATCGCCCTGATGCTTGCTGGCATCTGCGCGAGTTGCCAATCGCCCTTCCACAGCCGCACTTACCAAATGGTCCGCATCTTGAATGACCGCTTTCAAGTTACCACGCACCAATTCGATCGTGTCATTGATAAACGCTTTTTTACCAGGCAATTTCTCCATACTGGCGTCGAAATCTCCCTGCCCGAACTTTGTAAAGACTGCCATCGCTTTCTTTTTGACCGCGATATGGCCGTTAACCATATCGTTGACGCCTTGAGCCATCGCTTTGTAATCACCCTGGAATTTCGCGATATCGACCACCACGTCGATATCGCCTTTTTCATGCTCGCTGCTCATTCGCTCCATTTCGGCCAGCAGCGCTTTGACGTTGTCGCTCATTCGCTTCATAGCGGCCATCACACTGACGTGATCGCCGTCTTGCAACTCGATTCGAGACGAAAAGTCGCCGACGGCCACTTTCGCAGCTAATGCCGCGACAAAATCCGGTTCTCCGCCCATTTGACGCATCAGATTACGGGTAATCAGCCCTCCGATCGCACCGATGATCGTTATCCCCAACAAAGCGATCAGGCTGGAGAGGAGCGCTGCACTTCCACGTATCGCTTCCGCGGATGCGGAGGAATTTTTACCCAAATCGGCGTTGTATTCGCCGTGGCGCCTAAAATTATTTACGGTCCGGTTCATTAAGGCTTGATTGTCAAGAATCAGATTCTTAGCCTCAGATTTTTGGCCGGCACGCGATAACTCGCGCACCCTGTTCCAAAATACTCCGTATTCGGCCAACCCGGCTTTATCTGCATCAAGAAGTTTTTTATCTTCGTCGTCGGCCAACAGCGGTTCGTAATCTTTTATTAATTTATCGATTTTGTTGTCGCTCTCGGCAAAACCTCGCTCCAGTTCATCCATTGCCGCCGGTTCGCTTTGCAGCAAGTGTTGCCAAACGTTAGTGCGCATTTTTGCCAGTTCAAAACTAATCTCGTTCAGAATAAGCACGCTCGGCAAAGTATTCTCCGTGTTGAAATTGGCTGCGGTATAGACACGGCCGATCTGAACATAATTAAATCCAGCTAGCCCCCCCAAACCCAAAACCGCCGCTAAAACCAGAAGCAGCATTCGTTGTTTAATCGTCATCTTTTCAACCCCATGCCCACGGAAACTTTCGTTTTTGCTGTCCGCAGGATAAATATTCGCAAACTTGGGTAATAGAACAAGCGATGCTTTGACGCAAGCATCCTTAAAACCGACCCAACCAACATTCATCCCTGCATTAACTGTTACGCCGCAAACCCGCGCACCATATACTGCTCGAAGGCACCCACCAATACCGGGATATCCAGTATCAATGCCACCTCGCCGCTACCGAGTATTGTGGAACCGCCCAAACCTTGAACGTGGCCGAACAATTTACCCAGTGGTTTAATAACTGTTTGAAATTCGCCCAATAATCGATCGACAACCAGCCCAGTCTTCGCACCGGCCACCTCGACCACCACCACGTTGGCACGCCGCGCCGATTCGCCAGGAACGCCAAATAATTTCTTCAAACGGATGAAAGGCAGGACTTCACCTCGCAAATCCATATAGTCGTGCTCGTCATCGTCATGGCTGAGTTCGACGCACTCTACGACCCGGTCAAGCGGAATCACAAAGGATGCCTTGCCGACGCCAACCAAGAACCCGTCGATAATCGCCAACGTCAGCGGCAAACGGATGCGCACGGTGGTGCCGACGTTCTGCGCGCTATCAACCTCTATCGATCCGCGTAAATCGGTAACATTCCGCTTGACCACATCCATTCCGACTCCACGTCCGGATAGATTGGAGATTTGCTGAGCCGTGGAAAATCCCGGTTCGAAAATCAATGCATAAACCTCCTGATCAGTCAGTTTGGCATCGGGCTGGATTAAACCTTTTTCGATGGCCTTGGCCAGAATCCGCTCCCGATTCAAACCACCACCGTCGTCCTGCACTTCTATGACAATCACGCCCGACTCGTGATAGGCATTGAGCCGCAGGGTGCCTTGGGCCGACTTGCCATTCTCCCGACGGACTTCGGCTGATTCGATACCGTGATCCATCGCATTGCGGACCAAATGCATTAACGGATCGCCGATTTTTTCGACCACCGATTTGTCCACTTCGGTCTCGCCACCGGAAATCGCCAGCGCAATGTCCTTTCCCAGCTCCTTGCTGACATCGCGAACCACGCGCTGAAAACGACTGAAAGTGGTGCCTATCGGCACCATTCGCAGTTGCAAGGCACTGTCCCTGACTTCTTCGACCAAACGCATCATTTCCCCGGTCGCTTCCAGCAATGCGGTCTGTGCGGTCTGCGACGCGCGCAGGTTCACACCCGCGCTGGATATCACCAACTCACCGATTAAATCGATCAGCTTGTCCAAGCGCTCCGCATCGACACGAATACTCTGGTTTTCTCTGGCCTTGTTGTCTTTAATCTGCTTTTGTTTTTCCAGCGCGGCATTCACCAAGGGCTGCTGGACGGATTGTTGCTCGACTAAAATTTCACCGATAGGCTGAGCGGATTTGGTCGGTTCCGTAGTAGCCTGCTGTTGACTTAAACCTTCCTCAAGCTCCCGGCGCGTTAATACGCCACTTTTGACCAGAAGTTCGCCCAAATAGGTATCGTCTTCCGGCAATGCGCGGATCAACTCGATGTATTCACCTATAGCGCTTTCCAGTGGCAAAATGTGAATCAAGCTATCCTCGCGCACGAACTCGAATACATTCTCCAACGCCTCCTTGCCGGCTTCGCTCTTAATGTCGATTTCGAAGCCTAAATAATTGGTCTCGGGGTCCATCTGCTCCGCCGGAGGAATCGCTTCGCTGATCGTGGTTAGATTGACCAGGGTTCCCAAGGTGGACAAATAGCGAATGAAAGACAACGGATCCATGCCGTTCCGCAGGCTATCCGAACCGAAGCGCAAGGAAATATGCCAGTTGCCGCTTTCCATAACGCCTCCGCCTCCGATGGCCTCCACACGATCAGGGCCGGCGGCGACCACCTCTTTGGCTAAATCCGGCTGCTCCAGAAACGGGCGCAGTTTGGCCAGTAATTCGTCGCCAGCTACCGTCAAATCAGGGTCTTCGTCGGTATTGCCATCGGCAACTGCTCGAATCAACAGCGCAATCTGATCGCAACACGGCAACAAGATGGCGACCAACTCCGGTGTAACCTCCAAAACGCCGTCCCGCAAGGCATCCAACACACTCTCGACCACGTGAGTGAAACGTACAATGTGGTCCAAACCAAACAAGCCGGACGAGCCTTTTATCGTGTGCGCGGCCCGAAATATCGCGTTGATGCGTTCGGACTGATCTTCACCGTTCTCGATCGTCAGCAGGCAATCTTCCATGTCCTGCAACAATTCCAAACTTTCGATGGTGAACGTCACCAAGGCTTGCTTCATTTCGTCGTCGATACTCATCTGTCCCACCTCTTAGTTTTGTGCCAGGACGACCTGGTCGCCGAATGCGGTCGTCAGATTCGCCAATTCCAAAATATCCAGCACCGCTTTGCTGTGCATGACGAACCTTAACTGTTTGCCGGCCAGACCAGCCTCGCGCTTCGACAAGATCAATAATTGCAGGCCCGCCGTATCCATTTCCGCGACTTGCGAAAGGTTAATTTCCAAGTCATCGCCGGTACTTAGAAAATTGAGCAAATTCCGCTTTTGCTCGGCGGCCGTAAAGATGGTCAATTCATCGTCTATAGTGAGCGTTTGCATTGCGAGTTACCTCCGTTCTAACCGATCGGTCGCCGAGCTCAAAGCCAGCATTCGGATCAGGGCAATATCAATTTGGAAACAGCCGCCAACATTTGCGCCGGTTGAAACGGTTTAACAACCCAAGCTTTCGCACCGGCGGCCTGGCCTTCCTGCTTCTTGGATTCTTGCGACTCGGTGGTCAGCATGATCACCGGTGTAAACTTGTAAGCCGCCAATTGCTTGAGTTCCTTTACGAACGTAATGCCGTCCATATTCGGCATGTTGACGTCGGAAATGATCAAGTGAATCTTTTGGCCGTTCAACTTGCTCAAGCCATCCTTGCCGTCCACGGCCTCAATGACGTCATATCCAGCGCCTTTCAAAGCGATTGCGACTACTTGTCGAACGGAAGCCGAGTCATCAACGATTAAAATAGTTTTTGCCATATGTCGTTACCTTAGAAGAAAGTGATTTCGGAAGCGTGGTGTTCGTTAACCGGAGAGCCGGCGCCGTGATGCACGTGCTCCGACTCCATAGTGTAGCTGCTCGTCAGCGCATGCAAGATTTCGTCGGCCACCAGCGGCTTCAACGACAAGGTGCCGCCGGCATGACTCAATTGAACCTGACGCGGAAAATCGTTGATGCTATCGCGCACATGGACTAACACCTGGCCAATTCTGTCTTGAAACTGAAACTGCACAATCGAGCCATTGATTTCCTGCTTGATCATCTGCGCGGACTGATTCAGATTGACCGCGTTATTCTGCAAATTTTCAAACGCTTGCTGCAAACCAGCTAATACGGTCCTGATGTTTTCGCTGGAGGCCGCGACAACAGCCGCTTCTTTTTCGGTACTTTTTTCGACCGCGCTCAAGGTCCCGTGAATCGCGGTGCTGACCTGATCGACCTTGGCGCCGATTAATTTACCGGTCTCGCCGGACTGATTGGACAATTTGCGGACTTCGTCAGCCACCACCGCAAACCCGCGCCCCGCTTCTCCGGCTCGCGCGGCTTCTATTGCCGCGTTCAATGCAATTAAGTTGGTCTGTTCCGCAATTCTGGCCACTTCCTTGGCCATATTCTTCAATTCACCGACGAAACCGCTGAGGGAGCGAATTCTTTCCAATACCACGACATTTTCTTGTAGCGCGGCATCAAGCGCTTGAACGACTTGCTGCAAACGCGCGTTACTGGAACCGAATATATCTTGGTCGCCACTCTGCAAGGTCGCCGATGACGCGCTGAGTGCGACATCCAGGTTCCGAATGATGCCGCCGAAGCGCATCGTCAACTCTGAAACGGCCTGCTCCATTTGTTGGCGCGAAGATTCGATATGCGCCGACCAAATCGGCGTAACTTCGGTAGCAAAACGTTCGATCCCGTTGGCGTACTTCTCAACCTCGGTCAATGGCAATACCGGAGCGGGGGGGGGCAGGTTGCGCTGTTCCCGCAATAAACGCCGATAGCCAATCCTAACGCCAATCATTACACCACCAATAAGTACCACCGCCACTAAGACTGCAATCAGATAGATAGGCACTTGCCGGACCTCCACTATTTCGACGGACCCGTTGATACCGCATCTCACCTACGGTTGCGGCGACAACCCTGAAAAAAGTATAGACAGCAATTACCTTGACAACCATGACGGAAAGAATAATTTGTCATGGCTATCGCATTGCCAACAGTAATTTTGTGGCGAAATGGGGATATTTGAAATATTGCGCGACAAGACCCCGCTATTTTTTATAGCTGTGAAACAATAACCAGATTAACTAGAATCCTTACACCTTAATCCAACAAACCTTACGTTATGAATGCTTTGCCAGAAAAAACCTGTTCGATCGATAAACTGATCCGTCACCCAAAATTGATTGCCTCCGCACTGGCCGGACATAAAACCCAGCAACGCCGAGACGGCCTGTATGCCTATCCCGGAGAGAGATTTTTTTTGGAAGGGATCGAGTTCGAGATTATCGGCGTGGATCGCCAACGCCTCGGAGACATGACCGATGCCGACGCTGACGCCGAAGGCTATCCGGATTTAGCAAGCTACAAGACAGTGATTTTAAGCATGCATGCCGGCATGCAATGGAACGAGGACGGCTTGGTTTGGGTTCACCGCTTCAGCCGGCGCCTGGAATAACGATGCCTTTCTCGGCGAGTTCGGTCAACATCCTCGCGCCAAACTCCAAAACCGAGGTGCGATCGAGCTGCGGGAACTCTTCACCGAGTTTATCCAGGCAGGCTCGCCCCGGCATTGCGCCGCATTCGTCCAAGATTTGCAAGGCTCGAATTGTTAACGGCGTGGTTTTCAGAAAATGCACGTCGTCATCGATATCGCGGTAAACAATCAAACATGTCGGCTGATCGCCCGGCATTTCCGGTAGAAACGCCGGAGAAATAGCTTGTACTGGAAATTGGTAAAGCAAGGGCCAAGCCAGCGGCGACAGCCGGACGACGCGATTCAGCGAATCGGTTATAAAGTCGGCATCCCCAATCGTGGCTTGCTCTTGGGCGATCGACAACGCCATTTCCACCCATTCGTAATGAGCTAACTCCAGTAGGAAAGGGTAATCCGCTGGGTTATCCCGTTGGTTTTGCAGATAATCTAGAAACTCTTCGGCGATTTGCGAAAAGTATGGCGTTCGGCACGGGTGACGGGCATAAAAATCCTCGGCCATCTCCCGCCATTGCTGGTCGGTCAGCACGGTTTTCAAAACCGGGAAGTTGCTTGCTAAGAAGCTGTCAATATTGTTGAAGAACAATTCGCGGTACATCGCCATCCTGCCCGAATCGACGTCAGCCGGCGGCCGGTTGGCTAGGGGCGCGCGAATATAGCCGGCAAACTCGCGTTGTGTGGTCGAAAAGTCGACCACCATCAGGCAACCTGCTTACGGCTATCCATCAACCAATGCTGTTGGATTTGGCTGATCGTATCCACTTCCCGCAACAATTCGGTCAACGGCGGCAGATTGAAATCGCGTTCCAGCAGGGTCGGAAATACGCCGAACCAGTCATAGGCCTTATTCAGCAACCCCCAAACCGGGTCTACCACGGGGGCGCCGTGCGTATCGATTAGAAAATCCTCGGCTTCGACGTAGTGCCCGGCGATGTGAGCATATGCAATCCGTTCCGCCGGCATCGCCCGCAAGAACGCCCCGGGATCGTAGCCGTGGTTAACGCTGTTGACGTAGATATTGTTGATGTC
This sequence comes from Methylomonas sp. LWB, assembly GCF_001856095.1. NCBI lineage: Bacteria > Pseudomonadati > Pseudomonadota > Gammaproteobacteria > Methylococcales > Methylococcaceae > Methylomonas > Methylomonas sp. LWB. The sequence goes on from NZ_MKMC01000089.1 coordinate 7,644, forward strand.
GATCAACACGTCGCAATCGGCCTCGGCGACCACGGCGTTAAAGAAGTCGATCTCGGCCATTTCCTGGCCCGGCGCGGCGTAGTAGGAAATATTTTCGATGGCGATGCGCTGCTCCAGAATATCCTGAACCCGGCGAATCCGCCCCGCGACATGCCTGACCGCAGCTTCGGTGAACGGTATCGGCATCAAATCGTATAAGTGCCCGCCATCGCTACAATAACTCAGATGCTCGCTGTAAAATTTGATGCCGTGCAGACGCAAAAACCCTTTCAAATCGCGAACAAATTGCTCGTCCAAGGGATCGCTGCTACCGATCGACAGCGATAAACCGTGACAAACAAAAGGGTAGCGCTCGGTCAGCGCTCGAAATTGCTTGCCATATTTGCCGCCGATCGGCATCCAGTTTTCCGGCGCGACCTCATAAAAACCGACATTGGTCGGCGGTGCATTCAGGATTTCACCAATAAAGCCGCGCCGCAATCCCAGGCCGGCGCCATGCACGAGATTGCGAACGCTGTCCATACCTTATTCCTCCGGCTTGTGCGTGGATCGCCAAAACAACACCAATCCAATCGCCACGAGCACGCCCAGAATATACATTTCGTATTTTTTGACTTGGCCCATGATGGATTCGGCAAACTGACCAAAGGTGTAACCTAAATATCCAACCGCTATCGCCCAAATCGCCGCGCCAAGAAAATTCAGCGCGAAGAACTTCAACGGATGGATCTTGCTGGCCCCGATCACAAACGGCGTGACGTTACGCACGCCGTATAAAAACCGGAAACCCAATATGACCGGTATCTGATGCTTGTGCAGCAACTCAAACACTTTGTCGGTCTTGCTGTGCCAGAGCGGCCGCTTCTCCAGAAAGGCGATGCCTTTCCAGCGCCCCAGATAGAAAAAAGTCTGGTCCCCGGCAAACGTGCCGAGAAAAGCCGTCAGCATCACCCATTGCAACTCCAAATAACCACCGTGAGCCAGAAAGCCGGCTATCACGAGAATGGTTTCCCCTTCCAAATAGGTACCGATGAATAGCGCGAGATAACCGTAGTCGATAACGAGCTGCTGTAAATCCTGAAAATCCATAATGAGGGTCTATACGGTCATACCAAGAATTAATGGCCGGCCGCTTTATCGGCGTCCACTTTGCCGCCGCAACTACCTTCGCCGCCCTTCATCATCGCGCCGCAAGAAGCTTCGCCACCCTTGCCGCCTTGCATCATCGCTCCGCAACTGCCTTCGGACGACTTTTTATCCTTATCATTGTCATGATTCATGCCGCCCATCATCATGCCGCACGCCCCATCCTTGCCTTTCATCATCGCTCCGCAGGAATGTTCCATGCCGGGTTTCATTTTGCCGCCCTGCATCATCCCGCCGCACATGCCTTCGCCGCAGGAACCCTCGGTTTTTTTAGGTTCGGCTTTTTTAGCGCCTTTTACGACTTTTTGGCCGTTGCTATCCATCGCATTCGAACCGCAGGCACCTTCGCTGATTCTGCCGTTGGAATGGCTAGGATGAGTTTCGGCCAACTGCATGTAACCGCCGTCCATTTCCGTCAGCGAAAAGGGATTGGCATCGGCTAGGACATTGACGGCCAAACTGGACAAAACGGCGGTACCCATCGCGGCGACCAGCGGAGATTTGTTGAATTTTTTCATACTGTTATCCTCTCGTTGAATTTTTATAATAATTTTGGTCGGCAACCCGAAACCGTTGCTACGACCGATGTACAACCGTATTCGTTCATTCTGATTATTGCATACTCAGGTTAAATTCTTGTCTTTAAATTCGCACAGGTCGGCGATGCAACAAGCCTCGCAACGCGGTTTTCTGGCCACGCAAATATAACGGCCATGCAAGATCAGTAAATGGTGGGCATCTTTCTTGAAAAGCTTGGGTACGGTCTTGTCCAATTGCTTCTCCACCGTCAATACATTTCTGCCCGCCGCCAAGCCGGTCCGATTAGCAACCCGGAAGATATGGGTATCCACCGCGATCGTCGGTTCACCGAAGGCCGTGTTCAAAATCACGTTCGCGGTTTTGCGGCCAACGCCGGCCAAGGCTTCCAGCGCCGCCCGGTCGCGAGGCACCTCGCCGCCGTGCTTTTCGATCAAAGTCTGACAAAGTTTTATGACATTTGCCGCCTTGCTGTTGAATAAGCCTATGGTCTTGATGTGTTCCTTCAGCCCCACTTCGCCTAACGCCAGAATCGCTTGCGGCGTATTCGCGACCGGAAATAATTTCGCGGTAGCCTTGTTGACGCCTTTGTCGGTCGCCTGAGCCGATAGCACCACCGCCACCAACAATTCGAACGGCGTCTTGTAGTTTAACTCGGTAGTGGGCTCGGGGATGGCTTCGGCCAATCGTTGAAAGATCGCCAGACGCTTGGAAGTATTCATGACAGTTGAAGATCGGTTTAAATATGAACCATTCGGTAACCTAGAGAGTCACTGCTAGGCATCCAGTTCGGATGCATTGGAACTACTTTCGGGGGATTTATGAATAAAATAATCACGTTAGCCATCAGCACCCTATTGTTCGCCGCGACCGGCGCCTTCGCCGAAGAGCATGCCGCGACAGCTTTAGAACACGCCAACCAAGCAGTGGTCCACGGTAAGGCCGGCCACGCGTCCGTCTTGGTCGAACATGCCGAAGCCGCGCTACCTCACGCCAAAAAAGGCGAAGAAGTCGCCAAGGGTGAGGCCAAAACCCACTTAAGCGCCGGCGTCAAGTCGCTGGAAAGCGCCATCGAACACGGCAAACTAGGCCACACCGATATGGCAACCAAAGCCGCCGAGGAAGCGGTCGAACACATCAAGGCCGGCAACAAATAAGCGTCAATCAAGCAAAACCAGAGCGGAAATGTCCGCTGCTTAAAACCTCGCCAAACGGCCCCGGCCTAATGCGGCCGGGGCTACTCGACTAAACCGAAACGGTTCCCGCGATATGCGGGTGCGCCCGGTAATCGACCAGCTCGAAGTCCTCGAACGCGTAATCGAAAATTGACGCCGGCCGGCGTTTAAACTTGAGCAGGGGTGGCGGCAGCGGCTCGCGGCTAAGTTGCAACGCGACCTGTTCGAAATGATTGCGATAAATATGCACGTCGCCGAAGGACATAATCAATTCGCCCAGCTGCAAATCGCACTGCTGGGCCAGCATCCCGGTCAATAACGCCACGCTGGCTTGATTGTACGGCACTCCCAAAAAGCAATCGGCGCTACGTTGCGTCATCATGCACGACAATCGGCCGTTAGCGACATAAAACTGATACAGCACATGGCAGGGCGGTAAGGCCATCCGGCCGGCGGCGGCATTTTCACGCGGACCGACCGACTCGTCGGGCAAATGGGCCACGTTCCAACCGCTGATTATATGACGGCGCGAATCCGGCTTTTGCCGCAAACCGTCGACCAATACTTGAATTTGATCGAATTCGCGACCATCCGGTCCGGGCCAGCGCCGCCATTGGGCGCCGTAAACCGGCCCAAGCTCGCCCTCGGCGGTCGCCCATTCGTCCCAAATCGTTACGCCGTGCTCGCGCAAGTAGTGGATATTGGTATCCCCGCGCAAAAACCACAGCAATTCGTAAGCGATCGATTTGAAATGCAGTTTCTTGGTGGTCAGCAACGGAAATCCGTCGCTGAGATCGTAGCGGATCTGCCGACCGAATACCGAGCGGGTGCCGGTGCCGGTGCGGTCACTTTTGTCGAGGCCGTTATCCATGATATCGGCGAGCAGTTCCAGATAGGCTTTCATAGTCGGTTAACGCAAAATTGCCGGGCAGTATACCTGACGACCGGTAATCCGCGAGCGGCAACCTTTAACCGTTTAGGCTTTTAACCGCCACCGCCGTTTTTGCCAAGCGCTCGCCCAACACCCAGCACAAACGCTTTTCGTGCTCGGTCAAACCGTTGTCGCTCTCGGCGCAGCGGCTCGGCCCGTAAGGCGTGCCGCCGCTGACGGTTTCGCGCAGGGCGATTTCGTTGCAAGGCATGCTCATGACCAGCATGCCGTGGTGCATCAACGGCAACATCATCGACAGTAATGTACTTTCCTGACCGCCGTGCATGCTGCCTGCCGATGTAAACACCCCGGCCGGTTTCCCCGACAACGCACCGGTAAACCAAAGCGCGGTCGTGCCGTCCCAAAAATACTTGAGCGCCGCCGCCATATTGCCGAAATGGGTCGGACTGCCCAGCGCCAAGCCATCGCAGTTCTCCAAGTCTTGTTGGGTCGCGTAGGGTGCGCCGCTATCGGGAATACTGTCGGCCACTTTCTCGCACACCGCCGAAACTTCCGGCACTGTCCGTAACACGGCTTCCGCGCCGGCCACCGACTCGATGCCGCGGGCAATCTGCCGGGCCATCGCCGCGGTACCGCCATCGCGGCTGTAATACAAAACCAGAATATTCGCCATCGCGCCGCCGTTACAATATCGCCAGTACGGCTTCCGGCGGCCGACCGATCACCGCCTTGCCGTCTTTCAGAACGATAGGCCGTTCAATCAATTTCGGGATGCGAACCATCGCCTCGATCAAGGCTTCGTCGCTCAACGACGGGTCGCCCAAACCATTATCTTTATATTCCGGCTCCTTGGTCCGCATCAAATCGCGCGGCTTGATGCCCAGTTTGCCGAGAATATCGCGCAACTCGGCAACCGTCGGCGGGGTTTTCAAATATTCGACAATCTCCGGGTTGATACCCTTGGATTCCAACAATTTCAAGGTATCGCGGGACTTGCCGCAACGCGGGTTATGGTAAATCTTGACACTCATGCTTGGCACCTTTCCGAGATCGGGTTGCGGCTATAATAGCACCCTTCGTTTTCCCGTTAAGCCCCGGATCACCATGCAATTACCCAATTATTCCGCCGCCCGCGTCCTGGTGGCAGGCGATCTGATGCTGGACCGTTACTGGCATGGCGCCACTTCGCGTATCTCTCCGGAAGCACCGGTGCCAGTGGTCCACGTCAATCTCGACGAACAGCGGGCCGGCGGCGCCGGCAACGTGGCGTTAAATGTCGCCGCGCTAGGCGCCAAAGTCTCGTTATTGGGTTTTACCGGCGAGGACGAAGCCGCCGGCGCGTTAAAGCAATTGCTGCAAGCCGCCCACGTGCTGTGCCTGTTTCAAACCGTGCCCGGCTATCCGACCATTACCAAACTGCGGGTGATGAGCCGTCATCAGCAATTGATCAGGCTGGACTTCGAAGACGGCTTTCATGCCGTCGACAGCGACCCATTAATCCATCTTTATCACGCCGAATTGATGCAGTCGCAGGTCGCGGTGCTGTCCGACTACGGTAAGGGTACGCTAAACCGGGTTCAACAATTCATCGCGTTAGCCAGACAACTGAAAAAACCGGTCTTGGTCGATCCGAAGGGCAACGACTTCTCGATCTACCGGGATGCGACGTTGATTACCCCCAACCTCGGCGAATTCGAAGCCGTGGTCGGCCGCTGCGCCGACGAAGTCCAAATCGTCGAGCGCGGTCTCAATCTGATTACCGACCTAGGCCTGGATGCCCTGCTGGTTACCCGCGGCGAGCACGGCATGAGCTTGCTCGGCAAGAACGAAGCGCCGCTGCACCTGCCCACCCACGCCCGCGAGGTGTTCGATGTCACCGGCGCCGGCGATACCGTCATCTCGGTATTGGCCGCCAGCCTGGCCGCCAAAAAACCGTTGGCCGAGGCCACGCAACTGGCCAATATCGGGGCCGGTATCGTGGTCGGCAAACTAGGCACCGCCACCGTCAACACCGTGGAGCTCGCCGACGCACTGCATGGCCCGCGCGCCCATCGCAAAGGCGTATTGAGCTTACCGGAGCTGTTGGAGGAACGGTGGGCAGCGCGGCAAAACGGCGAAAAAATCGTCGCCACCAACGGCTGCTTCGACATCCTCCATCCCGGCCACGTCCGCTACCTGCAACAAGCCAAAACCCTCGGCGACCGTTTGGTGGTATTGGTCAACAGCGACGCCTCGGTGCAACGCCTGAAAGGTCCCGAGCGTCCGGTCAACGGCCTGGCACACCGGATGGAAATGCTGGCCGCGCTGGACTGCGTCGATTGGGTCGTGCCGTTCGAGGACGACACCCCTAAACAAGTCATCGACCAACTATTGCCGGACATCCTGGTCAAGGGCGGCGACTACACCGACATCACCAGCATCGCCGGCCACGAAAGCGTATTGGCGAAAGGCGGCGAAGTGAAGATTTTGTCGTTTATCGAAGGGCATTCGACGACAGCTATTATTCAAACGATTAAAGATAAAACTGGCAACTAGGCTATCCCGCCAATACAATGTATGTATAAAAGTGGCGTTCTATGATTTCATTTGGTCGCGAGAAAAATGAATTGCTGAAGCAAAGCCGAGGTATTGGCTTTGAGGATATTATCGCGGCCATCAATGCAGGGAAGATATTGGATGTATTTGATCATCCCGATCAAATACAGTATCCGCAGCAAAAAATTTATGTGGTTGAGGCGCTTGATTATGTTTATCTGGTGCCGTTTTTACAGAACGAAGACGGCATTTTTCTTAAAACCATCATTCCAAGTCGCAAAGCCAAAAAACGTTACAAAGGGGAAAGCCATGTTCGATGACGAAGAAATGTCGATATTAACCGCATTGGAAAATGACCAACTGATACGTAGCGTCAACGCGGATGAAGAAATTGCCTTGGCAAAACAGGCGGCTAAAGAATATCTGTCTAAATCGAAAAATGTCACTATTCGCCTGAGTTTGGGCGACGTGACATTGATTAAAAATCGCGCGCAAGATGTTGGTATCCCTTACCAAACGCTGATTTCTTCACTGGTGCATCAATATGCTACCGGCAAAATTCGGTTGGAAACATAACAAGTTTAGCCGGTTCCGTAATGATCCGCTCGTCAAAATCCGCGAGGTAAAAATTTTGTCGTATATAGATCAGCATTCGAATATAAAACGGCAAATTTTTCACAAGTAGCAACCGAAATTTGTTTAGAAGTCGTAACGACCTAGGAAGGCATGCTGGAAAACGTTCTGCATAACCTGATTGAGCCGCATCGTGGCGAAGATCGGAGTTAATGCGGTTGTTATACGACTTTACCCGCATCGCTAACAATCTTTTCCCATGCTTTCAGTGCATACTCTAGATATTTAAAAGCGTCACCGAGTTTTTTGCCATCCTCGCCGAGCACTATCATTTCTAAATTCACGAATTTAGGATTGGTGACCATCACATTCAAGTCATAAGCTCCGATGCACAGCGAGCCAATTGCTTTCTGTGGGACTTGATATCTTAATACTCCGAGCTGCGGTGATTTCCCTGAACGAGATGTAAATCGTGGATTTTGATCAAGACCTCCATGCTTTAGAGCATTTGCTAAATCAGCACATATACATAGATATGGATCTGCATTTACTTTATTCTCTACCCAATCCTTGCTCTTTCCGCGTTTAACAACATATTTCTTTACATAATCTTTAAGATTCCAAAGCCATATAAACATGGATGAAATATCATCTTCTAATTCTTCAGGAGACTTAACTCCATGAATAGATATGTAATGCGTTTCGCCATTTTCTAGAGTAAAAGGCCAGCCGGTTCCATCACCTTGTTTTTCGTGAAGCCTTTTTCTAAACCTATCGGCACGCCCAATTAGCTTTTCTAGTTCGGAATACTCCACGAAATTTCCTTTGCCGTATAACGCAAAAAGTAACTTGCGTGCGGTAGCACGTCAAGTTGACTGACGGGTTATACGTAATTTGCGGCTACGTGCAATTAAGTCCCTTGTGAACTTATCTTGACTTAGCCACAAAAATTCAAAAACATAAATCGGTGAACTTAAAATAAGCGCAGCAATTATGCTGGATTTCGCAATTTGATTAAGCGGACCAGATACAAACCAAAACAAAAACAAACATACAACCATGACAAACAAAATGAAATATGAATTCGATTTTGCTATTTCATAATTTATTACCGATTGGCATGTCCTCAATGATTTAATTTTGCGTAAATTGATTGCCTTTCTATTTCGATATAGCCTTCTTAATCCCAAAGGTACATGTTTTACAGTCGCGGCGAGCAACAGCCCAATAACGCAAAAAAATACTCCTGTGAACCACCATGATGGATCGGTTAGATTACTTAAAATTTGTTCCATGTCATCCGTACGTATAACGTTACGGTAAGGGGCGCGCCGCTAACGAAAGCGAAACGAAGCCACCGAACTTTGATAAAAACCGAATTTCAAAAACCGCCAACGGGCGGCGCGTCCATTTGACCGACTTGTTAGGCTCGTCAATACCTACCAAAGCCCAGCTACCACTAACCCAAACAGACCGGATTACCGCGTTCAAATAATAGTCTCCAAGCGAATAGCAATATTGACCAAACAAGTTAATATACGCTTGCACATTGCTTCATTATATTGAAGAAATCCTTTAGGCATAGTTTGCCAATTCCCATCTCCCATTTTATGTGCAGTGGGTAATACTTTGCTAAGGTATGTATATTCTTGCAAAGGAACCTTTAAAAGGGATGCTAATGTTGTTTCTCGAAGCAGATTAAGATATTCAGCGAGATACTGGAAAGTTCGAGAACCTCTAAGTTCTGGGATTTTGTTTACTATCGAATCCATACTTTTAAGGTTGTTATCAACCTTAGGAATGAACTGAGTAAGTTGTGCAAACAACATAGCTTTAGCAATTGCCGCCTCTCTTGCTGCATTTAAATACTCACCAGTCATTGCCAATGACTCTGTCGCCTTTAATCTTTCCCGCACTTCAATATTAGAAACGAGATCGGCTAGAGATAAGTCATCAAAATTTTGATTGAAATGATTTTGAAAAGATGTGCGTAAAAAATCTTCTACATAAGCTTGATACTTAGTTACTTCGGTTGAGTCAGGTAAGTTTCCATAGTGTTTAAAACCTACCCGTGCTTTATTTAACTCAATTAGTTTCGCAACTTGCGACAATTGAACTCCAGTCTTTTGAACAGCTTCCAAATTGCTTGTGAAAGAAGCACCATCTTTTATAGAAATATTTTTTTCTTTAATCAAAGTCCACACATACATTTCAACAGCATCTTGAAAAAGAGAAATTGATATTCCGCTAGAAATAGAGTCAGAACGATCAGCATAAAATGAGCCTTCGCTGAAAAGGCGCTTACAAAGTAAAAGTTGTTTGGTCATCTGATTAGTAGCAGGTAAAATAGTGAGCCTAACAAGTAATTAGATAGTTTCCGTATATCCACCGACATATGGTCTTCAAGTCGATAACTTATTGTTCGGCATATAATTTTTCTTTCTGTATATCATAGGCGGCTCTCCGCCATGTCGAATATTGCTAACGTCGGTGCCATTTAATCAGACAACGCAATGACCTGCAATGCCTCGAGTTGTTACCAAATTCCGACAAGCTACTCTCAGGCGTTTTATCTCGGCAAATTGCTTTAAAATGCCTGGAAAACACATCCTTTCTGACGACACCGACTACCCGGAATCATGGAAATACTGAAAGACCGCCTCCACCAATACTGGCTCCTGGCCCGCTTCGACAAACCCATCGGTATTTTCATTTTGCTATGGCCGACGCTGTGGGCCTTGTGGATTGCCGGCGACGGCAAGCCGGATTTATTGGTACTGGTCGTGTTTACGCTGGGCGTGGTATTGATGCGCGCTGCTGGCTGCGTGATCAATGATTACGCCGACAAAGATTTCGATCCGCATGTCGACCGCTGCAAGCAACGGCCGATTGCCGCCGGCAAGGTTAGTCCTAAGGAAGCACTGATCGTGTTCGCGGTATTGTGCCTGACCGCTTTCGGCTTGGTGTTGCTGATGAACTGGTACACCATCGGCTTGTCCTTCATCGGCGCGTTTTTGGCGGCCAGCTATCCGTTCATGAAACGCTACACGCATTTGCCTCAGGCTTATCTGGGCGCGGCGTTCGGTTTCGCGGTGCCGATGGCGTTCGCGGCGCAGACCAACGATATTCCACTGCACGGCTGGGTACTGTACTTGGCGGTCCTACTGTGGGCCTTGGTCTACGACACCATGTACGCGATGGTCGATATCGACGACGATTTGAAAATCGGCGTCAAATCTACGGCCATCCTGTTCGGTAAACGGGTAAGGGAGATTACCGGCGGCTTGCAGATTGTCATCTTGAGTCTGTTAGTCTGGATAGGCAGCGAGCAAATGTTGGCCTGGCCGTATTACGGCGGCCTGGCGGTGGCGACCGGCCTGGCGATCTATCAGCAAAAGTTGATTTTTTATTTTCACAAGCCGGACTGCTTCAAGGCGTTTTTGAACAATAATTGGTTTGGGCTGGCGGTATTTGCCGGCTTGGTTTTGGCCTATCTGGTGTAAGTGTGGCGAAGTGACGGCTATCTCGGCTTCGACTCCGCTCGGCCAACGGTTAGTTTTAAAATTCAGTCTTCCGCTACTCCTGACATCCAATGAACCCGATCTCGCCCGATATCTTGCTTTCCTATTGGTCCGCGCCGCAGATCGAAGTCAACGTCGTGATTTTGATGAACATCGTCGGCGCGCTATTGCTGGGCATGGTGGTCGGTTACGAGCGCTCGTTTCACGGCCGCGCCGCCGGCATGCGCACCTACGGCTTAGTATGCATGGCGTCGGCGGCCCTGACCATCATCGTCGGCTACCCGCATTACTGGTTCGGCGGCTTGCAACCGTTGACGCCGGCCGCCGATCCGACTCGGGTGATACAAGGCATCGTCACCGGCATCGGCTTTCTGGGCGCCGGCGTGATTATGAAGGAAGGCTTGAACATCAGCGGCCTGACCACGGCGGCATCGATTTGGGCCTCGTCGGCCATCGGCATCCTGTGCGGGTCCGGCTTTTATTTTGCCGCCATCGTTCTGACGCTGATCGCCTCGGTGACGATGATCTGGGGCGGCCATATCGAAAATATCCTGCCCTCCCGGCATTCCGCGTCGGTGCAACTGACATTCCGTCCCGGCCAGATTCCCAGCGAGCAACAGGTTCGGGAGCTTGCCGCCGGTCTGGGTTACCGAATCGCCGACGGTGCCACTGCTATCGTCCACGACGGCGAGCACGCCGAATGGCATTTGGTGTTTATCGCAACCTCCGAGCGGCCGGTGTCGATTCCGGCGCTGTCGGCCGGCCTACAAGCCAGCTCGCTGGTCGCGGGTCACAAAGTGGCGTTTGCCCGCAACTGAGCCGCGAGCGCAACGGGTCTTATTCGACTAGATTTGCCGACTCCGTCACCTCAACTCGCCGTGGAGCCGCCGATGAATTACGCAAAGTTACTGGCCGTTGCTATGAATGAAGCCAGAATCGGATTCGAGGAAGGCGGCGTGCCGGTCGGCGCCGCGTTGTTTGCCGCCGACGGCCGCCTGCTCGGCAGCGGCCGCAATCGGCGAGTGCAGGACGGCGATCCGTCGCTACACGGCGAAACCGACGCCTTTCGCAAGGCCGGCCGCCAGACCGATTACCGCGACAAAATTCTAGTCACGACCTTAGCGCCGTGTTGGTATTGTTCGGGCCTAATCCGCCAATTCAACATCGGCACCGTCGTGATCGGCGAATCGGCCAACTTCGCCGGCCACCCGGATTGGCTGCGCGAGGCCGGCGTCAAACTCGTCGAACTAAACGACCCTGTATGCATTGCGCTGATGCGTCGGTTTATCGAACGGTCGCCGACGATCTGGTACGAAGACATCGGCGTGCCGCCCGCCCCTTCAATGCCCTGAGCCGGGTGCGACATTGTCCACGTTAAACCCCTGCAACTCTACCATGACGTTGCGATCCGGCGCGGCCTGTAGGAAATCGGCAATCGCCTCTTGAATATCTTGATCGATGAACAAGGCCTTGGTACCGTCGATCAGTAAATCGCTGTCGTCCGGTATGCTGCTTAAGTGCCGACGCAACAGCGCTTTATTCAAAAACGAGACGTCCTTGTGCATCCGCAACAAATAGTTCTGGCCGTGTTGTGTCAACGTAATCGCTTCGTGGAAATTGGCGCGCAACACGAAGAAGATACCGGCCGCCATGCCGATCGCGATGCCTTGCAGCAAATCGGTCAACAAGATCGCCGCGACAGTGATGACGAAGGGTAAAAACTGATTCCAGCCCTTCCGATAGAATTCGATGAACAAATGCGGCTTCGCCAACTTAAAGCCGGTTTGCAGTAAGATCGCCGCCAAGCAAGCCAGCGGAATTTTGTTCAAATACTCGGCGAAAAACAACACGCTGACCAACAGCAACACGCCGTGCAAAAAGCAGGATATCCGGGTTTGGCCGCCGGCGTTGATATTGGCGGAGCTGCGCACGATGACCGCGGTAAGCGGCAAGCCGCCGATCAGCCCGCTCAGCAAGTTGCCCAAGCCTTGCGCCTTCAACTCCCGGTTGGTCGGCGCCACGCGCTTGTGCGGGTCCAGCTTGTCGACCGCCTCTAGGCTCAGCAAGGTTTCCAGGCTGGCGATGATCGCCAATGTGACCGCCACGCTGTAAACCTTGGGGTTGCTGACGGAACTCCAATCCGGAAAACGTAATTGGCCGATGAAATTAGACAAACTACCGAGATCCGGCAACGCGACCAAGTGGCGCTCGCTGATCGCCCAAGCCGGCGCATTCTCGACCGCCCACAGATTGAACAACACGCCCCAGACCACGGCCAACAACGGCCCAGGCACCAAGCGCAGCCAGTTTATCCGCCTGATTGCCGGCGCATCCCAAATCACCAGGATGATCAAGGCCACCCCGCTGACCAGCGTGGCACCCAACGAAATGCCTTCCAAGGCTTCCAACAGTTCGAAGAAACTGGATTCGGCGGTTTCCTGCATGTAACTCTCGTCGCCGTCGAAGCTGGCGTCGTAGCCGGTGGCATGCGGCGTTTGCTTGATAATCAGGATCAGGCCGATCGCCGCCAGCATGCCTTTAATCACGGCCGCCGGAAAAAACGCGCCGATCAATCCGGCTTGCAGAAAACCCAGCAGCATCTGTAAGCCTCCCGCCAGCACCAGGCTGAACAAGAAGCCGTTGAAGCTCCCCAGCGCTTCGATCGCGTTGAACACGATCACGGTCAAGCCGGCGGCCGGACCGGAGACGCTGAGTTGCGACCCGCTGGCCCAGGCGACGACCAACCCGCCGATGACGCCGGCAATCACGCCGGAAAACAGCGGCGCGCCGGACGCCAGCGCGATCCCCAGACATAGCGGCAGGGCCACCAGAAACACCACGATACTGGCCGGTACGTCCTGGCCGAGATTTTTAAGATAGTAATCCATTTGCGATTTCATGCGCGTCTCTCTCGTTAGGGGCGGTGGTGACTCAATCGGCGTAACGGTAAATCGGATTGATTTGGGTGTTGTGGTCGAGCTTGATCAATTCGCTGATCAAACCGTCGTGCAAACCGTAAACCCAGCCGTGCAGCGACGGCTTATGGCCGTGTTTCCAGGCCGACTGAATAATCGAGGTATGGGCGAGCCGGTAAACCTGCTCGACGATGTTCAATTCGATCAAGCGATCCAGTTTTTTGTCCGGCGCGGTGAAATCCAGTTCCTCCTGGTGCAGCCGGTAGACGTCCTTGATGTGCATCAGCCATTTGTTGGCGATGACCAATCCGGCGCTTTGCGGTTGCAAGGCCGCCTTGACACCGCCGCAACCGTAATGGCCGCAGACGATGATGTGCTTGACCTTCAGCACGTCCACCGCGTATTGCAACACGCTCAGGCAATTGAAGTCGGTGGTGATGACCTGGTTGGCGATATTGCGATGGACGAAGATTTCGCCGGGCTGGGCGTTGACGATGGTATCGGCCGGTACCCGGCTGTCGGCGCAGCCTATCCACAAAAATTCGGGTTTTTGCTCCTTGGCCAGATTCTTGAAAAACTCCGGGTTCTTCGAAGAAACCTCCTGCGACCAGGCCTTGTTTTCCAACAGCAACTTCGCGGGTGTATGCATAAAACTCTTCCTTATCAGTGTCGGGTGGGAGATAGATGTTCGACCGGCGGCTTTGTTCAGTCGGTCACCCGAGCGGCGGAAAACCCTCGGCATTTAATATCGAATCAAAACTATATTCCAAGCTCTTCGCTTAATCAACCCGTAACCCGTTTTTTGTTCAAACGCGAAATCGGCTTAAATCGACCGGTCCGCCGCCGGCGCCTGAAAACCCGTGACGGGCGCGAGCCTTAGCGCCGGCGGATTCACCCGCGACAGCCATGCCGTCAGCGTGGCCTCCTGGCGGGACAACAGCCATTGCGGCGACAAACCGAGCGCCAGCACCAACAAGGCCGGGACGATCAACGCCGCCAACTCCCTGGCGCGTAAATCCCGCAATCCGGCCAATTCCGGCGCTTTTAGCGGCCCGAAAAAGCCTTTGCGGATGAAGTCCAGGGTATAGGCCGCGCCGAGCACGGCCCCCAGTAAAGCCACCAACGCCAGTACCGGATAGGCTTGCAGAATCCCGAAAATCATCAACAATTCGGCCGGAAAGCCGTTGCCGCCCGGCACGCCGATAGACGACAGCGCGAACAGGAAGAACAGCGCGGTCAAACGCGGCAACGGCTTGGCGAGGCCGACCAACTGCAACGCGTCGTTACTACCCAGGCGTTGTTGCAACATGCCGGCGATCAGCATCAAACTGGCGGCGACGCTGGCGAAATTCAACAACTGCATCAGCGCGCCTTGCAAACCCAGCAGGTTAAAACTGGCAATACCGAGGATCACCATGCCGACATGGCTGACCCCGGCATAGGCCAACAAACGGCGCAGATTGGTCTGCCTCAGCGCGACCAGCGCGCCGTAGATCAACGTCACCGCGCCGCCTATCGCCAACGGCCAGCGGTATTCGGACGCGGCGGCCGGCGCCAACGGAATCGCGAAACGCACGATGCCGTAAACCCCCAGCTTCAAACCGAGCAGCAAAGCGGCGATTTGCGGCGGCGCCTCCATCGCCACGGTCGGCAACCAGGTATGAAACGGCAGCAGCGGCGCCTTGACCGCGAAGCCCAGCAGCAGCAGGCCGAACACCACCGTCTGCGCCGAAGCCGGTAGAGGCGACCGGAGCAATTCCGGCAAGCCGAACACAAGTGACGCGCCTGGCTCGCCGGCGGTCGCCAGCAATATGAACGCAAACAGCAGCGGCACTCCGCCGAACAACATATACAAGGTGTATTTCATCGCCGCGTAACGCCGATGCGGACCCACGCCCCACAAGCCGATCAAAAAAAACAACGGCGGCAGGGTCAGTTCCCAAAACAAAAAAAACAACACGGTATCCAGCGCGGTAAACACGCCTATCGTCACGCTTTCCAAGGCCAGCAGCAGCGCCAGATAAAACCGGTTCAGGCGCTGTACCGCATTCCAGCCGGTCAGCAGGGCCGCCAAGGTCACCAGCGCGGTCATCGGCAGAAAACCGATCGAAATGCCGTCCACGCCCAGCAAAAATCGAGCGTTCAAGCCGGGTATCCAGGGATGGTCTTCGACCAGTTGGAAATCGCCGTCCTCGGGCCGAAATACCGCGAATGCCCACAAACAAAACAGCAGCTCCAACCCGGCCACCGCCAAGGCCCAACGCCGCGCCGACATCCGCCCGATCGGCACCGCCAACGGCAGCGCTCCCAACAGCGGCCAGAACAGACAAAGCGATAACAGCGGAAATCCGTTACTCATGATGCGGCGTATTTCTGTGGTGGCTATGGTGCGCGGGGTAGTGTTCGCCGATTTCGCTGGCTTCCTGATCGATGAATTTCAACCACGGCGTCGTGTAAAAGCCGGTGCCGATCAACAAGCCGCAAATCACGACGGCAATAATGCGTTCCTTGATCACCGGATGATGAATACTGCCGTAGGGCTGCACCCAACGCCGCGGGTGGGCGATGAACAGGCGTTGAAACGCCCACAGCAAAAATGCCGCGGCCAGCACGTTGCCGAGCAATATCGCGATCGCAATCAGCCAGCCATGCTCTTCTATCGTACCTTCGATCAACAAATGCGCGGCGTCGAAGCCGGGCGTGCCGGGCATCACCATCGTACTCAACGCCGAGATCATGAACAGCAGCGCCAGCGTGGTGTTGGTCTCGAACAATCCGCCCAGGCGGGGTAGAAACGAGGTCCGGGTGCGTTCGTAAATCAGGCCGATACTGAACAGCATGCCGGCGGTCGCCAAACCGTAGGCAACCGACAACAGAATGCTGCCTTCCAACGCGAAATCGTTGAACGAAAACACCCCGATCGCCAGCATGCCGGTATGGCTGATCACCGCGAAGGCCACCAGCCGACGCATGTTGATCTGCATCAGCGCCAACAACGCGCCGTAAAAAATCCCAATCAAGCCCAAGGTCAGTACGAAATGCGCCCATTGCTCGGCGGCGCCGGGTACCAGCGGCAGGATGAAGCGAATCAGCGCGTAAATGCCCAACTTGATGCCGTGCAGAAAGATCGCGGCGCTGGCGGCGGTACCGTGCTCGGCCAGCGGCGGCAGCCAGGCGTGAAACGGAAACAGCGGCATCCGCACCGCGAAACCGAACAGCAGCAGGATGAAAATCAAGGTCTCGTTGGGAATCGCCAAATCGTGATGCTTAAGCGCCAACCAATCGAAACTGAGCGGCATGCCATTCTGGGCTAGACCGCCGCTGAGCAGTACGAACCCAATAAGACTCATCGCCAATCCGGACAACCAGTATTGCAACACCGCCTTGACGACGCGGTTGCGTTGGCGACCGGTGCCGGCAAACACGGTCAGCAGCACCACCGGCACCAGTTCCAGCAAGCACCAAAACCAAAACTGCAAGGTATTCAACGCGCTGAACGCGCCGATCAGAATGCCCTGATAGGCCAGCAGGCAGGCGACGAACAAACGGTCGTCGCGGTGGCGGGTAATCAAGGTGTAGACCAAGGCCAACAAGCCCAGGATGGCCGCCAGCGGGATGAACAGCACGTTGGTGCCGTCCACGCCGGTACGGTAATGCAAACCCAGCCATTCGAAGCTCTCGGCCAAGTGAATGCCGGGGGCTTCGGCGTCGAACACCCACAGCATGTAAACGCTCAAGGCCACATTCAGCAACGCGCCGGCGAAGGCCAGGCGTAGCGCGTGCGGCGGCCGTGCCGCCATCACCGCCAACGCGGTCAGCAGCGGCAACAAGGTCAGAACGCTCAAGACCGGCAACGCGGCGGCGGCTTGCCAATAAACGATATCGGTTGTCATCGGTATCCCAGAGCCACCATCAACGTAATCAGAACGAACAGCGCCAAATAGCGCGGACTCAGCAGCAATTTCTCGAAGCGATTGGCGGCACGCCCCAAACGCCGGCCGAACCGAATACTGTCCCCGCCGATGCCGCGCAAGATGAAGCGATATTCGAACCAGCCCAACAGTGCCGCGCTCCATTGCGCCAGTTTACCGGCCAGACCGCTGCCGTAAGCGAAACTATCGCGGTCGCTGTCCAAGTTCGCGCCGAGCTTGCGCTCCTCCCATTGCGCCAGCGACGAAATCGCCCGCATCGCCGGCGCCGGCGCGCCCAGGGCCGGATCGATGACGTGCTCGTCCAGATACCTTAAATCCTCGGACAAGCGCCGCACCGGCTTGACGAACAGCCGATCCAGCGCCGGTTCCAACCAACCGCGCTGCAGCGACACCAAAAACGCCCAACGCCGCCGCGCCAGCCAGGCCGGCACCGGCGCGGTCGGCCGGCAGGCGGTGGCTTGCAGAATCGACGGCGCCGACAACAGCAAATAGCAGCGCACCACCGCATGGGCCAGCAAATGCCAGGACGCCAGCGTCCACCAGCCCAACCCACATTCGACGAACATCAAACCCAGCTGCACCGCCGCCGCGAAAATCTGCGAACTCTTGATGTCGGTCTGACTCAAGCCGACCCAATAGCCGTAGAGCGCGGTCAACGCGCCGAGCTCGGTCAACAGGGCCATCGCTTGCGAGGCCTGCTCGAACAAAGGCTGCAATTGAATCAGCAAAAACACCCCAGCGTGAGTCATCACCCCGCCGTAAAAAATCGCGCTGGACGGTGTTGGCCCTTCCATCGCCCGCCCCAGCCAGAACGTAAACGGAAATTGCGCCGACTTGACGCTGGCCGCCAGCGCGAAACAAGTCGCCAACAGTAACGCATCGCCTTTTTCCAAATCCGCCGCGCCGTCGTTGATCGTCCGCCAGTCGCAGCTTTCCAGCCAAACCAGACTCAAACCGATGGCCAGCACAAAACCGGCATCGCCGATCCGATTGGTAACGAATACCCGCAACGCATTAGAGGTCGCGATCGGCCTGTCGTAGGCATAGCCGATCAGCAAGTACGAACACAAGCCGGCCAGTTCCCAACCGACGAAAGTCAGCAAGGCATTGCCGGCCAACACCAGCAACAACATCGCAGCCGCGAACAAACTCAGTAGGAAAAAGAAGCGGTGAAAGCCGGCCTCGCGATGCATGTAATTGACCGAGAAACGCAGCGCCACCCACAGCAAAATACCGAACACCCCGGCCACGGCCAGGCGGAACCGGTCGCCGGCCAGTTCCAGACCGATACTGATCTTGCCCAGCCGCAGCCAGTCGCCGTAGGCCTGTGCGTCCAGCCCGGCCGGCCAAGCATTCCA
Source organism: Methylomonas sp. LWB (assembly GCF_001856095.1). Lineage (NCBI taxonomy): Bacteria > Pseudomonadati > Pseudomonadota > Gammaproteobacteria > Methylococcales > Methylococcaceae > Methylomonas > Methylomonas sp. LWB. Next base: position 26,228 of record NZ_MKMC01000089.1, read on the forward strand.
GGCCAGCGCCAACACCAGCAGCGTCGCCGCGCCTATCCCCAGCAAAGCCAATCGAGCCGTGACTTTTTCGCCGGCATCGCCGCTCAGTGCGCCGCCGAACTGTAAAGCGCCGATCGCCAGCGCCGACAACAGCGGCAACAACGGTACCAAGGCCAACCAATACGCGCTCATCGCTCGACTCCCGCTTGCCGGATCAGCATCGGCGCCACCGGCTCGCTGGCGTCGCGGTAGCAATCCGGCGAATTTTCCCGGATCGGCAATTCGTCCGGCAACGGCTGCCACGGCACGAAGCCGTCGCCGCGCTCGAACACGAAAATCTCCCCGCTATCGGGGTCCTGGGCGCTCAGATGCACCCAGCCACCACCGATCAATTCCCGCAGACCGTCCTGCCGTTGGTAGATCTCGGTCAGTACGCCGATCTTGGCCTCGACGATGATTTGCAAGCGCATCGCCTCGTGAATTTCGATCATCTGCTTGGGCAAACCGGTGCGCAAATCGCTGCCGGCGCCCTCCATGACCGCGAAAAAGCCGGTCAGATTATGCGGCACCTTGGAACCGCAACCCAGCCGCTCGTTATTGACCGTGGAAAAGTAGTATTCCAAATTAATGCCGGCGCCGACCGGGCCGACCGCCAGCAAGATGCCTTCCAGAATTTGACCGCTCGGGTCCTGGGTCGGATCGTAGGAAATCAAGAACAAGCGCCGATCGAAAAACGCGCCCTGACTAGCCGCGCGCCGACCGACGTAGGCGGCCGCGTTGGTGGCGTGGCCCAATTCCGGCCGGGCTTGCGAAAAATCGGCGGCGCGGTTCAAAAAATGCCGCAACGCTTGGGCCGGTCTGGGTTGGCGCGGCGCCGACGCCAGCCTTCGGCAGCGTTCGTGGGCCGACATGCGTTGGGCATGGCGCAATTGCTCGTTCAGATTTAGCCAATCCGATCGGCGCTCGGCCGGCAAACCGTCCAGATCGTACCAAGCGATGTCTTCGTCGCAGGTATTGTGCTCGGCGCCGATGAAATAGGTATCGGGCGGAATGACGATGCCGCGTTCCGCCAACAGCAGCCGCACCTCGGCACGATTAGCCATCGCCGCGAACAAGCGGGCGTTCGGCCCGCCGTGCCGGCCGCTGCACGCACCGCAGTCGTAAGCGGCCAGATGCGGATTGTTGCGGCTCATCGAGCCGTGGCCCATCAACACCACCCATTCGGCAAAGCCGTAGGTCAGGCCGGTATTGCGCAAAAAACCGGCGACCCGCTCGGCTTGCTCAAGGTCGGTAAACCCCAGTCTCGGTTGCTCCGGCGTGGCCGGGGTCGGCTCGGTCGCGGAAAAATTCAGTCGAGTCTTCAGATCCGGCGCGACGATTTTGGCGGCGACGGCCAACAGATTTTGTTGAGTCCTAGGAAACAGGGTCTTGCCGACCAAGCCGGCCAGCGTCAACGGCGCCATCGCGTTAATTGCCGGATAAGCCAGCCAGGGATCGCGGCGCAAGCGGTGGTGTATAAAATCCGCAAGACCGCGCACGACTCCGCCGCCGGCCCTATGCCGGCTGGCCCTAAGCGGCGCGGTGCCCGGCGCGGCTTGTTCCTCGACATCGTGGGCTGGCACGACCACCACCGGACACAACGGCGTCTTGGCCGCATCGTCCAAGCCCCGGTAATTCATCGGCACCCCGAAAAATCCGGCCGCGCCCAAGGTCTCGACGTCCGGATTCAGTTCCTCCAGATGGCGGCGGAAGCCTTCCTCTCTATCGTCCATGCAAAACACGATTTGCGCGGCGGGACGGTGCTCGCGCCGCGCCCAGCGCCCGCGTCGCCGATTGGCGTGCAGTGCTTGCAACACCTGATCGCGGTAATGGCGTTCGTAGGCCCCCAACCAGACCCGGCGCCGGGCGCTGTCGTCGAACCCGTCGCTGGCGCTGAGCCAATGCAGCAACTGGGCCTTGCTTAACTGACCGATCTCGGCGGCATTCAGCCCCAAGGCGCGGCAAATCCGCCACAAGCGCCAACCGTGATCGTAAACCGCCAAACCGCCGCCCACCGCCGCCAGCGGGCTGCGTTGCCAAGTCCGAATCCGCTCCGCCAGCCCTTGCCAAGCCGACTTATCGCGGCCGCCGTCGGCAATCTGCGCCTGACAGGCTTGCACCAGATATTCCGGCAAGTCGCCGCCGAATAAGGCATCGCGCACGAAAAATTCGTAAACGTGCTTGCCGAAATAACCCGCCAATTTGTCGTAGCGGGCATCGCAGTGCCACAGAGTCCGACAATGGGTTTGCAGAAAGGCCCGATCCAAAATCAAGCGCAGGGCCAGGTAGTCAGCCAATTCTGGGCGAGCCGCGCCGTTCCGGTAGCCGGGATGGGTCTGCCGCCAGTTGATCAAGCCGGACCAACCCGGCAGTTCCAGAGACAAACGTTGCAGATACCCGGACCAGCGATCTTCCGGTATCGCCAGGGCTTGCAGTTGCTGAACGACCGCATCGGCGGCATCGTCCGGCAGGGCCGCGACTATATCGTCCCAATCGTCGAGATCGTGAAAAAAACCGCTAGGATCGAAATCCAAATTGCGCCGCCAGGCCCGATATAAACCCAATCCCTCGCGGTCGGGCAACTGCCAGGCCGCCAAACCTTCGTCCAGCCAAGAGGCGCACAGTCCGATTAATATCGGGCGCACCTGATCCAGCACATCGACACCGGTCAGCGCCGCCAGCAAACCGCGTAAGCTCAAGCCGTGACCGATCCGGGCAAAGCACTCGTCAACGACGCCAGCCGCCCGTTGCCGCAAATCGCCTTCGCCGCTCAGCCAATCTTCGGCCTGCTCGGCGCTCAAATCCAGCAAATCCTCGGCATGCAGTTGCGGTTCGCGCAATTCCAGAACCGCCAGCAGCGCCCGCCAAGCGGCAGCGGCTTCCGGCTCGGCCAATACGCCTAGTTCGCCAACCTGCCAGGACCATTGCGCCGAGGATATCGGAGTGATGTCTTCCAGTAGCGCCAAGCGGTACAACGCGCGGAGCGTGACCGGCCGGCCGCCGCTGCGAGCGATCACCGACTCGATGTCGTCGCCGAAATGGCGGGCGAGTTCGGCGTCCAATTCGGCGTCGGAAATCCGCCCTTGCCGGTAAAACTCGCGAAAGCGCTCGATCGGAAGATAACAATCGATACCGGTCAGTGCGGTGAATTCGGCCAAGGCCTGTTCGAACGGCAGATGTTGAAAGCCGTGCAGAGTATTGTGGTGGACGAAATCGTGGATCGGCGCCTGACCCGGCAACACATGGTCGAGATGGGCGATGGCGTCCAGAACGATTTGGCGCGGCTCCCGGCCGGCGGCGGTGGAGGCTGACATGGCTTAAATCCGGAAAACGGCAGGGCGGCGATCCACGCGGCCGGCCGGAGAGACTATCCAATTCACGGCAGGCGCTCTCCTATCACCGCCAACATTCTATCCACCGTGACGCTGGACAACTCTATCAGCGGCGCCGGCAGCAAACCCAACGCGACGATGCCGCCGACCAACACCCCGGACGCCAGCATTTCGACCGGCCGCAAATCGGCGATCTCGCGCATTTGCGGCTTGACCGGTCCGGTAAACAACAGGCCGACGGTGCGCATCGCGTAAGCGGCGCTGATCAGGATGCTCAGGCTGAAAAACACCATCAAGCCGCCCCATTGCCGGAAACCGCCGATCAGCGTGTGCAACTCGGCGACGAATCCGACCGAGCCCGGCAAGCCCATCGCCGCCAGCAAGGTCAGCGTCGTAAACACCGCGAAACGCGGCATGACCTGGACCAGCGAGCTGTAGTCGGGCAGGTGACGGGTATGGGTGCGTTCGTAGAGCAGTCCGACCAGCAGGAACAAGGCGCCGGCGATCAGGCCGTGCGCGGTCATCTGCAAAATCGCGCCGGTGAAACCGGTATGATTCAACGCCGCGATGCCCAGCAGCACCACGCCCATATGACTCAAGGACGAATAGGCCACCATCGCCTTGATGTCGGTCTGCCGCCAAGCCAGCAAGCCGCCGTACAGCATGCCGAACAAGGCCAGGAACAGCAACGCCGGCTGCAGCAATTGGGCGGCGACCGGCAGCATCACGCACGACCGGATCAGACCGTAGGCGCCCATCTTCAGCAGGATGCCGGACAGCAAAATGCTGATCGGACTGGGGGCTTCGACGTGCGCCAGCGGCAACCAGCCATGCAGAGGGAAAATCGGCATTTTGACGCCGAAGCCGATCAAGAAACCCAGCAAAACCAGAACTTGCTCGACCACCGGCATGGTTTGCGCCGCCTGACCCATTGCCGCCATCAGCGAACCCTGCTTTTCCAGGTCGTACTCGCTGATCGCCAGCAGACTAAGCAACATGAATACCGACCCGCCCATCGTGTACAACACGAAGTTGAGACTGGCCGCGTGGCGGCGCTTGCCGCCCCAACGATCGATCAGGAAGTAGAGCGGAATCAGCGTGACTTCCCAGAAAATGTAAAACAGCGCCCAATCCTGCGCCATGAACACGCCCAACATGCCGAATTCCAGCAGCAACACGCAGATGTGATAACCCTTGACGCCGTCGCTGACCGACACCGAAGCCAGCAACGCAATCGCGGTCAGCAAGGTGGCCAAGACCAGCATCGGCAGCGACAAACCGTCGATGCCGAGCGCGTAGGCGCTGCCGAGCTTGGGATTGAGCGGATAGAATTCGCCGAATTGCATCGCGCTGTCGCCGGCGTCGAAATCCAACAACAGCTTGCCGGCCAAGGCCAGCGCGCAAAGACTCACGAGGTTGCCGAGGATGCGGATCAGCCTGACACGGTCGCCGGAAACCGGTACCAACATCAGCGCCCCTAGCGCCGGGGTCCACAGCAACGCGCTTAAAATCGCCATTTCGAGGTGGTGGTTGAAGTCCAATTCCGGCCATTCTAAAGGCAGCCGGCCCGGCTTGACCAGCCTGAATTCGCGGCTTGGGCCGTTTTCCGGGCCGGCTCGGCGTCGGAATCGGCCGCTCGGTTTAAAAATCCGGCGGCTTCGTGTACTCTAGCCGGCTGGCGTCGCCCACGGGTGACGCTACTTTTTAACCCCGCGCAGGCCGCCACCGCGTCCTCGGTGTCCGCCTCAAACCACGATGCAAATTCACCTGATAGCAGTCGGCAACAAGATGCCGGACTGGGTACAGCAAGGTTATAATGAATACGCCAAACGCCTGCCGCGCGAATGCGAACTGGTCTTGCGGGAAATCGCGCCGGATAAGCGCAAAAGCGGCGACATTGCTCGTATCGCCCGCGACGAAGGCGAGCGGATGCTGGCGGCGTTGCCGCCCAGAGCTCACGTCGTGACCCTGGATATCCCCGGCAAACCCTGGGCCACCTCGGATTTGGCGCAAGCCCTGCAACGCTGGCTGGGCAACGGCCAACCGGTAGCGTTGATGGTAGGCGGCCCGGAGGGCCTGTCGGAGCGAGTCAAAAGCGTCGCCAAGGAATCCTGGAGCCTGTCGCCGTTGACCTTTCCCCACCCGCTGGTTCGCATCGTCGTGGCCGAACAAATCTACCGGGCCTGGAGTCTGCTCAACCACCATCCTTACCACCGCTGACCATGAGCCCACAAATCATTCTCGCCTCCGCCTCGCCGCGCCGTAGCGAATTGCTGAAGCAGATCGGCGTGCGCCACCGCGTCGTCTCGGTCGACATCGACGAAGCACCGCTGCCCCACGAAGCACCGGATGCTTATGTCGCCAGGGTCGCCGCCGAAAAATCCGAAGCCTGCCGACTTGTAGACCGTTCCGGCCTGCCGATTCTGGCGGCCGATACCAGCGTGATCCTGGACGGCCGCATCCTCGGCAAGCCCGCAGACTTGCAACACGCAATCGAGATGCTGAGCCGGCTGTCCGGCCGTACCCATCAGGTTTTCAGCGCGGTGTCGCTACGCGGCGACCGGCATTGGCAAGCCATCAGCGTCAGCGAGGTGCGTTTTCGACCGCTCAGCCACCAGGAAATCGTCGCCTATTGGCAAACCGGGGAACCATGCGATAAAGCCGGCGCCTATGCCATACAGGGCTTGGCCAGCACGTTTATCGAATCGATGGCCGGCAGTTTCTCCGGCGTGATGGGTTTGCCGCTATTCGAAACCGCCCAATTACTGGCCCAACAAGGCATTACCATCCTCCCATGAGCGAAGAAATTTTAATTAATGTGACGCCGCCGGAAACCCGAGTCGCGGTCATCGAAAACGGCGTCTTGCAGGAATTGATCATCGAGCGGCTGCGCCAGAAAGGCCTGGTCGGCAATATCTACAAGGGCGAAGTTTGTCGGGTACTACCGGGCATGCAGGCCGCCTTCGTCGACATCGGCCTGGAACGGGCGGCATTTTTGCATTTGTCGGATTTCAGCAGCCAGGAATTGGCCGAGAAGGCCTCGGAAAACATCGAACACTATCTGAAGGAAGGTCAGAAACTGGTGGTCCAGGTCACCAAGGACCCGATCGGCAACAAGGGCGCCCGGCTGACCACCGATATTTCGATACCGTCGCGCTACCAGGTTTATATGCCCTACGCGGGCAACTCCGGCGTGTCGCAACGCATCGAATGCGAAGCCGAACGTGGCCGTCTGCGCGCCTGTATCGAGTCCTATCAGCAAAAACACAGCGTGCCGGGCGGCTTTATCGCCCGCACCGCCGCAGAATGCGTCGAGGAAGCCATTCTGTATTCGGACATGACTTTTTTGCACAAGCTCTGGGAATCCATCCTGGAAAAAAGTCAAAAAGCTAAGGTCAAGACCCTGATCCACGAGGACTTGCCACTCAGCGTTCGCACCCTGCGCGATTTGTACAAGGAAGGCATCGAGAAAATCCGCGTCGATTCCAAGGAAACCTATCTGCGCATGGTCGAATTCGCCGAAACCTTCGTGCCGGAAGTGGTCACGGTCATCGAGCACTATTCCGGCGAGCGGCCGGTGTTCGACATTTACAATGTCGAGGACGAGATCAGCAAAGCATTGGATCGCAAGGTCAAACTCAAATCCGGCGGACATCTGGTATTCGACCAAACCGAATCGATGACGACGGTAGACGTGAATACCGGCGGCTACGTCGGCGGACGCAATCTGGAAGAAACCATCTTCAAGACCAATCTGGAGGCGGCGCAGACCATTTCCCGACAACTGCGCTTGCGCAATCTGGGCGGCATCATCATCATCGATTTCATCGACATGCAGAGCGACGAGCACAAAAAACAAGTGCTCCAGGCCCTACAGCGCAACCTCGACAAAGACCACGCCAAGACCAAAATCACCGAGGTCTCGGCACTGGGTCTGGTGGAAATGACCCGCAAGCGCACCCGCGAAAGCCTGGAACACATACTCTGCGAGCCTTGCTCCACTTGCGGCGGACGCGGTGTGCTGAAAACCGCCGAATCGATTTGTCTGGAAATCTTTCGCGAGATTATCCGAGTGGTGCGCCAATATTCGGTTCAGCAAATTCTGGTGTTGGCCTCCGAGCAGGTCGTCGAAATGTTGCTCGACGAAGAGGCGGACATGCTGGCCGAACTGGAAATGTTTCTGAAGGTGGCGATCAAGATTCGCGCCGAAGCCGAATACAATCAGGAACACTACGACGTGGTGCTGTTATAGGCCGTCGCCTTGGTGATTCGACACGTCAGCCGCGCGAGTCGGCATCTGCTATTCTGGTCGCTGATAACGGCGGCGCTGTTGCTCAGCGCCTTCCGGATTTGGCTGACCGACATCGCCGACTATAAACCGGAGCTGGAACGGCGCATCCGGGAGGCGGCCGGCATCGCCGTGCATATCGGCCGGCTGGATGCGAACATGCGCGGTTTCAGCCCGGAGTTGAAACTGATCGACATTGCCGTCGACTCGGCCGACTCGGCGGCCCGGCCGGCCATCCGCCTCAGGGAAATCCGGATCGGCATCGATCTGCTGGCCTGGCTGTTCAGCCAGGACCCGATGGCCTCGGGCTGGGTCAGCTTGGTCGGCGCCAAGCTGGACATTATTCGCAACAGCGACGGCAGCCTGGCTGTCAAGGGCTTGCCGAGCAGCGACGAACAACCGCTGTGGCTGTTGCAAGGCGGAAAGTACGAGATCCTGCAAAGCCAGCTGACTTGGCAAGACCTGAAACGCGGCAGCCCGAAAGTCGCCGTCGACGACTTCGATTTGCTGATTAAAAACACCGCCGACGGCGCCAATCACGAAGTCCATCTGCTGGCGAAACTGCCGGAAAGCCACGGCGACCGACTGCGGGTTTCCGCGCGGCTGACAGGCAATCCGTTCCAGCCGGACACAATAGACGGCAGCCTTTACCTCGAAGCCGACAATCTGCAAGGCCCGGCTTGGCTGAACGACGCATTTCCCGAAGGCCCGAGGCTGAACTCCGGTTCCGGCGATTTCCGAATCTGGAGCGAATGGCGCCACGCGCTACCTTACCGGATCGCCGGCTATGCGCAGGCGCAACAAATCCAGCTCAGCCGTCCGCAAGGCGCGGCGTTGCAACTCGACACGCTGGAAGGTAACTTCGTTTGGCGCGATGAGGCCGGCAGCCAACGCTGGTGCGGCTACGACGTCAATCTCGTCGCCAAGCACCAACGTTGGCCGAATGCCGAATTCTGCGTCGGCCGCAATGCCGACGGCGCGTTGTCCGGTTTAATAGAAAGGATCGACTTGCAAGCGCTGATGCACTTGGCCGCCGCCTGGACCCCGGCCGACGATAGGCAGGCCCAATGGCTGAAGATCAATCCGCACGGGATTCTGCGGCAAGTCGGCTTTTACGCCGACGCCAACTTCGACCGCTATGCCTTGCACGGCGACTTTACCGAGCTGGGCAGTGAAGCCGCCGACGTATTTCCGCAACTCCAATCCGTGAACGGCACGTTCTCGATCGCCGATGCCGGCGGCCACCTGCGACTGAACGGCCGCGAAGTCTTGTTGAACGCACCGGCGCTGTTCCGCAATCCGTTGACCTTGCATAACCTCGACGGCAGTCTGAGCTGGCGACAAACCGCCGACGCCTGGCAAATCCACGGCGCCGATCTGATGATCGACGCCGATATGCGCACCGCCAGCGCATTCGACCTACTCGTGCCTAAAAACGGCGATAGCCCGATGCTGGCGATGCGTACCCGCTTCAGCGACTTTAACGACATCGGCAAAGTACCGCTGTATCTCCCGGCCAAAGTCATGAGCCAGGACGCGGTGGCCTGGCTGGACGACGCCTTCGTCGCCGGCCGGATCGAACGCGGCGAAATGGTCTTGTCCGGCCGTCTGGCGGATTTTCCGTTCGAACAAGGTAACGGCCGTTTCGAAACAGTCTTCGCGATCGACGGCGGCGAAATTCAGATCAACGAGGATTGGCCGCATCTGCAAGACGTACACGCCGACGTGCAGTTTCTCGGCGCCGACTTGCAGGTGGCCATCGACGGCGGGCACAGCGAACAGGTCGACATAAGCCAAGCGGTCGTGGCGATACCCGATTTGGCCAATAGCGAGGCGGTTTACGTGTGGGGCCGGGTCGGCGGCAAGCTGGCGGCCGGCCTGAGTTATCTGCAAAAGACGCCGTTGCACGGCAAGGTCGATCCGCTGGTCAAGGCCTTTAGCGCCGAAGGCGAGGTCCGCGTCGACCTGGATCTGAAGATCCCGTATTACGAGAACCAACCGACCGTCTCCGAGGTCGCCGCCCATTTGACCGAGGCGAAATTAACGTTGAATTCGGTGGCGCTGGCGATCTCCGACATCAACGGCGTTCTGCATTTCAGCGAAGACGGCGCTAGCGGCGAACGCCTGGACGCCCGCGCGCTAGGCCACCCGATTCGCGGTACTTTGAGTCACGACCAAAGCAGTACCCGACTGGTCTTAGACGGGACCACTGGTACCGCCGAATTGCAAAAGCAATTCGCCTTCCTGAAAAACCAAAGCGCCGCCGGGACATTCCGTTACAGGGCCGATTTGCTGATACCCTACGCCGCCGAACGCCCGTCGGTCTTGACGATCACCAGCGACTTACAAGGCGTCGCCGTCAACGGTCCCGACTGGCTGGCCAAATCGGCCGAACAGAGTCTGCCGATCGCGCTGAATTTTCGTTTGGACAGCGGCGACCGCCTGCCGCTGGACATCCGCTACGGTCAGGATCTGAGCTTGGCGCTAACGATAGACACCAAGCAGAATCGGCTATATTCCGGCCATGTCGTCTATGGCGGCAGCCAAGCCGAGCCCTATCCGGCCGCCGGTCTGAAGCTGGACATCGACCGACCGACCTTTAAATTGTCCGAAGCCCTGGCCGCCTTCGGCGACAGCGAGCAACAGCAGCGCCTGCCGCCGTTGCGGGAGGTTGGTCTGACCACCGAACAATTGATCTGGCAGGGCCGCGACATCGGCCCCTTTCATTGCAGTTTGACCCGTCGCGATCAAGGCTGGCAAGGCAGTATCGACAGCAAATTCGCCCGCGGTCAGCTGAATATTCCCGACCTGCGCGGCGGCGGCGAACGTTTTGTGTTGAACATGGATTATTTGAATCTGTCGGCGGCCGATCAACTGGATTTCGACGCCGCCGAAGACGTCGTCACCGAATTGCCGCTGATCGAAATCGACAGCCAGCAATTGCTCTGGCGCGGCGTCGATCTGGGCAAATTGAAATTGCGTAGCGAACGCCGTCCGCAAGGCATGCACTTCAAGCAGATCCAACTCAACAAGGGCGGCCGGACCATGGAATTCCGCGCGGACTGGACCAAATTGGCCGGCGCCAGCGTCACCCAATTGAGCGGCCGCTTGACCACCGACGGTTTCGGCCAATTTCTGACCGAACTGGGTTACACCGATGAAATCAAGGAAACCCATGCCGACATCAGCATCAACGGCGGCTGGAGCGGCGCGCCGCATCAGTTTTCGCTGGCCGGCTTCGACGGCACCGTCCAAATCGACCTCAGCGACGGCCGGATTTCCAGCATCGAGCCTGGCTTCGGCCGACTGCTGGGCCTGATTGCGATGGAACAATGGGCCAAACGCTTGAGCCTGGATTTCAGCGACGTTTACCGCCAGGGCTTTGCCTTCGACCGGATTACCGGCCATTTCCGTTTCAGCAACGCCCAAGCCTACACCGACGATCTGGTCATCGACGGCGTGGCCGCCAAGCTTAGTTTGGCCGGCACCGCCGATCTCGCCAAAAAGACCGTGGACCATCGCGTCGCGGTAATACCCAAGAGTTCCGACGCCTTGCCCATAGCTGGTACAATCGTGGGCGGGATTGCCGCGATGATTACGCAAGTGGTTACCGACGATTATAAAGAAGGTTATTTCTTCGGCTCCCAATACAAACTCGCCGGCCCTTGGGGCAATGTTGAAGTCACGCCGCTGCACGATCAAGACGGTCTGGTGAAAAAGGCCTGGCGCAGTCTGACCGGCTTCGAGTGGCTGAACGATCTGACAAAATAACGCGATACCGCCAATCTCCTCGCCAAACAATTAGAACAACAAGGACAACATGACTATCTGTGCCGCCATTCAAATGGCCTCCGGGCCGCAAGTCAGCGCCAATCTGCTCGAAGCCGACAAACTGATCGCCGAGGCCGCCAAGGCCGGCGCTAAACTGGTCGCGCTGCCGGAAAATTTCGCGATCATGGGCATGCACGAGACCGACAAGATCAAGGTCGGCGAACAAGACGGCAGCGGCCCCATTCAGGACTTCCTCGCCGCCACCGCCAAGAAATACGGGATCTGGCTGATCGGCGGCACGATACCGGTATTCGGCGAAGCCGCCAACAAGGTGCGCGCCACCTGCCTGGTGTTCGACGAGAAGGGCGAGCGAGTAGCCCGCTACGACAAAGTACACTTGTTCGACGTCAACGTGCCGGATTCGGCCGAGGTCTACCGCGAATCGGATTCCATCGAGGCCGGCGAAACCCCTTGCCTGATCGATTCACCGTTCGGCAAGATCGGCATCGCGGTCTGCTACGACCTACGCTTCCCGGAGTTTTTTCGGCCGATGGCGCGCAAGGGCATGGACATTCTGGTGTTGCCGGCCGCTTTCACCGCCAAAACCGGCGCGGCGCATTGGGAGGTTCTGCTGCGGGCGCGCGCGATCGAAAACCTATGCTACGTCTTAGCCCCCAACCAGGGCGGCTTTCATATGAACGGCCGACAAACCTACGGCCACAGCATGTTCGTCGATCCCTGGGGCGTCGTGCTGGATTGCTATAAAACCGGCCCCGGCTTCGTCAGCGGCGACGTGGACCGTGGCCGTCTGGAAAAAACCCGAGCGTCGTTTCCGGTCCTGGAACATCGCCGCTTTTTTTGCGAGTAAGCCCCATGTTGAAAACGTTGCGTTACACCCTGCCTTGTCTGCTATTGGCCGGTTGCGCCGACGCCCCGGAAAAATATCGCGACATCAAGCACCTGGAATTGCCGCCGGTACTGCCGATCGAGAATCCCCATCCGCAACCAGCCATCGCCGCCGACGATCTGACCGGCTCGAAAAGCGGGGGAAAATCCATGCTGGCGGGCTTGGTTGACTTCAAGGACGACGGTCAAAAACCGCAGCTAACGTTGATGACCCGGCTGGATCGGGCCTGGGAAATGGTGGAAACCGCGCTGACGCTGAGCGATATCGACATCGTCGACAAAAACCGCAACGACAACAAAATCCAAGTCCGCTACGACCCGGATACCGGCGGCAAAACCAAAAGCCTGTTGAACCGGCTATTTTTGGATAACGACTTCCCGGAAGCGGAATACACCATTTCATTGACCGACGCGATTTCCGGCGTCAAAGTCAATGCCGCTCTGGGCAAACCGGACGACTTCGCCGCCAACGAAGACGGCTCGGCCGCACTGATCCGCCTGCTGCACGACACCATCGATAAGAAGATCATCAACCGCGACGAGAAGGCAAAACCGGAGGAGTAAGCGCTGGGAGCCCGTTCGGCACTGTTCGGCCGTCTTGAACGCGATGGCGATGGAAGCGTCTCGCTACGAACTCCGGTCAAACCGACTCAGCGCTCCAAAAAATTCCGCAACATGTCGTGCCCGTGCTCGGTCAAAATCGACTCGGGGTGAAACTGCACGCCTTCGATGTCCAGGGTTTTGTGGCGCACACCCATGATTTCGTCGATGTTACCGGCTTCGTCCTGGGTCCAGGCGGTGACTTCCAGGCAATCGGGAATGGTCGCCTGTTCGATGACCAGCGAGTGATAGCGGGTGGCGGTAAACGGATTGCTCAAGCCTTTGAACACACCCAAATCTTTGTGATACACCGGCGACACCTTGCCATGCATGATTTGCTTAGCATGGATGATGTTGCCGCCGAAGGCGTAGCCTATGCTTTGATGGCCCAGGCAGACGCCAAGAATCGGATACTTGCCGGCGTAGCGGTGGATGGTTTCGACCGAGATGCCGGCCTCTTTGGGGGTGCAGGGGCCGGGGGAAATCACGATTTTGTCCGGGCGCAGCCCTTCGATGTCTTCCACCGTCACTTCGTCGTTACGCACCACCGCCACCTCGGCACCCAGTTCGCCGAAATATTGCACCAGGTTGTAGGTGAACGAATCGTAGTTGTCGACCATCACCAATCTGACGCCGCTCATGCTTTGCCTCCGAGGCCGGCTTCGGCCATGCTGACGGCGCGGAACACCGCGCGGCCCTTGTTCATTGTTTCATCCCATTCGCTGCGCGGCACGGAATCGTAAACGATGCCGGCGCCGGCTTGAATGTGCAGGGTTTGATCTTTAATCACCGCCGTGCGGATGGCGATGGCGGTATCCAGATTGCCGGACCAGGAGATGTAACCGACCGCGCCGGAATAAATGCCGCGCTTAACTGGCTCCAGTTCGGCGATGATTTCCATGGCCCGAATCTTGGGCGCGCCGCTGACGGTGCCGGCCGGGAAGGTGGCCGCCAGCACGTCGAAGGCGTTTTTGCCTTCCTGCAATTCGCCGGTGACGTTGGAAACGATGTGCATCACGTGCGAATAACGCTCGACGATCATCTTGTCGGTGAGTTTGACGCTACCGATTTTGGCGACCCGGCCGGTATCGTTACGGCCCAAGTCGATCAGCATCAAATGTTCGGCGATTTCCTTGGGGTCGGCGAGCAGTTCTTTTTCCAGTTCCAAATCTTGCTCGTGGGTTTCGCCTCGGCGGCGGGTGCCGGCGATCGGCCGCACCGTCACTTCGTTGTCTTCCAGGCGGACCAAAATTTCCGGCGACGAGCCGACCACGTGCAAATCGCCGAGATTCATGAAAAACATGTACGGCGATGGATTCAAACAACGCAAGGCCCGGTACAAATCCAGCGGCGAGGCCTCGAACGGAATCGACATCCGTTGCGACAACACCACCTGCATGCAATCGCCGTCGGTAATGTATTGCTTGGCTTTCATGACCGCGGCTTCGAAACCTTGCTGGGTAAAGCCGGACACGAAGTCGGTTTCCCGCACATGCTTGGTCGTCGCGCTCGATTGCGGGTGGGCGTGCGGCTCGCGCAGCTTCGCAACCAAGCTATCCAGCCGGGCCTTGGCGTTGTGATAGGCATTGTCCTGGGCCGGGTCGGCGTGAGTCAGCAACAGCATTTTGCCGGACAGATTGTCGAACACCAATAAGTCCTGCGAGACCATCAACAAGATATCCGGCGCGCCGATGGGATCGGGTTTGTCGCCGGGTGTTAGGCGCGGTTCGATGTAAGCGATGGTCTCGTAGCCGAAATAGCCGACCAAACCGCCGTTAAAGCGCGGCAGACCGGGCACGTCCGGCACCTGGTATTGCCTGCGAAACTCTTCAATCCATGCCAGTGGCCGCGCGTGTTCGAAGGTCTCGGCCGCCGCTCCGTCGCGTTCGACCGTGATCTTCAAACCGTGGATTTTGATGCGCGTGTTACACGGCAAGCCGATAATCGAATAGCGTCCCCACTGCTCCCCGCCGTGTACCGATTCGAGCAAATAGGAATAAGCGCCGTCGGCCAGCTTCAAATAAGCGCTGAGCGGCGTATCCAGGTCGGCTAAAACTTCGCGGCAAACCGGAATGCGGTTGTAGCCCTGCTGGGCGTATTCGGCAAATTGGGCGGGAGTCATCAGTGTTGCTCAGAATGGGTCGTAACGACCGTTGCGAATCAACGTGCGATTGTACCCCACAACGCGACTAGCGGGCGAACGCCTGCCGAGCGCGGCCGCCAAAACCCGGCCGATCGGCTAAAATGACCGATTTTCGGATCGAGCGATTATATGAAACTGGTAACTTTTCTGGATAACGGCGCTTGCAAGATCGGCGCTCTGGTCGGCGATGCGATCGTCGCCGCCGACGACAGCTTGCCGAACGATATGATCGGTTTTTTGGCGGCGGGCGTCGAAGCCAGACGGGCCTTGCAAGCGCTGATCGACGGCGGCGCGCCGAGAAGGGCATTGGCTGACGTGACCTTGCTGGCGCCGATCCCCAGACCCGGCAAATTGCTCGGCATCGGCCTGAACTATGCCGACCATATCAACGAAACCGGCTGGGAAAAGCCCGAATACCCGACTTTTTTCACCAAACAAAGCACTTGTGTCATTGGCCCCGACGCCGCGATCCATATCCCGCCAATATCGGACAAGGTCGATTACGAAGGCGAATTGGCCTTCGTAATCGGCAAACGCTGCAAATATGTCGGCGTGGAGAACGCCCGCGACGTCATCGCCGGATATACCATCTGCAACGATGTCACGGTTCGGGACTGGCAGGCACGTACGCCGACCTGGACGCTGGGCAAATCCTTCGACAGCCACGGTCCGCTCGGCCCGTGGCTGGTCACCGCCGACGAAATTGCCGATCCGCACAATCTCACGTTGAAGACCTGGGTGGACGGCGAATTGCGGCAGAACGCCAACACCGGTGAGATGATCTTCAATTGCTACGAAATGGTCGCCTATCTGACCCAGGCGATGACACTGGAGCCGGGGGACGTCATTACCACCGGCACCCCGGCCGGCGTTGGCGTAAAGATGAAGCCGCGCGGCTATTTGAAACCTGGACAGACCGTGCGCATCGAAATCGAGGGACTTGGTGCGCTAAGCAATCCGGTGATTACCGAACCGCCCGGAAATCAGGGCGCGTAAAGACCGCCGCGCTACTCGCTGGCCATCCGGCTTAGGCCGAAACGGTCGATTTTCTTGTACAGCGTGGTGCGGGTGATACCTAGCGCCTTGGCCGCCTGCGAAATGTTGCCGGCGCAGGCCCGCAACGTGGTTTTGATGCCGTAAAGCTCCCAATCCTCCAGCGTCATCGCCCGTCCCGGCTGAGACGCCCTGGGCGAGGCCTCCAACTCCGGTTCGGACTCCCGCGCGGTTTTCGCCAGTTCCGCGACAAAGTCCACCGGCAGATCCTCACGCGTGATGAAATTACCGCCGGCGGTATACAGCGTGGCGCGTATTACGTTGATCAATTGCCGAATATTGCCTGGCCACGGATGCTGCTCGATCAAGGCAATGACGCTGGGACATATACCGATCGCTTGTGCGTTGGGCATTTTCGCGAGTTCGCGCTGCAGAATGTGATGGATGATGGCCTGTTTGTCCTGCCGCTCACGTAATGGCGGCAGGTGGATTTGCGCGCCGTTGAGACGGTAATACAAGTCGCGCCGAAAGCGACCGGCCTCGACCGCATCCAGCAAAGGCACATTGGTGGCCGCGACGATCTGCACATCGACCCGAATCGGCTTGGCACCGCCGACCGGCGTGAATTCGGAGGTTTCCAATACCCGGAGCAACGTGGATTGCAAATCCAGGCTCATATCGCCGATTTCGTCCAAAAACAAAATGCCGCCGTCGGCCAACAAAAATTTGCCCGGTTTACCGCCGCTGCGGGCGCCGGTGAAGCTGCCGGCTTCATAGCCAAATAACTCGCTTTCGATCAAATCGTGCGGTATCGAGGCGCAATTGATCGCGATCAAGGGTTGCTCCCGGCGTGGCCCGGCATGCTTGAGGAGATTGACGAAGTGATCCTTACCGACGCCGGATTCGCCGGTGATCAGGATGGGAATCTTGTATTGCTGCAACTTGACCGCCTTATCAACCAAGGCCGCCAATTGCTCCGACATGGCCGGTTCCTCGGTTTGCGGCGGCCTTTTCGCTAATTTGAACGGGATTTTTTCCAAGACCCTGGCCTGCGCCGCCGGACTGCGCGTTAACGGTAGATTGGTATTCAACACCACGCATAGCAGATGCAGAAAGGCGAACAAGGAATTCATGCTCTCCTGGCGATCGGCAACCAGGCCGATCACCGCCAGCAATTCGCCGCTGTCGTCCAGCAACGGGTAACCGACCGTGCTGAAAGGATGTAACAAACTTAAGAAATGCTCCATGCCTTGAAAGGCGACCGGCCGTTTCAGCAAGGCCGCGCTACCGATACCGTTGTTGCCCAGCACCGCTTCGCTCCAACGGCTGTTTTGTTCGTACAGGTTGCGCATGAACGGGCTGGGGAAGGGATTTTCACCTAGAGCTTGTAACAACGCGCCGTCGGCGGCGGTCAGCACCAGCATCACGCCGGCTTCTTTCAAAAACACGTGAAATTGGTGACCCAAGTCGGCTAGCGACTCGGCGATCTGGCGGGACTGCGCATCGCCGCCGACAGCGCCCTGGCCCGAACGCTGCCAATTGGCGAAATTCCCTAGCGGCAATTGATAGTCCTCCAAGCAACGCCGCCAAGCTTCGGCCACTTCCGGCCGAACCCAGTCGCTCTGATCGGGCACGGAGCGGGTTTGATTCATCCATCGCCAGGCTTGAACCGGGCGGTCGACTTCGAATTCCAGCGTACGCTTGTACAGAAAGGTTTCCTGAACAATTTTGGCGGTTTCGGGTAACCGTAACGCAATATCCATTTCTTGTCTCGATGTCCGGGCGCCGATTTTGGTTTTGGCGCGAAACTAAATAAAAAACAGCGGCTTAGACTGTTTTTCGTTCGTTTTGAGTAGAACGCGCACCATAACAAAATAAAAAAAAGAGGCAATGCGACATAACGTCACATTGCCTGTTCTCGGAGTTGCAAGATTCCCGGAGCGGAGAATCCTCTAGTCGAGAGAGGAGGTTTAAGAGGTAGGTTGCATCACGCGCGCGGGTCCTCGCGAGTCGCCGCGGCCCATTCCGGCGAATAGCCGGCCATAATGGCGGGATCGGGCACATCCATCACCACTGATTCGCTGGCCATTAACGTGCCAACGATGCTCACTGCATTACGTAATCCCAAACGGACTACCTTCACCGGATCGATAATGCCGATGTCCAAGAAGGGACCCAAGCGTTGCCGCTGCGTATCGTAGGCATAACTCTCGCCGGCGTATCGGCGTAAGTCCGCCGCGACGATTTCCCCATTCAGACCGGCGTTGCTGAGTATTTGTCGCAACGGCGCGAATAAGGCCTGACTCAAAATCGCCACGCCGCGATGTTGTTCGGCATTCTCGGCGATGACCTCGTCCAAGACCGCCGCGACGGCGACAAGCCCGGCACCACCGCCGGGCATGACGCCTTCCTCCAGCGCCGCTTGCACCGACTTGTAGGCGTTTTCGATGCGGACCATGCGTTCCTTGATTTCGATGTCGGTAACACCTCCGACGCTGAACACCCCGGTTTTACCGGACAGCATCGCGATGCGTTCTTCCAACTCGTCCGCTTCGTGCTGATTGCCGGTCGGGGAGCCGTCGCCCGGTTTGCGGGCGCGCACGTCCGCGAGCGCTTGACGCAAGCCGGACACAACCCGCGCGACGGCTTCGGAATCACCGGCACCGGCCAGTATGGTAGTTGTTTCCGCGCCGACGATTGCGCGCTCCGCCTGGCCCAGTTGCGCCAACGTCAGATCTTCCAACCGAGTACCGTGGCTTTGTAGGACCGGCGTGGCGCCTGTCAACAAGGCTAAGTCGTTCAATCTTTCCAGCCGGCGGTCGCCAAAACCGGGCGGCTTGACCGCGACAGTTTTGAACACGCCGCGAATGTGGTTCAGCAGCATGCCGGTCAACGCGTTGTCGCGGACATCGTCGGCGATCACTAGTAACGAACGATGCTGGTCGGCGACTTGTTCCAAGATGGGCACCAAATCCATCAAGTCGACGATTTCCCGGTCGCAGAGCAGGATGTAAGGACGCTCAAGTTCCGCCGTGGCCCGATTGCGGTCGGTCACGAAATAGGGCGACAAATAGCCCTGGTCGTAGCGAATACCCTCGACAATATCCAGTTCGTCGTCCCGGCCGTTACCCAGTTGAAAAGTTAAGGGGCCATCTTGACCCAATTCGGCGAAAGCTCGGTTGAGCAATGTGCCGACGCCGGGCTCATCCTTGCTGGCGACTGCCGCTATTCGGGCGATCCATTCCGGCGTGACGTCTGTCAATGCCCGGCGCCGCAATTCAATTTCAACCAGCGTCAGCGCCAGATCCAGGCCTTTTTGCAATTGCAGTGGATGGAAGCCGGCCGCGACGCTTTTCAAACATTCCGCGGCGATCGCTCGAGCCAATACGATCGCCGTGGTGGTGCCGTCGCCGACTTGCCGCGACACGGATCCCGCGACGTCGCGCAGCATTCGCCCACCCAGATCGGCAACCCGGTCTTCGAGAATGATCGAGTTGGCGACGGTCACCCCGTCGCGAGTAAAGATGGGCGGCATGCCATCGGTACGGTGCTGAATCAGTACCGCCGGCCCGGAACTGCCTAGCGTTGCCGCCGCGGCCCTAGCCACGGTGTCCATGCCTTGCATGATCCGCAAGCGGGCCTCGGGGTTGTAAATAATTTGTTTACTCATAGGTCTCGTATGCTGGTGACGGACCAACGCTCCCCGCCAAAATCGGCTTGCTCCCGAAGGGAGAACCGGCGAGGGCGCTAACCCAAGTTCTTAAAACCCAAACCGCCCCCTAAAAGCCATTCGTCCGGAACAGCTTTTCAGAAAGGTATCCTTTTGCCTTTGGGGAAGGTTGGGAACTAGTGCGGCAATCAAGTTCGGTTTTTCATCAACGCCTGACCCGCCCGCGCCCGCGACAATCTGGCCCGCTTCAGCCTCAGCCAAACCCAAGTCAGTTTTTTGTCGTTATGGTCCAGCGCCAGTCGAAAGGCCTCTTCGTCCTCGGGCGGCATGCGCCTTTCCCAGTACTCCAGCAACTCGGCAACGCGCTCGTCGCCGAGCTTGGCAACCAAACGGATTTCTTCGGCGGCAAGCGCCCGAATGCTGTCTTCCAATTCCATGACCATTTCGTTGATAAACGCTTGATCTTCGCTTTTCATCGGATTCAAGCGGCGCTAGGCAAAAATTTTTCCAAGTAGATTTTGTCGCGCGGGATGCCGACTTCGGCGCAGACCGCGTAAGTGGCATCGACCATGCCCGGCGGACCGCACAAATACAAATCCGGTTTGACGCCGGTACCCTGCAAGTCACGGCGTAAAATATCCACGACGCTGCCTTTCTCGCCATGCCAGCCGTCGCTGGCCTTCCAAACGCAAATACGCACCGACAAGGTCGGCATGGCTTGTTCCAGTTGCTGGAGCTGATCTCCGTAGAACACTTCCTGCTCGGTGTTGACGCCGAAATAGATCACGCAGGGCTGAGGTTCTTCCCATTCGTGCATGCGGCGTACCATTGATAGGATCGGTGCCAGTCCGGTACCACCGGCCACGAAATAACGTGGCGTAAAACCGTTTTCCTTCAATCCGAACACGCCCAAGGGCCCAACTACGTGAATGGTCTGGCCGACATAGGCATCCTGTTGCAAATAGGAAGAAAACTTACCGTTGTCGACGATACGAATTAAAAACTCCAACTCGCCGCGATTGTTGGCGGTATTGGCCGGCGAATAAGACCGACTGATTTCCGTACCCGGAATGACCAAGTTGTAGTACTGTCCCGAATCCAGCCGAATTTGCTGATCGTCACCGAGCTTTTGCAAACGCAATTTCACAACGTTACTGGACACCTGCGCCAATTCAACAATTTCGGCGTCGAATTCCAAACCCTCCGGCGAAAACGAAATCCGGTCATAGGTATACGGCACTTCGATTTCCAGATTAGTCGTCGGGAAACAACGGCACAACAATACGAAACCCTCTTCGGCCTCGTCGGGCGGCAGGGCCTGGACACTGACCTTACCGATTTCGTAATCGCCTTCGGTACAAAATCCCTTGCAGGTCGCGCAACCGCCCTCGCGACATGAGGCCATCAGATAGATATCCTGGCGCAATCCGGCGCTGATGATATCTTCGTCGTCTCCGCAATCGAAGGCGACCGATTCACCGTCCTCGGTGATGATTTTGACATTATGCATCATGTTAAGCGTCTCCCTGGCCGACGCGCGCCGCAGAGACATTGAAAAACGCCATCACGTGCTCAACTGCCCGGCGAGAGGCGTCCAGCGTCAACGAGCACCCTTCTTGCACCAGCTTGCGGTCGCGGTAGATGGTCCAGCGCCACATGAAGTCCAAGTCTTCGCCGAATGCGGTATAGGGGGCAACATCGTATAACTTGGTCACCGGCGCGGAGGCGTCCGGAAACGGCGGTGGCGTCGCCGATTTGATATTGGCTAGTAAATCCATCGTACTGTCTATCGAGTTAGATTGAGAATAAGCCGAGACGCGATCCGGCGCCCCAACCGAAAAAACCGGGGGAAAGAAGAGCCCGCCATCCATGGCGGAACCCTAACATGCCGGAGAACGGGCCTCCCGCATACGAATAAAGGCCCGTTCGCCGACAATTCGATGCCCGACTATTGCAATGTCACGACTCTGACGCCACGCACTTTGCGTAGATCTTCGAGAGACATTTCGTAATAGTCGGTGTTACGCAACTCCATCAGCTTGGTGCCGAGAATGCGGTCGGTATCCATGAATACGTTGACCGGCATCATCGGCGGCTTGAAGGCTTGGCGGAAACCAATATGGATTTTTTCCGCCGCGAATTTATCGGTGCAGGCCGCCATTTTGGCAAGCACCGCATCCGCTTCCTTCTGGGCATCGGCGCCGTTGGCGCATTGGTTTTGGATTTGCTGATCGTTAAGCTCCTTGTGTTTCAACAAGGCTACTTTTTCCTCGAGCTTGCACTCGATCCAACCCCAATCGAGTTCAAGATCATAGCTTGCACGAAGCGGCGTGGTGTACTTGAGACGAAACTCGTTAAGCATTTCCACGCCTTTGGCCAGCGTATTGAGCGAACCGATTTTTTTGATCCATTCATCGCGAACCGGGTTGTCATGAATGTTGTAATTTGCCATGGGTAAAAACTCCTATGATTTCAGGTCTTCCAATTGACGATCCAGGCCCATCAACTCCGAAGTGATGGTGAATTTCTCGCCCAGGGTAAAGGCACGGCCGATCGTGGACGAAACGTCCACCAGGAAGTCATAGACGCTGAAGTGACGACCCAACAACTCCGAGACTTCCTCGCAATCGACTTCGATTTTGCCGGTGGCTTTCAACCACCAGTAGCCGGCGCGGTCTTCGACCACTAAAGTCGGATTGTCGGCCTTGCGATCGCCCAGCAAGATTTCGTCGACGACGATGTTAATCTCGTCGGATTTTTTCAGCACCAGAACCACTTCGTTGCTTTCATGCACCACTTGGTTTTCTTCGGCGAAATACTCGTCGGCAAAAGCTTTGCCGGTTTTGGCCATAATGCCGGCGCCGTACGCGTTAGAACTGACTGACATGTTGCTCTCCTTATTTCAAGCCTTGCAGAATGGTTTTGATAATGGCCGCTTTGTCGAATTTGTAGCTGACTTTGTCGGCATAATCGAGTTTCCAGTCGTCGAAGACCCGCTCTAACGCAGCCTCAACGGCATCCTTGCTGGTCACACCGGGAATGGTCGGGATTTTTGTAAAAATGCCCATGAAATCCTGCAATGCTTGCACTGTTCTTGGCAACCATTTGTCGGTCCAAGCCCGCATCATCCGGCGGTTGTAGTCGCCGAACTCAGCGTCGTCACCTAGACATTCGAAGAACATGTCGGAGGTGATGCCCTTGGTTTGCGAGAAATACAACTGCATTTGGTTGATGAAAAACGGCGTCAAGGTATCACCGTAGTAGGAGGACAGGCGTTGGAAAAACTCCCGACGCACGAACTGGCCGAACAAGGGATCGTAAACCATGTGGCAAGACCACAGGATTTCGTTCCAGTCGTACGTGGCTTGCCAGATGTCCTGAACCGTTTCGCGCGCACCTTTGTAGATGGCCCCTTGCGTCCATTCGCGTTTCGGTTCGTCGGTGGATTCAGGAAATCCAGGCACCAATTTCGCCAAAAAGGTTCTTTCCAATTGGATCATTTGCGCGTTATCGACTTTATCGAAGCCGATCATCGCGATACTCATCCGCAAGGTATCGCCCAGGCAGTCGCGGGACGCCGAGGAATGCGCGTTGAACAAACCGTACTCGTTGAAGCAAAACGCGCCGAGATAGTCGTTCAATACTTCGTCGCGCCAAATGGGGTCGATCGAGCGCACTTGACCTTCGGATGAATACGCCAGCAGGAAACGATCGGTGTAACGCCATTCCTCCGCTTTGTCTTTCACGTACGGTGCGTGCCAACGTTTAGCGGGATCGCGGTGTTTGTGCCAGTCGGTGGAATGCAGTTCGGTAGTCTCGTTACCCCAGGACGGACGGCCGCCGTGGAATTTTTGAGTCCAATCGCCCCAGTCCAACCCCCCGGGAATCCAGTCCGGGGTGGGTTGGGCGTAGCAGGTCAATACTTCGTATTCGGTCAGCCGGCGACCGCGCGGCTTAACGAAGTAGTTCATCTTGCGTTGTGTATCCAGCGGCTGATCGGGAATGGCTTCCAGAATTTCTTTGACCATTTCCGGATCGGTCAATCCGCGTTTTCCTTGTTGTACTTGTACAGACATTGAGCTGTCTCCTAAGATAGTGGTAAGAACGACGTTTACAGAGCGTCCAACGGGTCTTTAAACACGCAGTTCAGCTTTTTGATGTCGTCCAAGGTCCACAACTTGCCGTTTTTGTTGGTGTGCGGTTGGGCGATCAAGGTTTTACCGTCGCTACGCACGCCGTGCTGTTCGGCGATTACTTCGGACAATTCGCGTCCCGCGTATTGTTCGAACATGTTTTGGCACTCGTAACGCTCCGGTTCGCTCAACCACATCCGCTCGCCCCATTCGTCGCTAAACGAATGTTTTTTGCCGTTGTACTCGTGGACTCTCAGCGTGCTGGCGCCTTTGCACAATGAAGGGCAGAACGGTACTTGCGAAACGCGGTCGATGTAGATCGGATGGTTGTTTTCGATGAACCACATCAACGGAATAAAGCCGCTGTTCGGATCTTCGCAACCGCGCGCGCGCCACTCGTCGTAGATTTTGCCGTATTGGTCGTACCAGCCTGGATAGTTGGCTTCGAACCAGTCCGCTTCTTCGGCGGTCGGCAGCGTCAAGCGGAAGAAACCGGTGGGCCACAAGGCATAGGCCAACAGGAACAGGTCGTGGTGAGCCCAATACGCGTCTTTTTTCGCATCGCGCAAACTGCGTGGCGATTCGACACCATATTTGCCTAGACGGCCGATCCAGATGCCACCCCAGTCTTCGTAAACCCAGCGGTTCCAGGTTTTGACCCAAGGCTCGACTTTGAATTTCGAGCCGTACTCAAACAACATACCCAATACCGGCGTGAAGTATTTTTGTTGGGTCCAGAACGCGTTGTTCAGATCGGTGTTCAGATATTTGGAAGCCGCCGCGTCGTTGGCGATGGACACCACGGTTTGATAACCGTTGGCCATGTGGCGCAACTCGTCGGTTTCGATCGACAGGAACACGGTCGGGGTAATTTCGTCGCCGTTGGCCGCCGCCCATTCGGTGATCGCGACGATCAACGGATTGGTGAAGCAAGCCTCGCCGACCAATTGCAGGTTAACCGAGCACTCGACCGCATCACCGGAAATGAAGCCGTCGGAGAACACCCGCTTCATACCTTTCCACAGCGGGCCGATGGTACGAGTCCGGCGTGCATCGTTATGGCCGGCGGGATCGTGGAAATGCTTGCTGAAGTAGTAGTTTACGTAACCGCATTGGTTGGTGTGGCGAATTTCATCCAACACCTGAGCCAAGTAGCCGTTTTTTTGCTCGGGCGCGGAAGCCGAATCCCACAGCATGCCGGTCGCGGCGATGGCGTTGTATTCGCCGACTTCCAAGAAGTTGGAAGCGACTTTCATCGTTTCGCCCCATTTCGGATGTACGCGATTGCCCGCATCCAAGCGAGTCAGCACGTCTTGCAAACTGCCGAACTGGCGCTCGTCCTTGACCGACTCCATTCTGGCGTATTCCTTGGCGATCAGCTTGAACTGTTCCTTGGTTTCATTCGCCATTTTGTACTTGGTAGGATACTTGGTGCGATTTTTGTCAAAGTCCCAAGTGAAACTTTGCAACCACCGATGGACTTCCTGGGCGTTGACGCTGGTTGGCGCGCGATTGACGGCCAAGGCATCGGTTGCGGCTTTTGTTGCTGCACTTATAGCCATGTTGATTCCTCATTGTACTGTTATAGGTTTGATCGAGGCCGGCGCCGATCGGCGGGGTGCTTTTCGTCGTCTTGAAGTGCTTTCATCTGCGGGGCGGCGCAGGCCTCGGTGCCTAATAGTGCAAGCAGCGTACCAACTTGAACAAAAGCAATTTTTTTGATCTGAATCAATAATTTGAAAGCCGCCGAAGCCAGCGCCAATACAGCGGAATTAGCGTCCACTTTCTGGACGTTGCTTAGAAATAAGACGTTCAATCGAAGCGACCGGTTCGCGGCGATTAAGCGGCCATTAAGGGGACGCGGCTACTCTGGAACCCACTCAAATCAATCGAGCGAACAGCCCAGAGGCACCGTATGAAAACCTTGCAAGTCACGATACTGGCGATTGCCGCGTTCACCCTGTCGGGTTGTGCGACGGGTTATTACCAACGTGGCTACACCGGTTACGGGTATGGCTCCAGTTACGGCGTGTATCAGCCCTATCAGGGTTACGGTAGCGGTTATTACTCTCCCGGCACGCAATTCAACTACGGCACCTATTACATTCAACCCGGCCACTACCGCGATCATCACGATAGGGATCGCCATGAGCACCATGAGCGACGCGAATCGAATTCCGGAAACCACGAACATCACGAGAGTAACTGGCATGGCGGGGTGGGGCACCACGAGTCGCACGGAAGCGAGGGCTGGGGGGAACGCGGCCATCGGAGCGAGACCGAGACAAGACACGATTTCAGCGGCGGGCCTACCGCCAATGCCGCCGGCAGCGAACATCATCGCCATCACGAACACGGCGAACGCCGCCATTGAGAATCATCGCTTGGGAAAGCAGCGACCTGACGTTAGCCGGGCCTCGGCCAACGGGATTTAGTCGCTTAGAGTTCTATGCGAATGCCTAACTCGATCACGCGCTCGACGGGGATTTTGAAATACTCGATCGCACTGGTCGAGTTATGAGTCAGGAAACTGAATAAGGAACGGCGCCATTTAGGCATCGGGCTCTTACGGCGGAACGACAAGCGCTCGCTACCAATGAAAAACGACACGGTCTTTTGGTTGATGTCCAAACCTTCATGGCAACACAGTTGCAAAGCGCGGCGCACATCCTGTTCCTCCTGAAAACCGAAATAGAGCTTCACTCGGTAAAAACTGCGGTTATGGCCGAACGCCCTGATTTTTACGCGATGAGATTCGTCGACGTAAGGCTCTTCGGTGGTCACGATCGTCAACACGATGATCTTCTCGTGTAACACCCGGTTGTGCTCCAAATTGTGCAACAAAACTTGCGGAACCCCGTGCATGCTGCGGGCCATGTAAATCGCGGTGCCGGGCACCGTCACCGGCGGCTGGGTCTTCAACCGTTCTTCCAGTTCTTCGAACAACACCCGCCGATCTTCGAGATATTTGGCCAGTAATTCGCGCCCCTTGATCCAAGTCGTCATCACCAAGAACAATATTGCGCCCACCACCAGCGGCAGCCAGCCGCCGGTCGGAATCTTCAAGCTGTTGGACGCCAAGAACAACAAATCCACCGACAGGAAAATAGACAGAAATGCGATGCTAGTAGGGCGATTCCAACGCCACAAGCCCTGAATGACGATGAAGGCCAGAACTGTATCGACGATCATGGTACCTGTCACGGCGATGCCGTAAGCGGAAGCCAACGCCGAAGCCGATTTAAAACTTAACACCAGCACGAACACGCAAACCGCCATCAAGCCGTTGATGGCCGGCACGTAAACCTGGCGCATTTCATAGCCGGAGGTATGCCGCACGGTCATCCGTGGACAATAACCGAGTTGTATCGCCTGCCGGGTCACCGAAAACGCGCCGGAAATCACGGCCTGCGAAGCGATCACCGTCGTCAGCGTCGACAAAATCAGCAGCGGATATTGCGCCCAATTCGGCGCCAACAGATAAAACGGATTGCGTATCGCCGACGGATCGCTGATCAGCAAGGCGCCCTGACCAAAATAATTCAGCATCAGCGCCGGAAACACCACGAAGAACCATGCGCAACGTATCGGCTTCAAACCGAAATGCCCCATGTCGGCATACAAGGCCTCAGCGCCGGTGATGACCAACACGATGGCTCCCATGATCAAAAAGCCCTTCCAGCCGATCTCTACCAACAAATGCAGGGCATGAAAGGGATTGATCGCCATCAAGACTTCGGGGGCGCTACCGATATTGACGATGCCCAGCAATGCCAGGGTGGCGAACCAAGCGCACATGATCGGCGAGAACAAGCGGCCGACGACGCCGGTACCCTTGACTTGCAAAATAAACAACAAGCTCAATACCGCGATCGCGGCCGGCACGACGTATTCGTGTAAACGGGGCGCGATGACCTTTAAGCCCTCCACCGCACCCAACACCGAGATTGCCGGCGTAATAATGCTATCGCCGTAAAACAATGAGGCGCCAAGCAAACCCAGCGTGACAATGAATCCCTTACGGCGCGGATCGTTTCTGGCGCCTCGCAGCGCCAGCGCCATCAAGGCCATGATGCCGCCTTCGCCGCGATTGTCGGCCCGCATGATAAACGTGGCATATTTGGTGCTGACGACCAATGTCAGCGACCAAAAGATCAGCGACAACACCCCGAGCACGTGTTCGGTATCGGTTGGCAAGCCGCCGTGAAACACCTCTTTCATCGCGTAAAGCGGACTCGTGCCGATATCGCCAAACACCACGCCGATAGCGCTTAGCGCGAGAGTAGAAAGTTTTTCCTTGGGGGGGAATGGGTGTTTCGAAGGCATGGCGAGTGTTGGATGCAAGCGAAAAGCTGTTGAAATTATGCCACATAACCCAGAATTGGCCGCAATCGCAATTCTTTGGTGGGGATTTTATTTTCTGAATCGTCTTATGTTAATGAGGCTGTTTTCCAGGGAATGACTAACTCGCAGATGAAGCGAAGTTCATCCCGGACCAGCAAATAACTTACAATGTAAGATCGAATTTAGAACCTGCATACCTTCCAGCACTCATTGCATTCATGTATTTATTTAAAACCCACGAAGAGGCTTTGCAGATCAGCCCGCTAGCAAACTTTGGCGGCACGGGACCATCTCCGCGGGAGGCGAGAACTTCGATTTGGCGAACATTGCTGGGCGAGGAAAAGCCTTCCAATATGCTGAGTTTGCTGAGCGTGTTGGTACTGCTGGTTCATGTTTGGGGCTTGCGACAACTGTTGCAGCCTGTGGAAGCCTTAACGCAAGCGCAACCGCTGATGATGGAAGTGTCGATGATCGCGATCTCGGCGCCCAAACCCAGCGTGGCGCCGCCACCGCCCGCCCCGGCGCCTCCCGAGAAAAAACCGCCCGAAATCAAACCCAAGCCCAAACCCAAGCCGCTGCCCAAAAAGGCGCCACCCATCGTGCAAAAAGCACCGGAGTACGCGCCCAGCGAAGCGGCGGCCGAAACCCAGCCGACGCCAGTGACCGCACCGGCCAATCCGTCGCCGTCGGTGACGCAAACCACCAGTACCGCAACTCAGGCCGAGCCCTTTACCGAAGCCAATTTTCGGGCTAACTACGCTCATAATCCCAAGCCGGAATATCCGATGATCGCCAAAAGCCGGGGCTGGCAGGGAAAGGTATTGCTGAAAGTGCAAGTGTCCGCCGAAGGCTTGGCCGATGCCGTGGCGGTGGAGCACAGCAGCGGTCACGAGGTTTTGGACGACTCGGCGGTCGAAGCGGTCAAACAATGGAAATTCATCCCTGCCAAACGCGGCGAAACACCGGTAGCCAGCTCGGTGATCGTCCCCATCATCTTTACATTGCGTGAATAAAAACGGAGAAATTAATGCCCTACCATATAGCCCCGGAATTGGTTATCGACGCCACGTTGTATACGTTGCTGGCGTTTTCGTTGATAACCTGGACTTTGATTTTTTTCAAAATCTGGCAGTTCGCTAAAAACAACTATTACAACAAGCAATTCAACGAAGCGTTTTGGGACTCCGCCGATCTATCCGCCGCCCAGCAATTGCCAGCCGAAAAGTTGCGCGGCCCTAAGGCGCGTGTCGCAACCTGCGGCTTTACTTGGCTGGCTGAAATGAGCCATCCCGAGACTTGCGCAAGCTTGCGATTCCGCGGCTCGCCGCAAGACTTGCTGGAGCAAACCTTGCGGCACCAAACCCAGATGGAACAGCGCAAAATGGAAAGCGGACTGACGATGCTGGCCAGTATCGGCAGCACCGCGCCGTTCGTCGGCTTATTCGGCACAGTGTTGGGCATCATGCACGCAATGCACGACATCAGCGCCAGCGGCTCGGCCAGTCTGGACGTGGTCGCCGGTCCGATCGGCGACGCGCTAATCGCCACTGCGATCGGTATCGCGGTAGCGGTTCCGGCCGTATTGGCCTACAATTTTTTCATGCGCCGGGCTAAGCATCACCGCGCCTCACTGGAAAATTTCGTGGACGGTTTCCTGCATATCGCGTTCGGCGACAACGCCAAAGACAAGGAGTAATCGATGGGCTTTAAAACCAATTCCGAAGAAGACGAAGCCGTTAGCGAAATCAACGTCACGCCGCTGGTCGACGTCATGTTGGTACTGGTGATCATCCTGCTGGTCACCGCGCCGCTGTTAACGCAATCGGTCAACGTGGCGCTACCCAAAACCGCCTCGACCACCCCGGACACCGAAAAACAACCGATGCAACTCGGCATCGACGCGCAGGGCGGCGTCACGCTGAACAAAAACCCGATCGCCGACTTGGCTGGATTGGAGACCACGTTGCAGGGCGAATTAGCCGCCAATCCCGACATCGTGATCCACATCTACGCGGACCAAGGCGTTAACTACGGCAAGGTCGCCGAAGTGATGGCAACGGTGCAACATGCCGGTATTTCCAAACTGGCCTTCGTCACCGTCGAGCAATAAGGCGCCAAACCAAGCATTGCCTAAGGCCTAGTGCTTTAACTTGGCGAGTTCGGCCTCAAACTCGTCCATCGTTAAGGCACCGCTCTTGCCTGTTCGCCGATGGGCCGCATCGAAGAAATAGGTTCTAGGCAATTCCCCGAACCACGCCGGATCGATTTCATAACGCAATTTTTCCGGATTTTCGTCGGCGAACACCCAGTTATCCAGCGCCGCCAGGCGCTCATCGCCAATGATTCTGCGTATCTCCGGCAAAGCCTCGCCGTCGTCGACCGCGAGCATGACGATCTTCAGCTCCGGATGTTTTTCGTGCAGCGCCCTTAAGTTCTTCATGTCTTTCAGGCAGGACGGACAATCCACCGACCAAATCGCCAACAACAACGGCGCGTGCGCGGACTCGGCAAGAATTTGCCGATAGCTATCGATCCGAAACGGCTTGAACGCTATCTCATCGGCAACAGCCGAATGCCAGCCGGCCAGCACGCACGCAACCCAAACCAGCCATCTAAGTATTTTCATCATTTCCTCGGCAATACGGAGTAAAACTCCGTCAAATAACATAGTTTTAAAATCATTTGCCGCCACCATTTTGCGACCAAGAATCTCAAGCGTCACGGTTCGCCCGAATTGCCGAAAATTGTTTGAGCACTATCGCAGATTTGGCTTCAACGGCTTAATAACCGCCAATCTGCCGGACCCCGCCGCAGTCCATTTTCGGTGATTTCCCAGATACTGCCAGCCATTAATATTTTATATAACATAGTTTATTTAAATATTGGCTCCCTCCCGAATAAAACCATTTATTTATCATTGCCTTGAATTACAGGCTCCAAAATTGCTCGCGCAACGCTATTCCCAAAACCGGGCGAACACGCTTCCGTCCGGCCTTGGCGAGCCAATTTTATTTTCAAGGAACACTCGACATGCGAGAAACCATAAAAAAGACATCATTGCTACTGGCACTACCCACCATCCTGCATTCATCGCATAATTTGCAAGCGGCGGAATCCAAGGACAACACACTAGCCGATGTTATCGTTTCGGAAGATTCCGAAGACGGCCGCCCGGAAAAGCCCTCGAAAACCGACCTATCAACGCCTAAAACCAAAATCTCCAAGAAAGACATCGCCGAGACCAACGCCGTCACCACCTCCGATTCAATCAAATTCGAATCCGGCGTATTCGTCAGACAACGTTATATCGGCGATCCGAATGCACCGGTCGGCATGCGCGGCTCCAATCCTTACCAAGGCGGCCGGGTCATGGTATTTATGGATGGCATGCCAATCTGGAACGCCTTGCAATATTCGTTCAACGGCTCGCCGCGCTGGGGATTGATCGGTCCGGGCGAAATCAAATCGGTCGATATTCTATCGGGACCGTTCTCCGCCGAATACAGCGGCAACGCCATGGGCGGCGTGATCAACTTCAATACTCTGCTACCGCAAAAGCGCGAGGTCTATACCGAGGCAACCTATATCTTCCAACCCTATCAGTTCGAAGGCACCAGCAAAAACCTGCAAGGATTCCGGACCTTCGGCTCTTACGGCGATAAGTTCGGCGACTTCAGCAGCTACTTCTCTTACAACCATTTAGAGAACGAAGGCCAGCCGATGACCACCTATAACTACTCGAATACGTCCGGTGCCAACGGCGGCGCGCTAAGAGCCTACACCTCCGGAGCCGGATCGGTCAGCGGCGCCTATCTCGAGCGCAATCCCCGAGCCGTCGGAAATCAGGCCAACCAAGGCGGTTATGCCGGCCAGCCTCGACTATCCTATGGCGACAGCGGTGTCGTGCATTCGGTGGACGATTTGTACAAATGGAAAGGCGGCTATCAAATCAATCCGCAACTCGACGCTTTGTTCACCGTCGCTTTCGAAAATCTGGACGTCACCAGCGTTGGCCAAACTTATCTGCGCAAGGCCGACGGTACGCCGGTCTACGGTAACGGCAGCACGACTTACAACTACAACGGCTTACGGATCGTCCCGGTCGGGACCAATTTCGGCGCCAGCCAACAAAATCGGCAAACTCTAACGCTAGGTGGCGGCTTGAAAGGCCAGCTATTCGGCAATTGGAACACCGACACCCACGTCAGTTATTTTGACGTCCTGCACGACCAGACGATCTCCTCGTCCTTGAATCCCAGCGACCCCAACAATACCAATGCCGGCCAAATCAGCGATGTCGACAGCATGGGCTGGGTCAATATTTCAACGAAATTCGACAACCAAAAGTTCTTCGATCGCGAAGACCTGTCGTTTTCGACCGGCATGGAATATCAACACGCCAAAATGTTCACCAGCCAATACAGTACCAGCAACTATACGGCCACCAACCGCGATCGGCTAACCTTGCGTAGCGGCGGCGCGACCGACACCTACGGCCTGTTCGGCCAACTGTCATGGCGGTTTATCCAGGACTGGGACGCCACATTCGGTAGCCGGTTGGAACGTTGGAACGTGTCGGACGGCATTTATCTGTCCGGCAACAATAATTACTCGCCACGGGACCGTCAAGCATCGACATGGTCGCCAAAATTCTCGTTGGGCTACGAACCGGGCCGCTGGAAATTCCGCTACTCGGTCGCCAAAGCCTACCGGTTTCCGCTGGTGGGCGAATTGTTCGACAACTCGAACAGTTTGAGGGGTAGCGTCAGTCTGGCCAATTCGCTATTGAAGCCGGAAGACGGAACCCACCACAACCTGATGGGGGAGTACGATTTCAATAACGGGTATATCCGCTTGAATCTGTTCCATGAAAACGTGCGCAACGCCATTTACAGTTCGACGATCTCCAACTCGTTATTGATCGCTCAAGACCCCGCTACCTTCGGGCCGGGCGGCTTGAACCTGAACGCCAGTAACTTCAGCAGCCTGTTGGCGTCGATAGACGAAGTGGAAATTAACGGTATCGATCTGACAATCAACCAAGACCGGGTATTCGACTCGAATTTCGACATCAAACTGGATACGACGATTTTGAATTCGAAGATTCTGAAGAACGATGCCAACGTCAATTACGTCAGCAAGAGCTTTCCGCTGCTACCTGACTACCGCGCCAACCTGTTAACGACCTACCACTACGGCAAAGACTGGGACTTTTCGGTCGGCACTCGCTACCAAGGCAGAATGTACGCCCAGCTCGACAACAAGGATCTGCAATTGCCCTATTACGCGGCTTTTACCGAATCGGTCTACGTCGATCTGAAAGCCACCTACCGCTTCAACAACGCCGGACATATCTCGGCGGGGGTCGATAATATCAACGACTATCAAGCCTTCTTTAACCATCCGTTGCCGCAACGGACATTCTTTGCTCAAATCGGCTACAAGTTCTAGACGGCAAACCCGCCACCGAACAACCGATGTCCGCTACCCAGCGGCCCGGACCCGAAACAGCGGGGCTATTGGAAACAGCCCCGCCCGACAACCGCCGCCGACTTCCGGAAGCACGACCGGAGCGCCGGCTAAACACTTCACCTCATGAAAAAAACCTTTGTTTTTGCAATCGCGGCGCTTTGGCTATTTAATGGCTGCGCCGAACAACCGCTGTCGACCGAATCGCCAACCTTGGCCGAAGCATCGCCCGCCGATCAGGCGCCGGCTTGCCCGGCACCGACACCCCATCGCGCTTGCTCGGATACCGTCACGCCGACCTTCGACGCCGACGGCACGCTTTGGATCGTCTGGGCCAACGACAAGCACGTTTATTTACAATCCTCGACCGACAAAGGCCAGCACTTCTCCGAGCCATCGCGGGTCAATGCCGAACCGGAAGCCGTCGCCTCGCACGGCGAATATCGGCCTAAAATCAAAGCCGATCGACAAGGCAATTTATTCGTGACTTGGACTCAAAATCTGGAAAAACGCCATAGCGGGCACATTCGATTTTCTCGTTCCAACGATGGCGGGCGAAGTTTTAGCAAACCGGTCACGATCAACGACGATCCCAATATCACCGGCCACCGCTTCGACAGCCTTGCGGTTGGACAAAATGGCGAAGTCTTCATCGCATGGCTGGACGCTCGCGATAAGGACAAGGCCAAAGCCGAAAATCGGCCCTTCGACGGCTCGGCGGTCTATTTCACGTGGTCGCGGGACGGCGGACAAAGCTTTCAACCCAACCGGATACTGGCCCCTCACAGTTGCGAATGCTGCCGTCTGGGTACCGAGATCGACAGCGACAATCTGCCGGTAGTCCTTTGGCGGCATGTTTTCGACGGCGGCATCCGCGATCACGCCATCGACAAATTCGTAGACTGGGACACGCCTGGCCCCGTCAAGCGCGTCGAAAACGCAAACTGGAAAATCGACGCCTGTCCTCACCACGGCCCGGCGCTGTCCATCGACGACGGCGCCTATCATGTGGTCTGGTTTAGCGGCACCGAATCCCGGCCGGGCCTGTTTTATACCCGCTCGATCAATCAGGGCCGAGACTTTTCCCCGCCGTATCCATTTGGCGGCGCCGGCGCCAAACACCCCCAGGTGCTAGCCAAAGACCGACAAGTTTGGGTGGTTTGGTCCGAATTCGACGGCAATCGGAATATAGTGAGGCACCTGCACTCGGGCGATTCCGGCGAAAGCTGGTCGCCGGCAGAAACCTTGGCAACCACGACAGGCAAGGCCGATGACGCCTTTCTGATCGGAGACGACCGGGACGTGTATTTGTCCTGGCAAACGGATCGCGGCTACCGCTTCGTTCCGCTGACCCAGTAAACAGCCGAACTTATGCCGGCTTTTTTTTGGCGTTTTTTTCGATATATTCGATCATCAAGCCGGCGATGTCCTTACCGCAGGTTTTTTCGATACCTTCCAGCCCCGGCGAGGAATTGACTTCCATCACCAACGGTCCGCGCTTGGAACGCAGCAAATCCACGCCGCAGACATCCAAACCCATCACTTTCGCGGCGCCGACCGCGGTGGCGCGTTCTTGCGGCGTCAGCCGGACCACGCTGGCGCTGCCGCCGCGATGCAGATTGGAGCGGAACTCGCCTTCGCGGCCTTGGCGTTTCATCGCCGCCACCACCTTTTCGCCGATGACAAAACAGCGAATGTCGCTGCCGGCCGCTTCCTGGATAAATTCCTGCACCATGATGTTGGCGTTCAAACCCATAAAGGCCTGAATCACGCTATGCGCGGCGTTATGCGTTTCGGCCAGCACCACGCCGATGCCTTGCGAGCCTTCCACCAATTTAATCACCAGCGGCGCTCCGCCGACTTCGGCGATCAGGTCTTCGATGTTGTCGGGATTGTGCGCGAACGCGGTAATCGGCAGATCGATACCTTTGCGGGCCAATAATTGGCTGGATGCCAGTTTGTCGCGGGAACGGCTGATCGCCGCCGAGTTATTCAACGTGAACGTGTTCATCACCTCGAACTGGCGCAATACCGCCGTGCCGTAAAAGGTGATCGACGCGCCGATGCGCGGAATCACCGCATCGTAACTCAACAAATCCTCACCCATATAATGGATAGACGGCTTCATCGAGGTGATGTTCATATAGCAATGGGTCGGGTCGAACACCCTGGCCTGATGTCCGCGCGCAGTGGCGGCCTCGACCAAACGCACACTGGAATACAGAGTAGCGTCGCGGGACAGAATCGCAATTTTCATGGCCGCCGGCCGTGGTTAGGGTTGAACCGCGTCGAAATGGGCGACTTGCGGATGCTCCGCATCGAGATTGGGTACTTGCTCGCGCACCAGCCAGCGCGTCGCCATGCCGGCTTCGCGGGCCGCATCCAATTCTTCGCGTATGTCCGACAGGAATAAAATCCGATCGGCCGGGAAACCCAGCGCGGCGGCGATACGCCGGTAGGAATCGGCTTCGCGCTTGCCGCCGATATGAGTGTCGAAGTAGCCGGAAAACAGCGGCGTCAAATCGCCGAAATCGCTATGGCCGAACAACAATTTTTGCGCCTGCACCGAGCCGGACGAGTACACGTACAGCTGATAGCCCTGGGCATGCCAAGCCTTAAGATTGCGTACCGCATCCTCATAAATGTGACCGGTGAAATCGCCGTTGCGGTAGCCGTCCAGCCAGATCAGGCCTTGCAAGGATTTCAAAGGCGTAATCTTTTGATCGGCGTCTATCCAGGCTCTCAATTGTTCGACAATCGCGGCCCGATCCGGCGTCCCGCCCATCAATTGAGCAGCATCGTCCAACAACGTCCGGACTTGCGGCTCGTCGGCGTGGCTGGCGACATAATCGGCCAAATGCGTCCGCGCGTAAGGAAACAACACCTCCTTGACGAAGGACAGTGACGACGTAGTCCCTTCGATGTCGGTGACGATGGCTTCGATCATAGCGTCGCCAGGTATTGATCCAGAGTCGGAAAGCGCTCGGCAATCTTGTCGCCGGTAAACTCGGCCACCCAGCCGTCCTCGGTCGTGAACAGGCGGATGCATTTGAAATGGGGATGCTCGCCCATATCGAACCAATGCCGGGTGTTGGCCGGTACGCTGATCAAATCGCCTTGCTCGCACAACACCGCGTGGACTTGGTCCTCGACATGCAGATAAAACAAACCCTTACCCTCGACGAAAAACCGCACCTCGAAATCGCTGTGGGTGTGCTCGGATAAAAACTTCTGCCGCAAAGCCTCCTTGTTCGGATGCTCGGCGTTCAGACTGATCACGTCCACCGACTGAAAACCGTATTGCCGTTTCAGTTGGTTGATCGAAGCTTGGTAAGCGCTTAAAACCGTGTCGCTATCGGCATCGGCGCCGAACGCTTGCTCGGCTTGCCAGCGCTCGAATTGCACGCCTAAATCGCGCAAACGATCGGCGATGTCGGCAAACTCGCGGAAGCTGCGGCCTTGATCGGGTTGGCCGGCGGGAAAAATCGTTAAAGCGCTCATAAGCGTGTTACTCCATGTAGGCGAATTTCAATATCGAATAAAAACTCCAGGGCTTCCAAATGGCGCAAGGCATCGTCCACCGACGCGCCCCACGTGTAAAACCCGTGGCCGGCGATGATGTAGCCGTGGACATCGCCGTGGGCATCCATATAGGCCTCGACCCTGGCCGCCAAGCGCGGAATATCCTGATCGTTGGCGAAAATCGGCACGACGATCCGGGTTTCGTGGGTGGCGATGCCGGGCAGGGCCTTCAACAATTCGTAGTCTTCCAGCACGATTTCGTGTTGAAACAGGCGCGCCGTCAGCGTGGCGTTGACCGAATGCGGATGCAACACCGCTTGCACTTGCGGAAAACGTTGGTAAATCGAGGTATGCAGCAAGGTCTCCGCCGACGGCTTCTTACCGTCCAGCGACTGGCCGCGACTGTCGATCAACATGATGTCGTCCGGTTCCAGCCGGCCCTTGTGGCGGCCGGACACGGTGATCGCGATATTGCCGTCGGAAAGTCTGGCCGAAAAATTGCCGCTGGTCGCCGGCACCCAGCCCTTGCTGTCGATGAAACGGCCGGCGGCAATCAATTGCTCCGCCTTCCGGAAAAATTCGTCGGTCTTGGATGTCATGGAATATTTTGCGGATTGCAAAAGAAGGGAAAGAGTTGGCCTGTAAGCCGGGTTCTGTCGTGAACAGCCATTCATCTAGGCGCTTGATCACCCAAGCGCTCAAGCAATCTACCCAGGAACAGCGCGGGCCACGCCAATGCTCCTCTATTTGATCTTGCTCCGGGTGGGGTTTACCCTGCCACACCTGTTACCAGTTGCGCGGTGCGCTCTTACCGCACCATTTCACCCTTACCGAGTCCGATTCGAACCAGGCGGTATATTTTCTGCGGCACTTTCCGTAGGCTCGCGCCTCCCAGGCATTACCTGGCACCCTGCCCTATGGAGCCCGGACTTTCCTCCCTCTCGCTTACGCGAAACGGCGACTGTTCGGCCAACTCTGGCGGCGATTATACAGACAAAGCCAAAAAATTGGGCGGGACGAACGCGAAAGGTCGCCAAAGCGCAACCTACCCACTCGGCAATCCGCACGGCGGCATCGCTGTCGCCCGCTAGATTCGAACGGACGCCGGCTTCCGAGCACCCAAGACGGAGAAACTTGCGCGCATGGTTTTTTGCGTTGCAGGCAAAACGATCAGAATCTAGCGCTTGCCACTCGAATCCCTTCGGCTCCGCTCAGGGAACGCGGGGCGTGTTCCCTGAGCGCCTCAGCGCCGCACGTGCCCGAAAGCCGGAGTCCGTTCCCTGAGCAGAGCCGAAGGGAACAACGGCTAATTTCCCCCGAGCAGCTCACGCGTTCCCAACCATCCGAAACATTCCCCGCTCAGCTGGAGTCCGCTCGCTGAGCGGAGCCGAAGGGAACAACGGCTAATTTCCCCCAAGCGGCTCACGCGTTCCCAAACATCCAGAACATTCCCCGCGCAACTGGAGTGCGCTCCCTGAGCGGAGCCGAAGGGAACAACGGCTAATTTCCCCCCAAGCGGCTCACGCGTTCCCAATCACCCGGAACATTCCCCGCTCAGCTGGAGTCCGCTCCCTGAGCGGAGCCGAAGGGAACATCAGTAACGAGCCCCCAAGCGCCAGCAACAAAGCCGGCAAATCGCGGTCTATTCGGTCGGTGTGGCGTGGTGCTGGCTGTGCTCCGGCAACGCCGCGCTGCCATGCTCGGCGATCTGCGCGTCGAACCAATGGTGTAGGGCCGTCAGCAGCGGCGCGTATTCGGTCGAGAAATGGATTTGGCCGCCGTCGGGCAATCGCTTAAAGTCGTAACGAATCTCGCCGGGCTGGGCCGCTTTCATCTGCGCCAAACCGGGCATGTCCGGGCCGTGATAGCGTTCCGTCGACGAAAAGTCGCCTTTCTGGAATTCGGCGGCGGTTTGCCGCAAATAGTCTTGTATCCGCCGAACCTGCTCGGCGTTGCTCGCCGATTTCGCCACGATATGCAGGATGCCGCCGTGGACGGTTTTCGAGAAGGACTCCAAGGCCTGAGCCCTGTCATAAGGCACCGATGGACTATGCGCCGCCGACGGCGGCTCGGCCGTTGGTTTCGCTGCCGCCCCGCCCGCGAACAGGGCAACGATCAATAATAGGATGGTTTTCATGGCCTCCCCCTTGTCGATTCGACATTGCGAACGTAAAACAAGAAGACCCGGACTGGCGGCGGTAGTTCAGCCGAAAGCCAA
This sequence comes from Methylomonas sp. LWB, assembly GCF_001856095.1. Taxonomy (NCBI): domain Bacteria; kingdom Pseudomonadati; phylum Pseudomonadota; class Gammaproteobacteria; order Methylococcales; family Methylococcaceae; genus Methylomonas; species Methylomonas sp. LWB. The sequence continues at coordinate 65,635 of NZ_MKMC01000089.1, forward strand.
GGTATCGCCGGCATCCTCGATTTCATCGAGGCTTGCGCTGACAGCCATTTGCCGGCGGCGAGGACCGTTTCGGTTCGCTCGAGCAGCACACAGGTCCCAGCTTGCGGCGACTTGGCTTGGCCGAGTAGCAAATCGGCCCAAGCACGCGCTTATCCAGCCCCACTTTTGAACCACGTTGGTGCAACGGATGCCCTGTTAGGCTTGCACGAGAACCGCTATCGGTTGGCGATTAAAGCGATGTGCCGCAATCGAACGCCAAATCGGCTGGCGCCTCGACCGATTCGGCTTGGCCTTGCAGCGATTTGGCTTAAGCGACCGCCGATTCGGTCATCGAGCGGGCTTTTCCGCCGGGACATTTGCACCAATAGCTTGGCCGGGATCGCGAATGACAGAGCGCGACCGGCACTTATGTTTAGCGGATTTCCGGAAAGCGGGGTGGTTACGCGAATCAGGCTAACGCTTGCGGCAAAACGCCCACCCCGAATAGCGTTTATTATCGGCGGCGGAAAATGGCGGCCAGCCCGTCACCCGTGGCTCAATACCGTTAAGTTAATCCGTTCGCAGAGCAAAACCGAAACGAAATGACGGGCTACGACTCCGCTCGCTGGCTGAGCGGAGTCGTAGCCCCCGAGCGGCTTACACGGGCTGTCACCGCTTCACTTAAAGGCATGGTCCCGAGTCCGGCCGCATATTCCGCCGCGATCCTTAGCGGGCGGGTGGTTCGACTTTAGCCTTGGCGCCGCGATTAATGCGCGCCGCCATGGCCTGGCGCAGCGTTTCCAATGCCGCGCCCTTGCTGGCAATTTTCAGCGAGGCATAGGCATCCAGACAAAAACTGTAGATGTCGCTGCCCAAGGCCATATCGGTATCGTCGCCCCGCGCCAGCAAATCCCGCAGCCGATGCAAGCGAGGCCGGATTTGATCCAGGCAGTGGAAATCGGCTTGCGCTTCGGACATATTCAGACTGGGCGGCAGTGCCTGGCTATTCTGCGCGGCCAGCAGCATGGTCTGCCGACAAAAGGCTTCGGTCTTATCGCCCATTTTCAAAATATTGCGGCGCTGCTCGGGCGACAACGACGATAAATCGGCGAAGTGGCGTTCCAAAGTACTCAAAGCCGCGTCGATCTCCGCCAACGCCGCTTCGCTGAAAGTTAACGAAACCAAATTTTGATTCATCTCGATCTCCTACAAAGTTGCCGAATACGCGCACCGACCGCGCCGGTCCGCACAGCAAAAGCGTAGGCTATTTTTCTAAAAATGAGTGGTTTTATATGTTAGATATGGGCGTTTTTTTGGTAAGTCGCGTGGGCTAAGCGAACCTAACCCAATATTGGGAATTAAATTCCCAATGATTACCTTATGGCTCAAAGCGAACATTTGCCAATCACCGCGCTTCAGCTTTAGTAACCGCTATCGAATGGATAACCGGCTGGTAGTGTATAGGATTGCAATCGGGGCGTGTCTTGTGCGTCGATAAAGAGTTAGCGGAACGAGGAGGTTGGCCCTTGCTGAATCTGAAATTGACGATCTACTGAAGACAAGCTACCCGCTAGCAGCCTGCGCCCGTTTGCTCCATTCGCTACAAAGCTTTCTAAACGAGCGACTACGGTCAAACGCTAGCTGCAAGTCTATTTGCGCGGAAAATGCCGGTTGATCGGTAGTTTCGCCATACGAACGGTTGGTCATGCAAGCCTTAATCCACCCCTTGGCATCGCGCGGCTGTTCAGGATCGACAAGCTTTGCCGAATCATAAGTAAAGCCTCGATATCCCTGCAGCGATTCGGCGGCTGCGATAAACCAGGCCTCGTACTCTCTGTTTGCCAACACCACGGAAATTTTCCGGTGCGGGACGATACTTTCAGCGCGGTGTAAAATCTCTTGGCCCAGTTCTGCGGGGCAGTCATCATCCGCGTCGAAAAGAATCAATATCCAGCCCTCGTCCCCGCATTTGTTAGCGGCAAGACTTAAGTGGCGGCGAAATTCGTCCTCTCTGTTTAAAAAGCGGTCGCGACGAACTCGAATCGGATACCCCACATTGACGTATATGTCCGGGGTTAACCACTGGTTGAGTCGCCGTAACAGAATGGGTAAAGCAATGACTTCGCCATCGCCTTCCACAATCGTGGTTACATTGATCACGGCCGACTATCTCCAAATAAATCAGCTTGCTTTTGTTCTTCCAATTCCAGTTGTTTGCGGTCGGGAACCAGTTGATTGAGGCGCAGCAATTCGCCGGCAGAGAACAGCGAGTCTCGAATCATTTGCCGAGAGGCTCCGTCGATGGGACCTATCCGGGTTTCGCCTTTTTCGGAAACCACCGACAATAATGAATCGGCGCTTAACTGCAAATCGTCGAGCAGGTCTGGACTATGGCTGGTAACAATGATCTGAGTTTCTTGCGACGCCCGATTCAGCGCTTCTCGCAAAGCCGAACTTGCCGCCGGATGCAAAGCCGTTTCCGGCTCTTCGATACCAATCAAGGTGGGGGCATAATCCCGGTTACCCTGAAATAGCGCAGCCAATATTCCCAGTGCCCTTAACGTGCCGTCCGACATGTTTTGCGCCAGGAAACGCCAGGGATGCTTAGCGCCGGCCATGTCCTGCCGAAATTCCAAAGTCTCCATCGGGCCAATGGACTTACGCTCCACGCCATGAACCATAGGTACGACGGTTTGCAAATAGTCCTGGATGATGGTCATGCGTTCCGGAGAAACTCTTTCTAAATGACCTATGACACTAGCGATGTTTTCTCCAACCGGCTTTAATAACCTGCCCTCTTGCGGTTTTTGCAGCTCGCGCATTAGCTTGGGATTCAAATTGTAAAATCCCATGGTGGAGAGCAAATCGAAAACCGGACGAAATTCGGTCAAGCCGGAAGCGGCGACCAAGGCCAAGCGGTCGGAGGTCACAGAGGGGAACGTCGACTCGCTAGTGTTGCGCAGTTTACCTTTATCGATCTGGAAAAACGGGCCTCTACCGATACTTTCCAATACGCATTCCTCGGTCTGCACTTTGTAGCCTTGGCCGGAAAGCGCGCCAACATTGAATGCATAATGTCCTTTTTGCCCGTTAGCAAGCGAGAATTCCAGACGAATGCCGAAATGGTTTGGGTGGCCGCTCGAATATCTGCGCACTTCCGACAGGCCGCCGCGTTCGTTTAAGGCGTTGTCCAACGAACTGGTTAAGGCATCTCGCACCAAGTGTAAGGCGTCGAGGAAATTGCTTTTACCGGAACCGTTTGCCCCAACCAAATAAGTCAGCTGGTCCAATTTTACGTTGCAATAACCGATGCTTTTGTAGTTCCGTAATACGACGCGAGTGATATGGGCATGGGCCATGGGGCTAGGCTCTCTAGAGTGGATATACAACAACAGCGGTCAAACAATTCCGTCATTACGCATATAGCTTTTGGTTGCCGCACAATTGGAGTAACGTTGATTTCGACCTGAAATGCGCAATCTAATCTCAACACTTATTCGAATAACAACTAAATTGTTCTTTCTTGTCCTTGGAAATTATTATACGGACGGGAATTGGATGTGCATCAAGCTTCACTTGATCTCATAAACACACACGATTACGAGTCTGCACATAAATAACAGGCCGAGAATAAATGCAAAGGGCTTGCCAAACATTGATTCGACAAGCCCTTAACTTACAATCGCAACCCCTCGGAATCCGTTCCGTCTAAATCGCCGCTATTCCACCGTCACCGACTTGGCCAGGTTTCTGGGCTGATCGACGTCGGTGCCTTTGAGTACGGCGACGTGGTAGGACAGCAGTTGCAGCGGTATCGTGTAGATGATCGGCGAGATGGCGTTGGCGACGCTGGGCATTTTGACGATTTGTACGTTCTCGTCGGCGGCGTCGCTTTCGGCCAAGTCCTCGTCCATGAACACGATCAACTGCCCGCCGCGAGCGCTGACTTCCTGGATGTTGGATTTCAGCTTTTCCAGCAGGTTGTTGTTGGGCGCGACCGTGACCACCGGCATTTCGGCGTCGATCAAGGCCAGCGGGCCGTGCTTCAATTCGCCGGCCGGATAGGCCTCGGCATGGATGTAGGAAATCTCCTTCAACTTCAAGGCGCCTTCCATCGCGATCGGGTAATGGGTGCCGCGACCGAGGAACAAGGCATTGTGCTTGTCGGCGAAGCGCTGCGACAGCAGTTCGATGGCATTGTCCAGCTTCAGCACTTTTTCGATGTTGCCGGGCAGGGCGAACAGTTGCGAGACGATGTGTTCCTCTTTCTCGGCACTGAGTTCGAAGCGGCGGCCGACCGCGATAATCAGCATCAACAAGGCCACCAACTGGGTGGTGAAGGCCTTGGTCGAAGCGACGCCGATTTCCGGGCCGGCGCGGGTCATCAACACCAATTCGGATTCGCGCACCAGCGAGCTTTCCGGCGCGTTGCAGATCACCAGCGAGTGCTTGACGCCGAGCTTTTTAGCTTCCTGCAAAGCGGCCAGCGTGTCGGCGGTTTCGCCGGACTGGGAAATGGTCACGACCAAGGTATCCGGCGCCACCACCGGGTTGCGGTAGCGGAATTCGCTGGCGATTTCGATAGCGCAGGGCACGCGGGCGTATTTTTCGAACCAGTAGCGGGCAACCAAGCCGGAATGGTAACTGGTCCCGCAGGCCAGGATCAGCACCGATTTGATTTGGTCGAACACGTCGGCGGCGTTGTGGCCGAAGGCGTTGTCCTGCAAGCGGTTGTCGATAAAGCGGCCTTCCAGGGTTTCGGAAACCGCCCAAGCTTGCTCGTAGATTTCCTTGAGCATGTAGTGGCGATATTTGCCTTTGTCGACCGAGTCGGCCTTGAGTTGGCTTTCGATGACCGGGCGGACCACGCGGCGGCCGGCTTCGTCGAAGATGGTGACGCCGTTGATGGTCAATTCGGCCACGTCGCCGTCTTCCAGAAAGATGAAGCGCTGAGTGACCGGCAGTAAGGCGGCGATGTCGGAGGCGATGAAGTATTCGCCGATGCCGATGCCGATCACCAATGGGCTGCCTTTGCGGCAGGCGACCAGCACGTCCGGTTGCTCGCAGTCGATCACGCCCAGCGCATACGCGCCGCGCAGGCTTTTGACGGTTTTGGTAACCGCGTCCAGCAGGCTTTGGGTTTCTTTCAGTTCTTCGGCGACCTTGTGGACGATGACTTCGGTATCGGTCTCGGAAGTGAAGACGTAGCCGTTTTCCTGCAACGCGGCGCGCAGGTGGTCGTGATTTTCGATGATGCCGTTATGCACCACCGCTACTCTATCCTTGCTGACGTGCGGGTGGGCGTTGCGGGTACTCGGCTTGCCGTGGGTGGCCCAGCGGGTGTGGGCGATGCCGATGCGGCCTTCGATCGGGTCGGCGGCGATTAGCGCTTCCAGGCCCTTGACCTTGCCCAATTCGCGCTTGCGGAAGATTTCGCCACCGTTGATGACGGCCAGTCCGGCCGAATCATAACCCCGGTACTCCAGACGCTTTAAACCTTCAATCAAAATCGGAACCACGTTGCGTTGGGCAACGCCCGCGACTATGCCGCACATATTATTTCTCCGGCCGACTGCTTTGTTGGGAGTGCGGAGCACTGTCTGTTTCAGGGCCCGCTTGTTTAACCGGTCTTTGCCATCCGGCGATACTGACTTGCTTGACGCGGCTTAGGGTCAATTGCTCGGCGGGGGTGTCCTTGGTAATCGTCGAACCCGCGCCTATCGTGGCGTTTTTGCCGACTCTGACCGGTGCCACCAATTGCGAGTCGGAGCCGATGAAGGCGCCGTCTTCGATGACGGTTTTGAATTTATTCACCCCGTCGTAATTACAGGTAATGGTGCCGGCGCCGACGTTGACCTTGCTGCCGATTTCGCTGTCGCCAATATAGCTCAAATGGTTAATCTTGCTGCCGGCGCCGACGTCGGCTTTCTTGATTTCGACGAAATTGCCGATGTGGACCTGCTCGGCCAAGCGGGTTTGCGGTCGCAGACGGGCGAACGGGCCGATCCGGCTGCCGGCGCCGATTCCGGCGTCCTCAATGACGCTATTAGGCAGAATTTCCACGCCTTCGCCGATAGTGGCGTTCTTGATGATGCAATTTGCGCCGATCTTGACGTTGGAGGCAATGCGGTTCACGCCTTCGAAGATCACGTTGATGTCGATGTCGATGTCTTGACCAAGCTCGGCGAAAACGCCGCGCACGTCTAGGCGGGCCGGATCCCGCAAGGTCACGCCTTTCTCCATCAGCGCCTGGGCTTGTTCGCGTTGGTAAACCCTTTCCAAATGGGCCAATTGCGCGCGATTATTGACACCCAGCACTTCGTCGGCACTGGCGGCCTGACTGGTTTCTATCGTCAAACCGTCGTCTACCGCCATTTCGATAATGTCGGTCAGATAGTATTCGTTCTGGGCGTTGTTGTTGGACAGCCGTGCCAGCCACTGCTTGAGCTGGCTGCCCTTGCAAGCCAGGATGCCGGTATTGCCTTCGTTGATTTGCGCCTCTGCCTCGTTGGCGTCTTTTTGTTCGACGATCTTGATGACCGCATGATCCTTGTCGCGGACGATGCGGCCGTAGCCGGTAGGATCGTCCAAAGTCACGGTCAGCAACGCCAATGAAGTCAGACTGGCTTTGCGCAACAGGGTTTGTATGGTTTGGGTTTTCAGCAGCGGTACGTCGCCGTATAGGATCAAGACGGTATCGCCGTCTTCGACATGATCGATGGCTTGCTGTACCGCGTGACCGGTGCCAAGCTGCTGCTTTTGCTCTATCCAGGTGGCGTCCAACGCACTCAGGGTTTGTTTAACCGCCTCGCCACCGTGGCCGTAGACGATAAAGATTTGATTGTCCTCTAGCCCGCGGCTAGTTTGGTATACGTGCTCCAGCAATGCCCGGTTGGCGATTTCATGTAGCACTTTGGGCCGAGCCGAACGCATCCGCGTACCTTGGCCGGCGGCGAGTATTATGGTTTTTATCGACATCGTGATTCCTAAAACAAAAAAGCCCGATGACGTCTAGCGCCATCGGGCTGTATTTTTACGCGATTCCGAGCTTACGCGCCACGTTTTCTTAATCTATCCAGAGTCCGTAGCTTCATGACCGCGTCGGCCAATTCGGCCTGCGCGAGGGCGTAGTCGATTTTACCGCTCTTGTCGGACAGCATTTCCTCGGCTTTGGCCTTGGCTTGCAAGGCGGCGGCTTCGTCAATGTCCTTGGCCCTAATCGCGGTGTCGGCCAATACCGTGGCGACATGCGGCTGCACTTCCAGGAAGCCGCCGGTAATGTAAAACGCGTGCTGCTCCTTGTCGCTGATCTTGACCCTGACTTCGCCGGGTTTCAATTTAGTGATCAGCGGTGCGTGCCGCGCCGCGATACCGACATCGCCCATTTCGGCCGGCGCGAACAACATTTCCGCCAAACCGGAATAGATTTCCTGCTCGGCGCTGACTATGTCAACATGGATGGTCATTACCATGATCGAACCCTCCTATGCCGAGTTACATGTTTTTGGCTTTTTCGATGGCTTCGTCGATTGTTCCCACCATATAAAAAGCTTGTTCGGGCAAGCTGTCGTACTCGCCGCTGATAATGCCTTTGAAGCCGGCGATGGTGTCTTTCAAGGACACGTATTTGCCGGGCGAACCGGTAAATACCTCGGCCACGAAGAACGGTTGCGACAAGAAGCGTTGCACTTTACGCGCGCGAGCCACCGTCAGCTTATCTTCTTCGGACAATTCGTCCATGCCCAAGATGGCGATGATATCGCGCAACTCTTTATAGCGTTGCAAGATACCTTGCACGGTTCGGGCGGTTTCGTAATGTTCTTGACCGATCACCAGCGGGTCCAACTGACGGCTGGTGGAATCCAACGGATCGATCGCCGGGTAAATACCCAACTCGGCAATTTGACGGGACAATACCACGGTCGCGTCCAAGTGAGCGAAAGTAGTGGCTGGCGACGGATCGGTCAAGTCGTCGGCCGGTACGTAAACCGCTTGGATAGACGTGATAGAACCAGTTTTGGTCGAGGTAATCCGTTCTTGCAGAACACCCATTTCCTCCGCCAGGGTCGGCTGGTAACCTACCGCGGAAGGCATACGGCCCAACAACGCCGATACTTCGGTACCGGCTAGGGTATAACGATAAATGTTATCGACGAAGAACAACACGTCACGGCCTTCATCACGGAAAAACTCCGCCATGGTCAGACCGGTCAACGCAACGCGCAAACGGTTTCCCGGCGGCTCGTTCATCTGTCCGTAAACCAACGATACTTTGTCGATAACGTTGGAATCGGTCATTTCGTGATAGAAGTCGTTACCTTCGCGGGTCCGCTCACCAACGCCGGCAAATACCGAATAACCGCTGTGCTCGATCGCGATGTTACGGATCAATTCCATCATGTTCACGGTCTTGCCTACGCCCGCGCCGCCGAACAGGCCGACTTTACCGCCTTTGGCGAACGGGCAAACCAAGTCGATCACCTTGATGCCGGTTTCCAGCAACTCATTGGCTGGCGCTTGATCGGCGTAAGAGGGCGCGTCGCGGTGGATAACCCATTTTTCTTTCTCGCCGATAGGCCCTTTTTCGTCGATGGCGTCGCCGAGGACGTTCATGATACGGCCCAGCGTGGCTTGGCCGACCGGTACCTTGATCGCTTCACCGGTGTTGCTGACGCCGGCGCCGCGTTTCAGACCGTCGGTAGAACCCATCGCAATCGTGCGAACCACGCCGTCGCCCAATTGTTGCTGGACTTCCAGAACCAGACCGCCGTCAACATTCAACGCGTCGTATACTTTCGGCAGGTTTTCGCGCGGAAATTCCACGTCGACGACCGCTCCGATGATCTGAACGATTTTACCCAAACTCATTATGTCGTCCTCTTTAAAAATCTATCTAAACTTGTCTTGAAAGGCCTAAACGGCGGATGCACCGGCAACGATCTCGGAAATTTCCTGGGTGATGGCGGCCTGTCTGGCTTTGTTGTAAACCAGTTGCAATTCCTTGATGATGTTTCCGGCATTGTCGGAAGCACTCTTCATCGCCACCATCCGGGCGGCCTGCTCGCAAGCGTTGTTTTCCACCAAACCTTGAAACACCGTGGATTCGACGTAACGAATCAGCAAACTGTCCAGAACGTCCTTGGCATTGGGCTCGTACAAATAATCCCAATGGCCGGACAAAGCCGGTTCCAACTCGCCGACTTGCACCGGCAGCAGTTGTTGCAGCACCGGTTTCTGCGTCATCGTGTTAACGAAATCGTTGCTGATCAGAAACACTTGGTCGATCCGGCCGGCTTCGTAGGCATCCAGCATGATTTTCACCGTCCCGATGATGTCGGTTTGGTGCGGCGTATCGCCGAGCTTGGTTGCTTGACCGATCAGGTTGGCATTCAGCAGGTTGAAAAACACGGCCGCCTTGCCGCCGATCGCGCACACATCGACTTCGATGCCGTTAGCGCGCCATTGCTGCATTTCGACCAAGATCTTCCTGAACAGGTTGGCGTTCAAACCGCCGCACAAGCCGCGGTCGGAACTGACCACGATAATGCCTACCCGCTTAACCTCGCGTTCGATCAGGAACGGATGTTTATATTCCGGATTGGCATAGGCCAGATGCCGAATGATCTGACCTATTTTTTTTGCGTAAGGCCGGGTTGCTTGCATGCGGTCCTTGGTTTTCCGCATCTTGCTCGCCGCCACCATTTCCATGGCTCGGGTGATCTTCTGAGTATTTTTGATACTCGCGATCTTGGTACGTATCTCTTTGCCAACAGCCATGTGCGGACCCTTTACCAGCTACCGGTCTTGACGAAACGCTCGATGGCGCTGTGAATGCCTTTTTGAATTTCGTCGTTGTAGTCGCCTTTCTCGTTGATTTTAGCCATCAGCGCGGACTCTTCGTTGCGCATGAAATCCAGCAGCGCGGCTTCGAACGCACGGACCTGCTTGACTTCCAAGCTATCCAGGAAACCGGAGTTCGCCGCGTATAACGAAACACCCATTTCGGCAACCGACATCGGCGCGTATTGGTTTTGCTTCATCAACTCGGTGACGCGTTGGCCGCGCTCGATTTGCTTGCGGGTGCTTTCGTCCAAATCGGATGCGAACTGGGCGAAAGCCGCCAACTCGCGGAACTGCGCCAAGTCCAGACGAATACCGCCACCCAGTTTTTTGATGATCTTGGTTTGCGCCGCGCCGCCAACCCGCGATACCGACAGACCGGCGTTGACCGCCGGACGAATACCTGAGTTGAACAGACCGGTCTCCAGGAAGATCTGGCCGTCGGTGATCGAAATCACGTTGGTTGGAACGAAGGCTGAAACGTCGCCGCCTTGGGTTTCGATGATCGGCAGAGCGGTCAACGAACCGGTTTTGCCTTGTACCTTGCCGCCGGTTAGCTTCTCGACTTCAGCCGCATTGATGCGGGCCGCGCGCTCCAACAGGCGCGAGTGAATGTAGAATACGTCGCCAGGGTAAGCTTCGCGTCCTGGCGGACGGCGCAGCAACAGGGAGATTTGACGGTAGGCCCAAGCTTGCTTGGTCAAGTCGTCGTAAATGATCAGCGCGTCTTCGCCTTTATCGCGGAAGTATTCGCCCATCGAGCAGCCGGTGTACGGCGCGATGAATTGTAGCGCGGCGGATTCCGAGGCTGACGCCACGACGATAATGGTGTGATCCATCGCGCCGTGTTCTTCCAATTTACGTACCACGTTGGCGATAGACGAGCGTTTTTGCCCGATCGCAACGTAGATGCATTTAATACCGGTACCTTTTTGATTGATGATCGCGTCGACGGCAATTGCTGTCTTACCGGTTTGACGGTCACCGATGATCAGCTCCCGTTGGCCGCGGCCGACCGGAATCATCGAGTCGATCGCTTTCAAGCCGATTTGGACCGGTTGATCAACCGATTGACGGGCAATAACGCCCGGAGCGATTTTTTCGATCGGCGAGCTCAAGGCGGTATCGATCGGACCCTTGCCGTCGATCGGATTACCCAACGCGTCGACCACGCGACCCAACAGCGCGTCCCCAACCGGCACTTCCAAAATCCGGCCGGTGCATTTGACGGTGTCGCCTTCGGTGATGTCTTGATAACCGCCCAACATGACCACACCGACCGAATCGCGTTCCAAGTTCAATGCCATGCCATAAGAGCCGCCGGGAAACTCCAGCATTTCGCCCTGCATTACTTCCGACAATCCGTGAACCCTAACGATACCGTCGGTCACACTGACCACGGTACCTTCCGTATGGGCTTCGAGGTGGGCGTCGAAATTTTCGATCTTCTTCTTGATCAGATCACTGATTTCTGATGGATTTAATTGCATGTTATTTTCCCGCTCTAACTCTTAAAGTCTTTTGGCTAATTGATGAAGCTGGCCTCTGACGGAACCGTCGATGACTTTATCGCCGGCTCTGGCGAGTATGCCCCCAATTAACGATTTATCGACAGAAACGGCAGCGTTGACTTTTTTGTTCAAGACTTTTTCAAGCATGGCGACATATTTGCCTTGCTCGGCCTTGCTCAACGCGTATGCACTGTACAAGTCGACATTGACATAGCCTTCGTCGTCGGCTTTGTGCTGTTCGAACATTGTCGCAATTTGCGGCAACAGCGACAGCTTGTCGTTGTCTATCAGTATCTTGATCAGATTTTTCGCTTCATCCAGAACATGGTCTCCGCAAATGTCGAAAACCAAGTTCGTAATGTTCTGTTTACCCACTCTAGGGTTATTCAAAATGTCGGACAGGGCCGGTTCCCGCAGCGCCAAAGACAAAAAAGCCAACGAATCGGACCATGCGGCGACAGCGTCGCCCTCCTTGGCACGCTTGAACACAGCTTCGGCATAAGGTCTTGCTAGTGTCGCTAACTCAGCCATGGCCTAACCCAATTGGTCCGCTGCTTTGCTGAGAATATCCTGATGCTTGGCCTTGTCGATTTCTTCTTTCAATATCTGTTCGGCCGCGCGCAACGCCAACGAGGAAACTTCCTTACGCAGACTTTCCCTGGCTTGCAGCAATTCTTGCTCGATTTGGGCCTTGGCCGCTTCCAATAACCGTTCGCCTTCTTTTTTGGCTTGGTCCTTGGCATCCTCGACTAACAGGTTGGCACGCTTTTGAGCGGCACCGACAATCTCGGAAGATTGCTCCTTGGCTTCCTTCAAGATGGATTTGGCTTTTTTCTCGGCCAATTTGATTTCTTCTTGGCCTCTCTCGGCCGCCGCCAATCCTTCGGCGATCTTTTTTCTGCGCTCTTCCAAAACGCCCAATAGGTATGACCAGACGTACTTCTCGGTGAACCACACCAGAAGCGCGAAGGTAATCATCTGCCCGATTAGGGTTAGATTGATACTCATGAATGTTCCTCGTTATACCGTTGCCCGATTGATTATTGAGGTAAGGCTATGCCGTAACCCCGATCGACAATCTTGCAATTAGCCAGCAACCGCTTGAACGGCCGCCAGGAACGGGTTTGCAAACGCCAACATCAACGCCAGACCCACACCGATCATCGCTACCGCGTCCAACAGACCGGCGATCAAAAACATTTTGCCTTGCAGCATCGGCACCAATTCAGGTTGGCGAGCGGCGGCTTCCAGGAATTTACCGCCCAACAGACCGAAACCAATCGCGGTGCCAATGGCGGCCAAGCCGAGGATAATGCCCACTGCGATTGCGGTAGAGGCTTGAACATTGGCAATTAATGATGCGATTTCCATAGTGTCTCCTAATAAAAGGTAAGTAGTTATAAAGTGAATGAATTAGTGGTCTTCGTGGGCCAGACTCAAATAAACGATAGTCAGGACCATGAAGATGAAGGCTTGCAGCGTGATAACCAGAATGTGAAATATCGCCCAAGGAAAACCCAAGATCGGCTGTATCGCCGGCGGCAGCAACGCGATCAGAATAAAGATCAATTCGCCGGCATACAAGTTACCGAACAACCGCAAACCCAGAGAAATCGGCTTGGCCAGCTCTTCCACGGTTTTCAGGATCAGGTTGAACGGAATCATGACCGGATGATGGAAAGGCGTCAGCGTGAATTCCTTGATAAAGCCCCATACACCCTTGATCTTGATGCTATAGAAGAAGATCAGCACGAATACGCTCAGCGACAACGCGAAAGTCCCGTTCAAATCGGTACTCGGTACCACGCGCAAATAGGGGATTCCCATCCAGCCGCCCAACATTGGCAACAAATCGACTGGCAACATGTCCATGGCATTCCACAGGAATACCCAACAGAAAATCGTCAACGCCAGTGGAGCAATCAATTTGCTACGGCCGTGAAACGTGTCCTTCACCTGGGTATCGACGAACTCGATCAACAGCTCGGCGAAATTCTGCGCCAAGCCCGGCACTCCGGTGGTTGCCTTGCCGACGACGGTCTTAAAAAAGCCCAGAAATAAACCACCCAATACGGCCGAAAAAAACAGAGTATCCAGATGTAGAGCCCAAAAACCCTCGCCAACCGACAGCGGAGTCAAGTGATGGACTATATAACCCGTCGCGCCACCTTCACTAGCCATTTTTCCTCGCAAAAATCTAAATACGCCACGTCAGCAGCGCAAACCAAAATACCGATAATACTGCAATGTAACCCAACAGCAGCATCAAAAAATCGATGACGGGAATCTGTAACGCCAAGATGAACAGCGCCGCTGTCAAAGCCAATTTGATCGTTTCACCCGAATAAAAGGCATTCACAACTTTTCTGGCGCCGGCATGTCTGACGAGATGCAGCCGGTAGGCAAAATACAGATTCGGTATCAATGCCACCAGACCGCCCAGCAAAGCCGACAGCGCGGATTTCCAAGCGCCCATCAATAAAAATCCCGATGCCACCAATGTGGCCATCAGGACCTGTCCAAGCAAGACTTTTCCGACAGTAGAAAACGCATTTCCAACTGCCATCCGTTTCCCCTTTTCTTTTAAGCCGAGGGATTATATCCAGCCCTACCCGCTAAAGCAAGGTAAGGGCTTGGGAAGCCCCGCTCCAACCGGCCCCCAGAAACCACAACAATCATCTGTGATTTTAGGTTTTCGGAGTATAAGCAACTGTCATGCCAGCACAACTAAGCCGGTTTTCCTGACCATTCCAACGCATTCCTTGTTGCGAACCCTACAATTTCACCAGCCCGATGGCGTAAGCCCGACACTGAAAGCTTCTCGTCCAAGACATTCGCCGAATGAAGACAACCAATCCTCTCAGACCCACTCCTGGACCGCCAAGACGATCCCCCACGCTGCCCGCGCGGCTCTCGAATCGGTCCGATAGAGCTCGTTGTTAGCCTATCCGGCCGATAATCCCCTCCAGCTCTTCCAAACTACTGTAATTGATCACCAGCTTGCCCTTGCCATTGCTTTGATGGTTGATCTCGACCTTGGCACCAGTGCGTTCGGACAACTCGCGTTGCAATCGCAACGTGTCGGGGTCGGCCTTCTTGGCGACGGCCGGCTTTTCGCCGTGCAACTCCCTGACTAATTTCTCGACGGCGCGCACGGTCAGATGTTGTTTGACGGCCTTATTGGCGATTTCGACTTGCTCGGCTTCATCCAAGCCCAGCAGCGCCCTGGCATGACCCATTTCCAACCGGCCGCGCGCCAGCATGGTTTTGACCTCACCGGCGAGGTCCAGCAAACGCAGCAAATTGGTCACCGTGGTCCGAGATTTGCCGACCGATTCGGCGATCTGCTGATGCGTCAATTCGAATTCGTCGAGCAAACGATGCAAGGCCTCGGCTTCTTCCAGCGCATTCAAATCCTCGCGCTGGATGTTCTCGATCAAAGCCACTGCCATCACCGAGCGATCATCGATGTCCTTGACGATGACCGGCACCTCGGCGAGTTCCGCCAACTGAGCGGCGCGCCAACGACGCTCGCCGGCAATAATCTCGTATTTTTCGCCGTCGGTCTTGCGCACGACGATCGGCTGAATGATGCCCTGCGCGGCAATCGAATCCGACAGTTCCTTCAGTTTTTCCGGGTCCATGTCTCGGCGCGGCTGGTATTTGCCGCGCTGCAGAAATTCGATGGGGAGTTTTTGCACGTCTTGCGGCTTCTCGGCGCTGGCCGGTGGCGATACCACGTCGCCAAGCAGCTCGCTCAATCCCCGGCCTAAACCGCGTTTTTTTTGCATCATGATTTGGCAGCCTTGTGTTTTCGTATCAGTTCGCCGGCCAACGCGATATAGGCCACCGCGCCGCGCGAAGCCTTATCGTAGGTCAGCACCGGTACGCCGTGACTCGGCGCTTCGGCCAGCCGAATGTTTCGGGGTATCGTGGTCCTGAACACCTTGTCACCGAAATACTCGATCAATTGGTCGGACACATCCTTGCCGAGGCGACTGCGATTGTCGACCATGGTGCGCAGGATGCCTTCCAGATGCAGGCCGGGGTTGACGCTGTCGCGGATATTACGCAACGTGGACATCAGCGACGACAAGCCTTCGAGCGAGTAATACTCGCACTGCATCGGAATCAGTACGCTATGGGCGGCCACCATGGCGTTCAGCGTCAACATGTTCAAGGACGGCGGGCAGTCGATCAGAATGTAATCGTATTGCTCCTTGACCGGCAACAAGGCGTCGGCCAGCCGCCGCTCGCGGTGCTGGGCACCCATTAATTTGACTTCGGCGGCGGTCAGATCGGCGTTGCCGGGAATCAGGTCAAAACCCAATTCTTTGTTTTTCAGAATGATACCGGAGACTGGCACCTCTTCCAGCAGCAATTCGCAACTGGAATATTCCAGCTCATCCTTGTTCACGCCGCAGCCCATCGCCGCGTTGCCTTGCGGATCGAGGTCGATCAATAACACCTTACGCTTGGTGGCGGCCAAGGCCGCCGCCAGATTGACGCTGGTCGTGGTTTTGCCGACTCCGCCCTTTTGATTGGTAATCGCGATAATCTTAGCCATGCTTGAGTCCTTGTACCCGAATCAGACAACGCTCGGCGTCTATGCCGGGCACCGTCAGCGGTATCAGTTGAGTTTCGGCGTCGATTCCCGCCAGTTCGTCGCGCGGATTTTGGCCCTTCATCGCCAGCAGGATACCGTCTTCGGCCAGTAAATGGCCGGTCAGCGCGACGATGTCGGGCAACGAAGCGAAAGCGCGAGTCAACACCGCATCGAATCCGGCATCCGGCGCCCATTGTTCGACTCGCGCATGCACGACGTCGACATTGCCCAGCTTTAGTTCCAGCGCGGCCTGTCGCACGAAACGAGTTTTCTTGGAATTGGAGTCAACCAGCGTAAAACGGCAATCCGGCCGGCAAATCGCCAGAGGAATACCCGGCAAACCGGCACCAGTACCGATGTCGGCGATTCGGGTCGGTTTCAAATGCGGCAGAATCGCCAAACTGTCGAGCAAATGCAGACTGACCATCTCCAACGGATCGCGCACGGCGGTCAGATTATAAGCCTTGTTCCACTTAACCATCAGTTGGATGAAGCGCAGCAGTGCGTCGATCTCACTGTCGCTGGTCGGCAAAGCCAAGGCCGTCAAGCCTTGCAGCAGTTTTTCCCGGCAAGCATCCATCAGGCGCTTTTCTTTTTAAGATGCACCAATAACAGCGAAATTGCCGCCGGGGTGATGCCGGGAATCCGCGACGCCTGGCCCAGGGTTTCCGGCCTTTGTTTTTTCAGCTTCTCGCTGACTTCGTTGGACAGTCCAGATACCAGACTGTAATCGACGTTTTCCGGTAGCTTCAAATGCTCGTAGCGCTGAGTTCGGTTGATCTCGGTTTGTTGGCGGTCGATGTAGCCGGCGTATTTGGCCTGGATCGCCACTTGCTCGGCGACTTGTTCGTCGATGTCGCCTTCGTCGCTGAAATGCTGCAATAAATTGTCGACGTCCACTTCCGGCCGGCGCAGCATCTCCATCAGACTGGCTTCCTTGACCAGTTTTTTGCCCCAGATCTGCTCGGCCAGCGCGGCCTCGTCGCTTTCCGCGCGTATCCATTTCTTCGCCAGTTTGCCTTGCAGATTGGCGATGGCTTCGCGCTTTTCTTCAAAGCGTTGCCAGCGGGCGTCGTCCACCAAGCCCAGCTCCCGGCCTTGTTCGGTCAAGCGCAAATCGGCGTTGTCCTCGCGCAGCTGCAGGCGGTATTCGGCGCGACTGGTGAACATCCGGTAGGGTTCGGCGGTGCCGCGAGTGATCAAATCGTCGATCATCACGCCGATGTAGGCTTCCTCGCGGCCGGGGCACCAACTTTCCAAACCTTTCGCCAATCTTGCCGCGTTCAAGCCGGCGATCAAACCTTGAGCGGCGGCTTCTTCGTAGCCGGTGGTGCCGTTGATCTGGCCGGCGAAGAACAGCGCATTCATATGCTTGGTTTCCAGCGAGGTTTTCAAATCGCGCGGGTCGAAGAAATCGTATTCGATCGCATAGCCAGGCCTGACGATTTCGGCGTTTTCGAAACCCAGCATGGTGCGGATAAAACGGTATTGGATATCGAACGGCAAACTGGTCGAAATGCCGTTCGGATAGACTTCGTTGGTATTCAAACCTTCCGGCTCGACGAAAATCTGGTGCGAATCGCGCTCGGCAAAGCGCACCACCTTATCTTCTATCGACGGGCAATAACGCGGGCCGACGCCTTCGATGATGCCGGAATACATCGGCGATCTATCCAGACCGGAGCGGATAATGTCGTGGGTTTGCTGGTTGGTGCGGGTGATATGACAGCAGATTTGCCTTGGATGCTGTTCGCGGCTGCCCATGAACGAAAATACCGGCAGCGGCGTGTCGCCGTGCTGCTCTTGCAATTTGCCGTAGTCGATGGTCCGGCCGTCGATCCGGGCCGGCGTACCGGTTTTCAAGCGACCGATGCGAAACGGGAGTTCGCGCAGGCGCTGCGCCAAATCGATCGAAGCCGCATCGCCGGCGCGGCCGCCACTATAATTTTCCAGCCCGATGTGGATGCGGCCGGCCAGAAAGGTACCGGCGGTCAACACCACGGCTTTGGCGCTAAATTCCAAGCCCATCTGGGTTTTAACGCCGGTCACCCGGTCGCCCTGCACGATCAAGTCCGAAACGGTTTGCTGAAACAAGGCCAGATTCGGCTGATTTTCCAACGCGGAACGCACCGCCTGTTTATACAGCATCCGATCCGCCTGCGCGCGGGTCGCGCGCACCGCCGGACCCTTGCTGGCGTTCAGAATCCGAAACTGGATGCCGCCTTTATCGATGGCTTTGGCCATGACGCCGCCAAGCGCATCGACCTCTTTCACCAAATGGCCCTTGCCGATGCCGCCGATGGCTGGATTGCAGCTCATTTGCCCCAAGGTTTCGATGTTTTGGGTCAACAGCAGGGTTTGCGCGCCGGTGCGAGCCGCCGCCAGCGCCGCCTCGGTGCCGGCATGGCCGCCGCCGACCACGATCACATCAAAGTCTTTCTGGAATTTCACAGGCAATTCACGCTCGAATAGGGTTAAAATAACACGCTATTTTAATGGCTTACGGAGAAAAAAGCATGAAAAAACAAAAGCAGGGCAAGGGTTTGCATGAACCGCCCACCCATAACCCGGTCGCGAAATTCGCCCACCGTTACAACAAACACCAAATTTTCGCCGATAAACGCGCCTACCAACGCAAAGGCAAACACCGCGGGCAGGAGCCCTTTGCCATCGTTTCGGCCGAGCCGATGGCAAAGGGCTTAGCCGAACTAAGCCAGCGTGTTCCGACCCGCCTCGGGCCGGTCGGTTCCACCAGACTACGCTAACCGCCCATCGAGACGATTCCGGCCGCCCCCTGGCCGTACTTTGAGGATTTCCCACGCAGTGAAAGCAAGCATAGAAGACAAAGTTCAAACCCGAATTCCCACCAAACACGGCGAATTCATCCTGCACTACTACAGCAACAGTCTGGACGACAAGGAACACGTCGCCTTCGTCAAGGGCGAGGTCGCCGGCAAGGACAACGTACCGGTACGCATACACTCCGAATGCTTCACCGGCGACGTATTAGGTTCGCGGCGTTGCGACTGCGGCGCGCAACTGGACATGGCGCTGGGCTTGATCGAGCAGGCCGGCTGCGGCGTGTTGATTTACCTGCGCCAGGAAGGCCGCGGCATCGGCCTGCTGAAAAAGCTGCAAGCTTACAATTTGCAGGATCAGGGGCTGGACACCGTCGATGCTAATATCAAACTGGGACATCTGGCCGACGAGCGGCAATACGACATCGCCGCGCTGATTCTCAGCGCCTTACAGGTACGCTCGATCAATTTGATCACCAACAATCCGCAAAAAATCGACGAACTGACCAAACTGGGCGTAAAGGTTCACGACCGGATCGCCATCGAAACCCGGGTTCACGACGACAACGTCGATTATCTGAAAACCAAGGCTGAACGCATGCGCCACATGCTGAACATGCCCGACAGCGAATAAATCTATGCTGGACCATCTGAAACTACCCGCGTCCGCGCTGAAGCTGACGTTAGACCTGCCGCACCCAACGCCCCCACACCCGGCGTCCGGCATCCTCGGCCAACAACGCGCCCAGTCGGCGCTGGCCTTCGGCATCGCGATGAAGGCGCCGGGCTACAATATTTTCGTGATGGGCGAACCCGGCACCGGCCGACTGTCGATGGTCAGTCAATATCTCGGCGAACAGGCCGAACGCCAGGAATCGCCGCTGTCCTACGCCTATGTCGAGAATTTCGACAACCCGCGCGAACCGGTCGCCATCGAGCTACCGTCCGGCGAAGGCCATAACTTCGCCAAGGACATCGAAAAATTGATAGACGGCGTCCTGGCCACCTTTCCGGCCTCGTTCGAAAGTCCCAGTTACCAGCAAAAAAAAACCGCGATCGAGCGCCGTTTCAGCCAACGCTATAACAGCGCGATCGATCTGGTCGACAAAAAGGCCCGCGAGATGGATGTCGCGCTGTACCGCGACAACGACGCCATCACCTTTTTGCCGATCCAAAACAACAAAGCGCTGGACGAGGAACAATTCACACTGCTGCCGCAAGCAGAGCGCGACGCCTTCCATCAACACACCGAGGAACTGGAAGAATATCTGAGCGAAGTGTTGCTGGAGCTGCCGCAGTGGCGGCGGGCGCTGGTCGAGGAAATGCGCCAGCTCGACAACGACACCATCAAGCTGGCCTTGGAGCCGCTGTTGGCCGAATTGACAGGCACCTATCAGAACGTCGACGACGTCATCACCTATCTGGCCGAAGTCGAGAAAAACCTGAGCCTGACCATCGGCGACCTACTGATGCCCAGCCGCAGCGGCGAAGGCCGCGAATTCGTCAGCAAACGCCAAATCCTGATCGAGCAATATCTGCCGAATATTCTGGTCGATTGCAAACACGACGGCGTCGGCGCGCCGGTAATTTACGAACCGCATCCGATTTACCAAAATCTGTTCGGCCGCATCGAGTACGTCAGCGACCAAGGCACATTAGTCACCAACTATCGACGCATCTGTCCCGGTTCGCTGCACCGCGCCAACGGCGGCTATCTGATCCTCGACGCCGAAAAAGTGTTGACCTACCCCTTTGTCTGGGAAGGCCTGAAACGGGCGCTGAAAGCGGGCAAAATCGAAATCGAATCGCCGTACTCGGAATTGGGCATCAACACCATCACGTTAAAACCGGAAGTGATTCCGCTCAACGTCAAGGTCGTTCTGGTCGGCGATCGCGACATCTACTACCTGCTGGAAGAGCTGGATAGCGAATTCAACGAGATGTTCCGGGTGCTGGCCGATTTCGACGACCACATCAAACGCACGCCCGACAACGTCGGCCAGTTCGTGCAACTGCTGGTCCGCCACGCCGCCGACTCCGGCGCCAAGGCCTTGACCGACCAGGCCTTGCTGCGGCTAATCGAACACAGTTGCCGCTTGGCGGAGGACCAAGGCCGCTTGTCGGCCCACGTCAATCAATGCCTGGAAATCATCGCCGAGGCCAATTTACTCGCCGGACAATCCGGCGCCGACGACATCGGCAAACCGGAAATCGAACTGGCGCTGAGCGCCCGCGAGCAGCGCAACGGCCGTATCGCCGAGGCGATACTCGAGGAAATGCTGGACGGCACGATTTTGATCGATACCGACGGCCAAGCCATCGGCAAGGTGAACGGCCTGACCGTAATGGACATCGGCGGCAGCAGCTTCGGCGCGCCGGCCCGAATCACCGCGACGGTACATCCCGGCTCGCGCGGCATCGTCGACATCGAACGCGAAGTCGAACTCGGCCAGCCCATCCATTCCAAGGGCGTGATGATCTTGACCGGCTATCTGGGCCATTGTTACGCCCAACAATTTCCGCTGGCGATCTCGGCCAGCATCGCGATGGAACAATCCTACGGCCACATCGACGGCGACAGCGCCTCGCTGGCCGAGTTGTGCTGCTTGATCTCCGCGCTGACCCGCACCCCGATCCGACAAGATTTGGCGATGACCGGCTCGATCAATCAATACGGGGAAGTGCAGGCCATCGGCGGCGTCAACGAAAAAATCGAAGGTTTCTTCGCGCTGTGCCAGGCGCGCGGCCTGACCGGTACCCAGGGCGTGATCATACCAACCTCCAATAAACGCCATTTGATGTTGAAACAGGACGTCATCGACGCGGTGGAAAAAGGCCTGTTCGAAATTTACGCGGTATCCAAGGCCGACGAAGCACTCAGTCTGTTAACCGGCCAAGACGCCGGCGCGATGAACGAAACAGGGCAATATCCGGAAGGCAGCGTGAATTTCAAGGCCGTGGCCCGCTTGAAGGAAATTTCCGATCTGGCCTCCGACGACGACAAGGAAACCGAAACCGGTTAGCGCATGGGCTACATACAAAGGGAAAGTTGAAAATGGAGCTGAGTAATTTTGACTTTCTAAAGTACCACGACGAGTTGCTAGTGCGTCTGGCACAAACCGCCGAGGCCTGTTTCGTCCCCGATCCGAACACCACGCTTATCAAGATGCGTCAACTGGGCGAGGAACTGGCTAAAACCATCGCCTCTCGCGTAGGAGTGGAATCCGGCAGCGAGATTAAACAGGTCGATCTGTTAAAAGAGCTGGATTACACCCTCAAGCTAGACAAGCAGGTCAAAGATGCCTTCCACTCCTTGAGAAAGTTAGGGAACCCCGCAACCCACGACATCACCTCGTCTTCTCACCGCGATGCGCTCAAGGCCTTGCAGATTGGCCATGCACTCAGCGCCTGGTTTCATGTGCAATTCGGTGGCGACAAAGCCAAAGGCTTCAAGCTAGAGCCTTTCCTAAAGCCGCAAGACCCTTCTGAAAAAGTTCGCCAGCTCGAACAAGCCTTGCTTGAATTGCAAAAACAAAGCAAATTCGCAGAAGACCGCTTAACACTCGCCGAACAACAAAAAGCCATCGAAGTCCAAAAAGCCGCCGCCGAGCAGCAGCGCGCCGAGCAAATGGCCAGCGAAAGCAAAGTCTGGGAACAAATCGCCACCGAACACGAGACTAAACTGGCGGAATACCGCGCCAAAATGGACGCGGCCAATATCAAATACTTGGAACACTTTGCTCAACTGGAAAAGCCGCAGCAAGCCGAGCAAATCCGCCGCGTCGAAAAATCCACATTACAACTTAACGAAGCCGAAACCCGGGTATTGATCGATCAGCAACTGATCGAAGCGGGCTGGGAAGCCGATACCGTCAATCTCAGGTTTTCCAAAGGCGCTCGGCCGATACCCAACGCTAACCGCGCCATTGCCGAATGGCCAACCGATTCCGGCCCCGCCGACTATGTGCTGTTTATCGGCTTAACCCCGGTTGCCGTGGTAGAAGCCAAAAAGTCCGCCAAAAATGTCTACGACGACATCGGCCAGGCTAAGCGCTACGCCAAAGGCTTGCAGACCCAAGGCGCATTCACTATCGAAACCCGCTACGGCGAATTCAAAGTACCTTTGACCTTCGCCACCAATGGCCGCCCTTATTTGCAACAACTGCAACAGGAAAGCGGCATCTGGTTTCTGGATGTGCGCGACAACAGCAACCGCCGCAAAGTGTTGAAGGGTTGGTACACGCCACAGGAAATCAAAATCTATCTCCGGCAAACGCCTCAGCAGGCGGAAGCCGAGTTGGACGACATGGCGTTTGATTACCACCTGAAACTGCGCGACTACCAAGTTAACGCTATTAAAGCCGTCGAAAACAGCATTAAACAGGGCAAAGAGTCGGCGTTAATCGCCATGGCCACCGGCACAGGTAAAACTAAAACCGCCATTGCCTTGATCTATCGCTTACTCAAATCCGAACGTTTTCGCCGCGTACTGTTTCTGGTCGACCGTGCCGCGCTGGGCATACAAACCACCGGCGACTTCAGCGAAGTCCGCCTGGAACACCTCAACACCTTTGCCGATACTTTCGATGTGATGGGCATGGAGCCCAACAAGCCCGTCAAACCCAATCCCAACGATGACACCAAGGTGCATGTCGCCACCGTGCAAGGCTTGGTGCAGCGCATTCTTTATCCCGGCGATAACGACAATAAACCCGGTGTTGGCCAGTACGACTGCATCATCGTCGACGAATGCCACCGTGGCTACTTGCTCGACCGAACACTCAGCGACACCGAAATTCTGTTCCGCGACCAGCAGGATTACCAATCCAAATACCGCGCGGCCATTGAATACTTCGACGCCTTCAAAATCGGCCTCACCGCCACTCCGGCGTTGCACACTACCGAAATTTTCGGACCGCCGGCCTTCACCTACAGCTACACCGAAGCGGTGTTGGACGGCTATTTGAACGACCACCTGCCGCCAATCCGCATTCATACCAAGCTCGCGGAACAAGGCATCAAATACGCCATCAATGAAGAAGTGAAGGTCTACGACGCCGAAAACAACAGCGTCGAAACCTACAACACCCCGGACGAACTCAACTTCGAGGTTGCCGACTTCAACCGCAAAGTCATCGCCCCGGAGTTCACCAAAGTCGTCACGCAATGGCTGATCGAAAGCGATGCGATCAATCCTTATTCACCGGCCAAAACCCTGGTGTTCTGCGTCACCGACAAACACGCCGACGACGTGGTGGAAGCCTTCAAAACCGCCATCGAAAACTACCACGGCGAAGTGGAAGACGACGCCGTACAAAAAATCACCGGCGCCAGCGACAAGCCCTTGGACAAAATCCGCAGCTACAAAAACGACCGCCTGCCTAACATCGCCGTCACCGTCGACTTACTCACCACCGGCGTCGATGTGCCGAAAATCTGCAATCTGGTGTTTTTACGCCGAGTCAACAGCCGCATTTTGTTCGAGCAAATGCTGGGGCGCGCCACCCGCTTGTGCCCGGAAATTGGCAAAGGCCCGTTTCGGATTTACGACGCGGTGGACATCTACAAACAACTGGAAAAAGTCAGCACCATGAAGCCGGTGGTGACCAACGTCGACATTCGTTTCAGCGATCTGGAAGCGGAAATGGGCCAAACCACCGCGCCCGATTTGCAAGACTTGGCCAGAAAGCAATTCATTGCCAAATTGCAGGTCAAAAAACAGTTCCTGACCGACGAGCAAGCCGACCAATTCGAAACCATCGTCGGCCAGTCGCCCGCCGAATTCGCCAAGCAACTGAAAACCATGCCGTTGCAACAGGTGGCGCAATGGTTTACACGGCACCCTGGCCTGGGGGAATTACTGGACGCTAAAATCACCGGCAACGGCGGCTTCATGCCACCCGTGGTGATTCATGAGGGCGACGACCATGTCACCAAAACTACCACCGGTTACGGCGAAGGCCAAAAACCGCAAGACTACCTGAATGCCTTTAAAGACTTCATCAACGCCAACAGCAACCGCTTAGCGGCTATCCAGACCGTCATCAACAAACCCTGGGGCTTGAGTCGGCAAAGCCTGAAAGAACTGGCCGTGGAATTAGACCGCAACCGTTTCCGCGAGCAAGACCTGCAAGCCGCCTGGCGCGATGTGAAACAGGAAGAAACCGCCGCCCGCATCATCGGCTTTATCCGTCAGGCCGCGCTCGGTGAAGCCTTGATTCCGTGGGAACAACGGGTTGATCAAGCGTTGGAAAAAATCCTGAACAGCCAACCTTGGAAAACCCCGCAACGTGAGTGGCTGCAACTGATCGCCCAGCAAATGAAAGCCACCACCATCGTCGATGAAGCTGCACTCAACCAGGGCATCTTTAAGCATCAGGGCGGCATCAAACGCGCCGACAAATTGTTCGAGCAGCCGGTGGCCGAGGTGTTGGAGCGTTTTAATCGAGCGCTATTGCAATGAGTTTTCTACGAGACTAGCAATTAAACGTAGGGCAGATAAGCGTAGCGTCATCCGCCGAATCCAGCCCTCTGGTGGATGGCGCTGCGCTTATCCACCCTACCGAACCCTTTTTAAGCATTAATCGATCATACAAACTTATGAGCACCCAAGACCTTGTCGCCAAACTCTGGAATCTGTGTAACCTGCTGCGCGACGACGGCGTGACTTACCACGAATACATCAACGAACTGACCTTTCTGGTGTTCCTAAAAATGGTCGAAGAAACCGGCCAGGATGAACTGATTCCATCGGGTTGCCGCTGGTCCGATCTGGAGGCTATGAATTCCGCCACCCGCCTGGAAGCCTACAAAAAAATGCTGGTCGATTTAGGCAGCCACGGCTCGCAGATTACTCAGGCCATCTACAACAACGCCAACACCGTGATTCGCAAACCGGCCACGCTCAACAAACTGGTCACCGAAATCGACAAGCTAGACTGGTACAGCGCCAAAACCGAAGGCCTGGGCGACATGTACGAAGGACTGTTGGAAATCAACGCCACCGAGAAAAAATCCGGTGCCGGCCAATACTTTCACGCCACGGGTGTTGATCAACACCATGGTCGAATTGATGAAACCGACGCTGGACGACGTCATCGTCGATCCCACCGCCGGCACCGGCGGCTTCTTGATCAGCGCCCACCATTACATCAAGCAGCATCACGACATCAGCGCTCTTAACGAATTCGACTACGACCAATACCAGCACAAAACCTTTTACGGCATGGAGTTCGTGCCCGATACCCGGCGGCTGGCGATGATGAATTTGATGCTGCACGACCTGGCCATTGACGACCAGCACGCCGGCATTTTGTTTGGTGACACCCTCAGCAACGAAGGCAAGCAACTGCCGCAAGCCAGCCTGATTCTGGCTAACCCGCCATTCGGCACTAAACAGGGCGGCGGCATACCCACCCGCGATGATCTAGTGCATTACACCAGCAACAAACAACTGGCGTTTCTGCATTTGATGTATCACGTCCTGCTCAAACCCGGTGGCCGCGCCGCCATCGTCTTGCCGGACAACGTGCTGTTCGAGGCCGGCACCGGCAAAACCATCCGCCAGGACCTGATGGAAAAATGCAACCTGCACACCATCCTGCGCCTGCCCACCGGCATTTTTTACGCCGCCGGCGTCAAAACCAACGTGCTGTTTTTCAGCAAACCCAAAGACCCGAATAAAGACAAAGCCAACACCCAAAACCTCTGGGTCTACGACCTGCGCGCCAACATGCCGCAATTCGGCAAACGCACCCCATTCACCGCCCAGCATTTACAGGAATTCTGCCAAGCCGTCGGCCACGACCTGACCCAAGTGGACGAAGCCGCGCGGCAAAGTTTTATCGAGCGCCACGTCGAAAACGGCGGCACCCCGGACGACTGCCGCCTGCGCTGTTTCAGCCGCGAACAAATCCGCCAGAAAGACGATTCGTTAGACCTGGCTTGGATACGCGACGATAGCGCCGAAGACAGCGCCAGCCTACCGGAGCCGGATGTGTTGATTAACGAAGCGTTGGAAGAAATGACTGGAGCGATGCAGGGGTTGCAGGCGATATTGGTGGAGTTGGGGGCGGCGGAAGAAGGTGAGGAGATTCTGGGATGAGCGAGCTTCCAAAAGGATGGTTTGCGGTTACGCTAGGTGATTTATGCTCGAAGCCTCAATATGGTTTTACCACCAAAAGCACCGTAGAGGGAAAGGTTAAGTATCTTCGTACGACTGACTTGACTTCGGGAAAGATAAATTGGGATAAGGTTCCGTTTTGCATTACTGAACCCGACGATGAACGGTATCAATTGGAAGATAACGACATTGTTATTTCCCGTGCTGGTTCTGTTGGATTTCATTGTTTGGTGAAGCAGCCGCCCGCTCAAACCGTATTTGCTTCATATTTGATTCGGTTCAAACCTGATAAAGCTATTTTTCCAGAATATCTTTCTTTATTCCTAAGAAGCCGAGATTATTGGGAGCAATTGAAATCGAAGGCAGTAGGTGTTGCTGTTCAAAATGTAAATGCCACTAGCCTATCTGAATTAGTAGTCCCTGTTGCACCCCTAAACGAACAAATTCGCATCGCCGACAAACTCGACAGCGTACTTGCCAAAGTCGATGCGGCCCAGGCGCGGCTGGAAAAAATCCCAGCCCTGCTCAAACGCTTCCGCCAATCCGTCCTCGCCGCCGCCGCTTCGGGGGAGTTGACGAAGGAGTGGCGGGAGGGAAAAGATATTTTGTTATCCCAAAATGCAATTTCAGAAGTATATCGAGACGGTTGGATTTTAGAAACACAACAAGATTTTGCTGCCAAAGGTAAATTACCTAAATCAGATAGTTGGAAAGAAAAAATACCAAGCCCCTATTTACCAAGTGAAGAAGATATTGAGAGATTCGGAGTTTTCCCTGAAAACTGGATTTTTGTGTCTCTTGATCAAATAACTAGGTTTGTTAAGGATGGGCCACACTTTAGTCCTGAATATACTGACGAAGGAATACCTTTTATTAGCGGACGAAATGTAACTCAAAAAGGTGTTGAGCTTGCCACTTGTAAATTCATATCAATGGAACTTCATGAGGAGCTGAGTAAAAGATGTAAACCTGTAAAAGGAGATATTCTCTATACGAAAGGCGGAACAACAGGGATAGCTTGTGTTAATAAGCTTGATATTGAATTTAATGTTTGGGTTCATGTCGCCGTCCTAAGAGTTTCGAGCGACAAAGTTATTTATCCTGATTTTGTTGCTTTGGTACTGAATTCTCCGAAATGCTATGAACGTTCTCAATATTACACACATGGTGTTGCCAATAGAGATTTGGGGTTAACGCGGATGATAAAAATTTGCTTTGCTGTACCCCACATCGAAGAACAAAAAGAAATCGTCCGTCGCGTAGAATCCCTCTTCGCCCAAGCCGACGCCGTCGAAAAACAATACCGCGCCGCCAAACAACGCCTGGACCGCCTGAGCCAATCGCTGCTGGCCAAAGCCTTCCGCGGCGAACTGGTGCCGCAAGACCCGAACGACGAACCCGCCACCGAATTACTGAAACGCATCCAGGCCGAGCGCCAGCAGCAGGCTGCCGATAAGCCAAAACGCAAAACTGGTAAACGAAATAACCAAAACAATGCCGTCCCCAATCAGACCAAGACGAATATTATGCAATTAAAGGATGCACCGGAAACCTATTTGTTAGACCTCCTTGCCCAACTCGGCGGAGAAAGCCATGCCGAGGTGTTATGGAAAAAATCCGAACTGGCGATCGATGATTTTTACGCCAAACTAAAGCAGGAAATGCTGAGCAACCGCATTGTCGAGGACAAGAATTCGCCGGACCCAGCCTTGCGCAAATTGAAGGTCGCCAATCGGTAAGGGATAAAGGAGGTATTAGCCATGCGGATCAACCGTTTATACGTCAAGGATTATGGCAACCTGCGGGATTTTGAGTTCTGTCCAGACTTGCACGCTCAAACCAGTGTGGTGCTGGGCCGCAATGGAGCCGGTAAATCCAATCTGATTGAAGCGTTGGTGGTGATCTTCCGTGATCTGGAAGCCGGTGACGCGTCAGACTTTTGCTACGAGCTGAATTACCAGATTCGTGAACATGACGTTCAAATCATCAATGATCCAACTGGTCGGCCGAAACAGCAAATCATCATCAATGGCACGAAAACCACCAAAGAGGCTTTCGAAAAGCAGGAGGACAAGTATCTTCCCAAATATGTGTTTGCTTATTACTCCGGCTGGAACCGCCGCCTGGAGCAGTTGTTTGATAAGCCCACTTCCGATCTTTATCGAAAATGGCTCAAAGGCGGTACATCAGACACCATTCCTTTGAGACGACTGTTCTTTTGTAGAAAGAACTACAGCCAGTTTGCCTTGCTTGCATTTTTTCTACTGGATTTTCAACCAGAGATTGAAGGCTTTTTAAGCCGGTATTTAAAAATCAAAGATTTTGAGTCTGCATTATTTGTTATGCATAAACCTTTCTGGAGAAGTTCAGGAAAACCAAAACAAATTGAATTAGAAGAAGGTGATTCCCTTTTCTGGCACGCCAGAGGTGCTTTCCAGTCCTTTTTAGACAGACTATGGCGTCAATCTTTAGCGCCAATCAAAAGTGAAGAGTCGATACCGAAAGATTTTCGCAACCGCAACGAAGACTCTGAACGATTTTATCTTTATGTGAAAAACAAGGAAGACCTCAAAAACCTTAGGTATCCAGGCGAGTCGATAGCTGATTTTTTTTCACACATCGAAGGGTTGTTTTTATCTGATTTGCTAGAAGAAATACGTGTTTCAGTAAATCATGAATGCGGTGAAATCATTAGGTTTGAGCAATTGTCAGAAGGTGAGCAACAGTTATTAACTGTTCTAGGGTTGTTACATATTGCAAAAGGTGAGGAGTGCCTGTTTTTGCTAGACGAACCTGACACCCATTTAAACCCGGCTTGGACTTATGAATATCTGCAACTATTGGAAAATCAGGTGGTAGATAAGTCATCTCAACTTTTGATTGCCACTCACAACCCGCTGATGATTGGCGGACTGAAACGTGAGCAGGTGCGCTTGCTAAACCGACATGATCGAGACGGAAAGCATTCAATTTCTGCCGATGTGCCTGATGAAGACCCCATCGGTATGGGCGTTGATGGCTTGTTGCAGTCTGAAATATTTGGTTTGAAGTCGGTGTTACCGCCAAGTGTGGTTCAGCGCCTTACAGATCGATATAAATTGCTGGGCATTCGCAACAAAACCGCCGAAATGGCCGCCGATCTTGAAAGGCTGACAAAAGAGCTAGGCGAGTTGGGGATTGCCCATAGCTTCCCGCATCCTTATTTCAACCAATTCTCTCAAGCCTTGGCGCGCAATCCGATCATGAGCAAGCAGGATTTTAGCGCCGACGATATTTCTGATCTGGAAGAACTTACCGACGAATTGTTGCAGGGCATAATCGACGGCAAAAGTGGTGAGGCGGACGTATGAGATATATCCCGCTGAAAGAAGCCAGTAAAGACGAGTTGGAAGTTTGGTTGCAAAAATCCAACGAGATATTGGAAGAGATGAAAAACGAGAAGGATGACCAAAAGCGCAAAGCCATTATTCATCGTAACAGAGCGCATTGGCGGGATGCCGGTTTACTGGAATTTCTTAAAAAACTGTCTGATGGTAAGTGCTGGTATACCGAAGCCCGATTCACCGCCGAATACCCACATTTGGAACACTTCCGCCCCAAAAGCTGCGCCCGCAATGAAGCTTGGGAAAAATGCCACGATGGGTATTGGTGGCTGGCGTTTGATATTGAAAATTACCGGCTTTCTAAGCCTGTTCCTAATACGCGAAAGGGTACTTATTTTCCGTTACTCGACCATAGCCAGGCGGTTCACAGGCCGGGAATTGCTGTAACCCGGGAGAGTCCGTTGTTTTTGGATCCTGTCAGTCAGGAAGACGTCGATTTAATCAGCTTCAACTCGCATGGTTATCCCGAACCATGCTCAAACCCCATCGTGGACCTAACAGAATGGGATTTAAAGCGTATAGAATTTTCCATTAAACATTACGGTTTAGATGACAGAGAGTTGTGTAATGAACGAAAGGAGCTTTGGGTGTCATTAACTGCGCAGTTTAATGAATATGCTAAGTTGCTTTTGAAATATAAGAACGAACAGTGTTTGGTCTCAAAAGGCAAAGCCGAAGAAAAATTGCAGGCATTGGAAGTCTATCTATCCCAATCCCATAGTTTTACGGGTTCGATAAAAGCTTGTTTTGAGGCTCATAAAGTCGGCCAGTTGCTTTTAAAGCGATTAGCAAGTTTTACGGTGGTGGCTTAGCGTTGTACATCCATTTTACACAAAATTTGGGACACACCCGGAGTGAAAGCGAAAAATAACAGTAACATTTACAGTAACTATATGTTTAGCTTAAAAATTTAAAATAAATATAGCTAAACCCTATTCAGCCGATGACAACGAAACTGAAACCGGCTGACACCGCCAAGGCAGCCTCCCAAGCTCGACTTAAGGCGGCGAAATATCCTTCCCCGGCTCGGCTTGCTCGGCGGCGGGGAAGAATCAAGTTTGCTAGGCCGAACGCCTTCCGCCAAGTAAGCGCAAGATCGCGATTCCGGACAGCATCAATGGTAACGCGGCCGGTACCGGGACCGTCGCGATACCTTCCCGGAACCACAGATCGAACGGCGCCTCGCTGCCCGCGTAAACGGCCCCCCCGAAATACGGCTCGCCTTGCGCATAGGCATCGATTTTAAACCCTGTACCGAAGATGCCCAGGTCCGAGGACTCGGCACCGTTGCGGAAAACTTCCCACACGTAAGTATTGCCGGCCGTCAAACCGACCGGCGCGGCGAAATTGAAACGCACCAATTCCGGCGCATGAAAAGGCCGCGACTCCGGTTGATCGGCAAAAAACACCGTCTCGCTGACGCCCAGAATCGTGCCGCTAATGTCGGCTTCGCGAATTCTGAGCGCAATGTCGTCGCCGGCTCCGAAATCCGGATTTTGGTCGTTGATCATCAACTCGACGAAATGCAGCGACGCCAGACCGGGCCGGAAGCTTTGCCCGATCGGGCCGGCGTTGAGAGTAAAACCGCCGGAAACGGTGCTGTCGTTGGCTTGATCGACAATATCGGCCAACGCCGCCCGACTCGACAAACCCAGCGTTAATGCCAATCCCAGCGTAAACAAACCGGCCTTGCAAGCCGGCGCTATCCAGCGCCCCGCGCCGGTGTCGGAATAGAAGTAATCCATGATGTTTCTCCCGTCAATTCTAAGAACCGGCCGTCGCGGCCGACATGAGTTCACGCCAACGCGACCATTACCGAAACGGGCTTAGGCGAGACACCGGCGAACCACGTAAACCGTGTACTCCATCGTCTCGAATCGTTAGCGTTGGGAAGTGTAAAAAAGACGGGGGCCGGTTGGCGGTGAACTATTTCACCGCCAACCGGCGAATACTGCACTTTGCCTCCGCCGAGCAAATACCGGGCGCCAAAGTCATCGGAAAGAGAAGGTCGCCCGACCGGTGGCCGGTGGCCGGCGGCCTTCAGGGATTAAACCATCCGGCGTTTTCGGCGACCTGCCAAAACTCCGAACAAACCGCTTGCAAACAACCCGGCCGCCGCCGGCAACGGTACCGCGGCCGGCGCGCCGTACAAGTATTGCGCGCCGGCGATGTCGTCGGCGTCCAATTCGCGATTGATTCGGAACCAGCAGGCCGAATCGACGACCTGCATCACCGGACAACCGCCGCCGACCGGCGGGTGTGCCAAGCCGAGCGCATGCCCCATTTCATGCAGCAACAAACTCTCGAAATCGTTAGGCGCGGTGGAGGCGCTGGGGAACAAATCGCCATCGTTACCCGGTTGGAAAGCATAAAACGAGTTAGCCGCGAAGATGATGTCGCCGCTACCGGTGCCGCCGTTGGGCGGTGGCGCGTAGCCGACCGCGCCGCCGCCGGAACTGAAATCGAAGGCGCCGATGCGAATGTCCGGCACACCCGCGCCGGCATGATTGATCGGCAAACCGGAATCGGACAGCGGCCCGACAAAGCTGATGTTGGCAACGCCGGCCCATTTGTCGAACGCCGCCTGGATGTAGCCCACCAAATTGGTCAACGGTGTCAGCGTATAACCGGTGCCGGGTGAATTTTCAATCCAGATCGACGTTTTCGCGGTACCGGAGCAGGCGCTATCGCAATAAGCCGAACCGGCCGTGCCTTCCGGAATGAAGCCCCAAGTCACGCTGCCGCCGGGGGTACCGGGCGTATTGTCGCCACCCCATTTCAAAACGCCGCCGTTGCCGTCGGGAAATGTCGCGTAAGCCTGAGCGGCCCCGGACAATACCGCCAAACCCAAACCGACCACCATTGCATACGATCGATAACCCATAAATACCCCCTCCAAAACAAAAACTCATGAAAGCGCCGGCGAAACCGACACCGAAACTGAGCCGGGCGCGGGCCGCTCGGCACCAGATACTCCGGTTCCAGGCCGGCATCGACGCGGGCCAGACCGGTTTTTACTTGACGCACATCACAAAATTTGCCGCGCCAGTGCGCTCTATAGCACGTTTTTTAAAAAAATCAAAAATTTTTGCTTGACCGTGCCTAGCGTTTGGCGTCAGACCGGCTTTTCCAGTCGCTCCAAGCTCAAGTCGGTCACCTTAGGCTGCCAAAGCATTGGATTTTCCGGGAATGGGAGCAGAACGCCCGTGCGCCGATAACCGCGGCGCTGGTAATACGCTAGCAATTCGGCGCGGCGTGGAATCACGAACATCGCGAAACGTTCGATCGCCCAAGTTCGCGCCGCCAAGTCTTCGGCGGCGCCCAACAAGCGCCGGCCCACGCCCCGGTTCTGCCGCGCCGGATCGACCGTAAGCATGCCTATCTGGGCTTCGCGATCGGCCAGGCGCACTTGCACGCAAGCCACCAGCCGGTCGGCTTCGAAACCGGCAACCATTAATACAGCGGGGTCCGTCAGCGCGGCCGTCAGCTCCTCGGCGTCGGTGCGCTTGCCGTCCAGCAAATCGGCCTCGGTGGTCCAACCCAAACGGCTGGCCTCGCCGCGATAGGCTGAATTGACTAAATCCGCCAAGGCTGGGGCATCGTGAAGTTGAGCACGCAGGAAGGTCAGTGGGAACATACGGTGATCTGGCGTTGAGAAATTGCCGGCACTCGGGCCGGGTCGGGAATTGCTGCTAGGCTAGACGATAACCAGACCGCGCTCAAGCGCATGTTTTCGGGAGCCCGCCGTGGACACCTGCCCTAAATGCCAACACGCCCTAGCACAACCCACCCCGACCATCTGCCCCCACTGCGGCGTGGTGTTCGAAAAGTATTTGCGCTATCACGCGGATCCAAACCGGCCAGCCCCGATGCCAACCACTCGGGTCGAATTTGCGCCAACGCCCTCGGCCGATTGGGTCTCGGATACCTATGCCGACAGCGAGTTCGCCTTCTGGGGCCGAGCGCTATTGCTCGCGTTGTTCGCGCTATGGAGTTGGATATTGATCGTTCCGCCGATCGCCGCTAACGCCGCCGGCTCGTCGTTTTTGCATTTGGTCAATCTGCCTTTCCACGAAGCCGGCCATCTCATTTTCCGACCCTTCGGCGCCTTTGTCACATCGCTGGGCGGCACATTGGGCCAGTTACTGATGCCGACGATTTGCATGGCAACCCTGTTCATAAAAACCCGCGACCCGTTTGGTGCCGCGCTGTGTTTGTGGTGGCTGGGCGAAAATTTTTTGGACATCGCCCCCTACATCGACGACGCTCGGGCCGGGCAACTACCGTTGCTGGGCGGCAACTTCGGCCATTCCGCACCTTACGGTTTTCACGACTGGGAATATTTGCTGACCGAATCCGGCCAGCTGGCCCACGATCACGCCATCGCCAAATTTTCCAAATTCGTCGGGTCGCTGACGATGCTGGCGGCACTGGCCGGCGGAAGCGCTATTCTGGTTCGGCAGCGCGCCATCCTGGCGGCGCGGCGCTAACCGAGCCGGACTGTTAACGCTTCAGCCAGGTTTTCACACGGTCCTTAACTCGCTGTTTGGCGAGTCTGGACCAACGGTACAAGGCCGTCTCGGCGATTTTGGCGTGCGCCCAGCGTAACCAGCCGGTAATCGTGCCGTACAGCCAGGCCAATACCGCAAAACTCAGCAATTGCGGCTTGGTCAGAGTGAACACGCGCGCCACCAACAACGTACCCAACAATTTGGCGACGATTTCCAGTACCAAACCTTGCAGCAACAAACCGTGCAGCAGCAACCACAGCGCCGCCAGATTCAACGGCGTAACCAGTAAAATCGGTACGGTAATGGCTATTAGCGCGACACCCGGCGAGCAGCGGCTTAGCCAGCGTTCGATGCGTTCCAGGCCCAGCGCCAGCGCCAGATAGTGGCCGCAAGCGGATAGAAAATCCCACA
Source organism: Methylomonas sp. LWB (assembly GCF_001856095.1). Lineage (NCBI taxonomy): Bacteria > Pseudomonadati > Pseudomonadota > Gammaproteobacteria > Methylococcales > Methylococcaceae > Methylomonas > Methylomonas sp. LWB. The sequence goes on from NZ_MKMC01000089.1 coordinate 100,796, forward strand.
GCCATTCCTCGACGATCAGCGCGACGGCCAACAAGGTCAGCAATAATCTGTTCATGATTTCCTCGGGATGCCGGTATCGCCGACCACTATAACCGATCGCGGCCCAAGCCGTCCGCAGTCTGCAATCTTACCGGCCGGTAGCCGTGGCGGCTCAACTATGCGAGGATAACGCCGCCTCTTTAGCGCAGGAACCACCGATGATTGAAAACGCCTATTTGGAATCCGCGTCCGGCGTGCGCATGCCGCCACTCATTTACGGCACCGCCTGGAAACAGGAACGCACCGCCGAGTGGGTCGAACTCGCTCTCACCCAAGGATTTCGCGGTATAGATACCGCCTGTCAACCCAAACATTACCATGAAGCCGGCGTTGGGGCCGGTCTGGCGACCGCGCTGACTCGCTTGAACCTGGATCGCGCCGCGATTTATCTACAAACCAAATTCACGCCGCTCAACGGCCACGATCCGCTACGCATTCCTTACGACCCGAACGCCAGCCTGGAACAGCAAGTCGCCCAGTCGTTCGCGGTGTCGCTACAAAATCTGCGCACCGACTATTTGGACTGCTTGGTATTGCACTCGCCGCTAGCCGACCGCCAGCAGCTGTTAACCGTGTGGCAAGCCATGCAGACCATTCAGCGCAACGGCGGCACCCGGCAACTGGGCATCAGCAATTGCTACGACCCGGAGCTCTTCGAATTCCTGTACCAACAAGCCGAGGTCAAACCCGCCGTGCTGCAAAACCGGTTTTACGCCGACACCGGTTACGACAAGGCGCTACGGGCGTTCTGCCGGACTAACCGCGTGATTTACCAAAGTTTTTGGACCTTGACGGCCAACCCCAAAATATTGACCGGCAGCGTCGTCGCCAATCTGGCCGAGCGCTTGGGCCGCCGCCCGGCACAAGTGTTTTTCCGATTTTTGACCCAAATCGGCATCGTACCGTTGACCGGCACCACCTCGGCCGATCACATGCGCGAGGATTTGGCGATTTTCGATTTCGAACTCAGCGAAGCCGAATGCGCCGAGTTGGCGACACTATTGGACTAGCGCCAACCGCCGCCGTCCCGCGCCGGCTAAGCTACAATAGTTCATTGGTTTGTTGTTAATCCGGCCACCACGTATTCGAACCGCCGAATTCTCCACCGTTTCGGCCTTTTATTCCGGAACCGCCCGGCGCAAGCCTGGCGGGTTTAATCGTATCCCGACTATTCGTGCTTACCCGCCTGCTTAAATCCGCGCTGCTCAGCGCCAGCGTTTGGCTGAGCGAGCCGGCTTTTGCCCTGGATAACCCCAGCCGGGAATTCCAACTGAAATCCGCCTATCTGTTTCATTTCGCCGAATTAACGCAATGGCCGGCCATGGGCCCGATCACGATTTGTCTGAGGGGCGACAGTCCGATACGGCATTTTCTACCGGCGCTGGAAGGTCAAAAAATCGAAGGCAATATAGTCCATGTTTTGCTGGAGCCGCCGGCCACGCTGGAAGCTTGCAACATCCTGTTTGTCGGCGATATCGACGAACTGAAGCCCCGCCTGTTCGAACAAGCCCGCGCCGCCCACATCCTGTTGGTCGGCGACGTGGACGGTTTCGCCGCCCAAGGCGGCATGGTGCAATTCACATTGCGCGACAACAAGTTGAAACTAGTGGTAAATTTAGGTTCGGTAAAATCGGCGGATTTAAAATTGAGCTCCAAATTGCTGCGGATGGCGGAGATTATCGAATGACATCGTCACCCCCCCCACGTATTTCGATCAGCCGCAAGTTGGGCAACAATCTGCGGCTGATGGTGGTACTGAGTCTGGCCGTCGCGACCTTCTCACTGTCGATCCGCGAATATTCCGCGTTGCAAGACGCCATCGACAACAAGTTGAAGCTGACCGCCAACCTGATCGGCCAAAACAGCAGCGTGGCCCTGGTATTCGACGACACCCAAACCGCCCAGGAAATTCTGGACGCCCTGGTCTACGATCCGGACATCATCGCCGGCTCAATCCGGCTACCGACCGGCCAGGCTCTGGTCAGCCACCAAAAGGAAGCGCCGCGCTGGCCGGCGTGGTGGCCGGACTGGTTACCGAAAACCCAACAATACACGCAACCGATCTTGCACAAAAACCAACGCATCGTCGGTCATATTTCGCTGATCGCCAGCATGGTCCAACCGTATCGGACGATGCTTTGGAATGCGTCGATCAACGCCGGCATCGTGATGATTGCATTGAGTCTGGCCGCCTTGTATGTGCGCCGCTTGCAACGCATTTTCCTGCGGCCGCTGCTGAATTTGGCCGACACCGCCCATCAAATTGAAAAAGATCACGACTACAGCCGGCGTTCGCGCTACGACGGCAACGACGAAATCAGCGATTTGGCCGAAGCCTTCAACAACATGCTGGCACAGATCGAGGCCAACGAAGCGGATCTGGAAACCCAGGTGCAAACCCGCACCCGCGAGCTGGAAATCGCCACCCGCGACGCGGAATCCGCCAATCGCGCCAAAAGTCAGTTCCTGGCCAACATGAGCCACGAAATCCGCACGCCGATGAACGCCATCGTCGGTCTGGTGGAACTGAGTCTGAATACCCAGTTGACCTACAAACAACGCGAATATCTGCAACGCGTGGAATCCTCGGCCCATTCGTTGATGACCTTGATCGACGACATTCTGGACTTTTCCAAAATGGAAGCCGGCAAGATGCAGATCGAGACCATTCCCTTCCTGCTCGAGGAAATGTTGGAGCACGTGTTTTCGACGATGTCGCAACTCAGCGCCGACAAAGGCATCCGCCTGATTCTCCCCGACTGCGGCCCGCAATATCACGCGGTGGTCGGCGACCCGCAGCGTTTGCGGCAAGTGCTGATCAATCTGATCGGAAACGCGATCAAATTTACCGAGCGCGGCCACGTCGCCATCGCTTTCAACGAACTCAGCCGCGACGATAACCGCATCGTGTTGCAATTTTCGATTCAGGACACCGGCATCGGTATCAAACCCGAACAGCAACCCAAGTTGTTTCAAGCCTTTAGTCAGGGAGACAGTAGCGTGACCCGCAATTACGGCGGCACCGGCCTGGGTTTGATTATCTCCAAGCAATTGGTCGAGCAAATGGGCGGCAGCATCGGCGTGACCAGCCAAGCCAATATCGGCTCGACCTTTACCTTCAGTGTCGCGCTGGGTTTGAGCGACTTGGCGACGATACGCCACTTCCAACTCCGCCGACACCGTGCCAGCATGGATTCGTTGCGCTTGGAGCCCTTGCACGACAGCCGGGTCCTGCTGGTCGAGGATAACGAGATTAACCGGATGGTCGCGATCGAATTGCTGGAACAGGCCCGCATCCGGGTCGATGTCGCCGAGAACGGCGAAATCGCGCTGGCCAAATTGCGGGAAAATCGATACCAATGCGTGCTGATGGACGTGCAAATGCCGGTCATGGACGGTTATCAAGCCACCCGCGAACTGCGCAAGCTGCCCGCCTGTCAAGCATTACCGGTGATTGCGATGACCGCCAATGTAATGAGCGCCGACCACCAGCTATGCCTGGACGCCGGCATGAACGACTTTATCGGCAAACCCATCCTGCCCGCCAAGCTTTATGAGGTGTTGTTGAAATGGATCAACGCCGAACAGACTCTGGAAAACCGCACGCAACTGGGCGTCTAAGCCCGGATCATTTGCCCCAGGGCATCACCGGCACGGTCGAGACGCTGTTGGCCGGCGCGCCTTCGATGACTTTCCGGCTGATTGCCAGATACACCAGTGTATTGTGCTTGGCATCCCATAGCCGGGTGATATTGGTGGATTTGAACAACAACGACGTGCCTTCGCTGAACACCAGTTCCTCTTCCGGCAATTTGGCCGGCAAATTGATCGGGCCGATCTGCCGACAAGCCAGCGAAAACTGCGACGGATCTTCCGCCAAACCCAACCCGCCGGCGATGCCGCCGGTCCGGGCCTGACTGATGTGACAGATCACGTTGGGAATCTTCGGATCCTCGAAGGCATCGACGCAGACCTTATGATTGGCGCCGATCAATTTCCACGCGGTGGTCACGCAACCCACTTCCTCGGCGCGGACCGCGCCGGCCAACAAGCCCAAACCGCAAAACAGCCAAGCCGATCTCTTCGAAAACGCGCGCATCGCATACTCCCAACCCTGATTGAACACAGACCGTCAGCCTAACAAGCTTGCGGGATTCTCGCAAACCCGCCCGCATCGTCGCTTCACCGGTAAATTACCAAGCCGGCCGCCGGCGCCGTTAGCCGCACCGCCAAACCGTTCTTCGGTTGTATGTCGGCGGTCGTGCCGATCTGGGCCGAATCGGTGGAGTACAAACAGGTCAGTTTTTCACCCGGCCTATGCAGCGCCGCATCTATCGTCACCCAGGCCGTTTTGGCGGCATTGGGGTCGGTATTGATCGCCACAACGACTTCATGGTCGGCCAGAATCCGCGACCACGGCACCAGCGACAGCAATTTGCCGCCCGACATCGTCGGCAAACCGAAATTTTGGCCGTCTCCGGAAATTGGCCGTAAATACTGCCGCCCCCGCCGCAAGGCCGGTTGAGCCGCGCGGATCGCCATCAATTTGGCGAATTCGCTGTACACCGGATGGTTCTCGTCGAAATAATGCACGCCTCTGGACTCGAATGCGCCAAATTCGCCGCCGAACATCGCTTCGCGGATATAGCGGTCCGAATCGCCGCCGTGGCCGTCGAAACCCTGCTCGGTGCCGTAATACACGCAAGGGATCCCCAAGGTCAGCGCGTTGACCGCCAGCGCGTTCAACACCAGTTTGGCCTTATCGGCATCGGCGCAAAACCTCGCCTTGGCCCGGCCGACTTGATCGTGGTCGTTAAACATCGTCACGACCTTGTTGCGGAACCAAGTATGGCTATCCTTACCGATCAATAGCGAATTACGGAACAAGCTGAAATAGTCGTTGGGGTTCCCGGCCCCCTTGACCATCAATTCCAATTTGCTCGGAATATCGTCGATGCCCAATGCCGCGTCCAGACCGGTCGTTTCCAGCGTATCGAAGGCCCGGTAGCGGCCGCCGGTAATTTCGCCGACCAGCAGAAAATTATCCTTGCCGATGCTTTGCGCGAATTCGTGAATCGCCGAGCCGAATATCCGGGTCGCGCCGTCCTGCATGTGTTTGACGGTATCGATCCGAAAGCCGTCCAGATCGGCGTACGCGATCCAATATTTGTAGACTTCGATCAGGGACAGCAAGCCCAGAGCCGGCGCAAAGTCGTCGGTGCCGCCGAAGCCGTGATGCAAATCCTTGAGATCGAAGAAATCGCCCTCGCGAAATTCCGGGTCGTAATCGAAGCTGGCAATACGGCCCTTCTGGGTAAAGTATTCCGGATTCTGAAATTCGACCGGCCAGATCGCCCCGTCCTTGGCCGGCCAGCTCGCCGGCGCCGCCGGATTGGCGGTGACGAACGGAATATTGGCGTGGCCGGCCGCGTCGTTAAAACCGGTCACCGGATAGTGGCCGCCGTCCCAGCGCGGGTCGAAATGGCCGCTACCGTCTTTATAGTTGGGCTGGCGGTTGGGATCGTAACTAAACACGTTGCCGGAATGATTCAAGATGATGTCCAGGATCACCAAAATCCCCTGCTGGTGTGCGGCGGCCACCAAGTCCTTCAATGCCTGATTGGTGCCGAAGCGCGGATTGACCTGCAAAAAATCCTGGATGCCGTAGCCGTGGTAAGTTTCCTGAAACGCCACCTGCTTGAAGATCGGGCTGATCCAGATCGCGGTCACGCCCAAGCGTTTTAAATAGCCCAACTTGTTCTGCAGCCCGGCTAGGGTACCGCCGACGTACTTGCCGCCGGCGTCGCTCCATTTCGCGGCGGCGGCCGGGGTTTGAATCGCGTTGCGCTTGTCGGCGGCCTGGCCCAAGGGCGTGGCGCCACCGGCGACCGGCTTGCCGTCGATATCGCGGAATCCGCCGCTTTCGTTACCGTCGGAAAACCGGTCCAGCATCAAAAAGTACAATACCTTATCCTCCCACGCGGTAGGGGAAGGGGTGTAGGAAACGTTGGAAGTAAGTTGACTCAAATCGACATCGGCTAAACGGGATTCGGACATGGCGGCACTCCGGCGGGAAATGGGAAGGCGATAAACAGCGGCGGACGCGGCCATGGGTAAGCCGCATCGCTGTTAGACCTTCTAACAAAGACACCCGGCGAAAGCAAGTGAAGTTAGACACTCAGGCAAGCGGCGATCCGCATGCGCCACCGAGCGGTTTGCGCGAAATTTCTTAGCGGCATGGCTGCTGGAACATCAATCTTCGACTCTTGGCCTTGAAAGAATCGCGGTGGATTTTAACAGCGCGGGTGGCGGCGGGTTTGCAATAGCCGTTTGTTGAAGTGATCAGGGGCGGGATACAATCGGAACAGTTAACATTCAGGACAGGATGGCGATATGGCATTGGCGGAAAAATTAAACCTCAGCGTGGCGGATTACCTGCAAGGCGAACTGGTCAGCGAAGTTAAATACGAATATATCAATGGTGAAGTGTATGCGATGGTGGGCGTAAAACGTGCTCACGATACCGTGACCACCAATTTGATTGCGTTTTTGCACGCTCATTTACGTGGCACATCCTGCCGAGTCCACTCCGGCGAAATGAAAGTCCGCGTGCAAACCGCCGCCGCCGACTGCTTTTTCTACCCCGACCTGCATGTCACCTGCTCGGCCAGCGATAACGAAGAGCTGTTCAACAGCCAGCCCAAGTTGATCGTCGAAGTGCTGTCCGATGCCACCGAACGCTACGACAGAGCCGAAAAATTCCACCATTACCGCAAACTGGCCAGCCTGGAAGAATACGTGTTAATTGCCCAAGACACTCCACGCGTGGAATGTTACCGGCGCGGCGATGCTTGGGATCTACAGATTTATCAACAAGGCCAGCAGGCGGTTTTCCAATCGTTGGGTTTTGAACTGGCGGTAGCGGATATCTATGAAGGGGTGTTCGCGGGATAATCCGAGGTTTTTCCGGTTCCCAAACTCCGGTTTGGGAACCGGCGCAACGAATACCGGACAGCCAACATGCTTGAGCAAATTAAATTATTTTTTGAAAAACACCTGTCCTTACCATCACCCGAGGTTGCAACAGAAACGCAGCTTCAAGAGGCGTTAACGGCCTTAATGACGGAAATGATGACCATGGACGATGTCTGTCAAGATGTCGAACGAACCAAGATTCTGTCCTTGGTTAAACAGTGTTTTTCGCTCTCCACCGAACAGGCTGAGACCTTGATGACCAATGCCGAACAAAAGCGTCGGCAGGCGGTTGATTATTACGAATTCACGTCGACGATCAACCAATGTTTTAGCCCTGAGGAGAAGACAAAGTTTGTTAAGTCTCTCTGGCAAATCGCCTATGCCGACGGCAATATCGACCCGCAAGAGGAGTATATGGTGCGGAAGATTGCCGACCTTCTTGGCGTCTCGCACACCGATTTTATTCTGGCCAAACTGCGCGCGAATCCCAATCCCTGAATATCGCCGGACCAACACCGTTTAAAACCAATCGCTGATGAAAAAGATCAAGAAAAATAAAAATCTGTGGCTAAAAGAAGCTGAAATCGAGGCCGGTGATTTGTACTTCACCACCGCCCGGCAATACCGTGCGGTCCTGGCGATCAATGGCGATTTTTTGATTTACGCACCTAGCTCGGAAGGCATGGAGCCGTTAACGGCCGATAGCCAAATGCCGTTTGCGAACTCGCCCGCTAAAAAATGCCAGATTGCCACATTTGCGCAAAAAGAATATCAAGCATTCGATTGGCACGGTACGGCAGCCGTTAAACATAAACTCACTCAGTCGCAGCGGGACGAGGCCATTAGCCAATGTAATGCCAAGGCCCAAATCGCGGGGTTGATGGCTGAACAATTCTAGTTTGTCGGATTGGTTCAAGACCGTCACACATAAAGGCCTTATTCAAGTTTTCACCTTTTAAAAAGCTGCTTGAGGATGCTGGCTGCGAAAATGCTGGTCAGAAAATTCATTTTTCAAATATACCGCTTCGTTAAATCATCAATTTGATTTATAGCTTCGACCGCACTCACTTCAAAAGATCTGCATTTGATGACCTCACCCAAAAAATAGACCCCTCCAAAATTCGCAGCTTCATCCGTCGCCAGGGTCGCGCCACCGCCGGCCAGAAGCTGGCGCTAGAAAGCCATTGGGATAAGCCCGGTAGGGTACGCAGTGCGTACCCTAAATCTGATATGCAATTAGCATTTGACCGAACGTTATAGGCTCCGGACCAGATATACAGAAAGGAAGCCCAACAGTTCACTTCTAGCTTCTTACCTTTGATCGGCCGGTCGGTTTGGCGGCGGCAAACGCAAAGGCTTTCGCCTTGTGCGCAACTCTAAATGCCTTGCGAGGCAACCTGGGGGCGATAGTAAGCCTCAGGTAAAAGACCTCACTTAGGGCATTCTGCTCCGCGCCCCGTCCCGCGACCGCCCGGCCGGGTCCGGCTTATTCCACGCTGCCCTGCAAACGGGTGATCCAGGACTCCCTGGCCGCCGGATCGACGTGGAAGGCCAGCGCCGCCGGTTTGTGCAGCAGGCCGTCCTCGCCGGAGGCGTTGGGGTTGAGTTGGCGCTTTTGCACGAAATCCACCAAGCGGCGCAAATGGTAGATCGCCAGCACCCGGTTGGTCTCGCTGCCGGCGTAAATCAGATAGCCGACGTTGTCCTCGCTCAGCGCCGGATTGCGGGCGATCAGCGCGTCCAGCGCGGCGTTGTCGGCGGCCAGATTTTTCAACACCGAATCGGGCCGCTTGCAGACCAACGCCCGCCAATGTAGGGCCAGACTGCCGTTGAGCTGGTGACGCTGCATCGCCCGCACCTCGTCGTCGCCGCACACGAAACTTTCCGCGACCAGATAATGGCGGTCGCGCTCGCCGTCGTTGGCGAACAGCGCCAACTTGTCCAGCGCGGTATCGGCCAAGGCCAGCAAAAAGGCGTGCGGGGAGCGGATGTGTTTGTCTATCGTCACCACCCAGGGCAGGGCGCGGCCGGTGGTTTCGAAGCGGGCCGTGACGCTGCCGATCACCCCGGCCCGCGACAACTCCTGCTCGCGGCCGGCCGGCTTCACCAAAAATGCATCGACTGCCGCGATCTGGGTGTTGAAGCCGGCGGCGTGGTATTGCTGGACGATCGTCGAATAGCGCGGCTGATAAGGAATGGCGGTGCCGTCGTAGAGGATGTTGATGCGCCGCAAGCGAGCTTGCTCGGCGACCAAATCGCGCAAGCGGTTGGCGAAGGGTTCGACGTAGACATAGTCGTCGCTGTGGTGGTCGGCGGCGGTCAATAGACGGTACAAATCGCTGAGTTTGCGAAATTCGTCGAGCGAGGCAATCACGAAATTATCGCCGCATCGCGCCTTGGCGATTTCCTCGACCGCGGTTTTGCCGGCGCCGGCCCCACCCATGCACATGAACAAGGTCGGCCGCTCGACCGGCGCCTTGCCGGCGAAAATCGCCTCGAGGATAGCCGATAAAATCCCGTCGATTTTGGTCAGCCGCTGATAGGCGATCTCCACGGTGCGCATCAAGCGGTTTTCGCCGTGGCTGGCGGCCAGCATCTTGTTTTTCAACGGCTCGTTGCCGGCCAGCGTAAACAAACTGGCCTGCTCGCCGGCGCATTGCTTCAACAAGTCCAACAGCTCGGCGTGGCTGGGCGGCCTTAGCGATGTCAGGATGTTGATGTCCAGGCAAAACAGCGGCGCCACGCCGTCGGCGCGGATTGGAATCGCGTCGATCTCGGTCTTGCCGGGCTGGCGCAAGTCCTCGGTACCCGGCAAATAGCCGAGAATGTACTCGGACACGCCGAGCGGATTGTCGACGAAATGCTGACCGGTGATGAATTCCTCGGCTCGGAAACTGTGCAAGGGCACCAGACCGCCGGTCACGGTCACCAGGCATTTGACGCCGTCCGCCGTGGTATAGGACAAAAACGGCAAGCCTTGCAGAAAATACTTGTTCTCCGGCCACTTACCGTAGCGGTTGGCCTGATTGCTCAGGCTTTGGGTGCGCGCCGGGTCCAGCGCGTGCTCGAAAGCCCGACGCAACGCGGCGTGATCGGCGGCCGGATCGTGCAAGGCGCGAGCGTCGTCGCAGCTCAGTCGGCGAAAATCGATGCCCTGTTCGTACACCGCCTTGAAGGCCGGTAAATTGCCGAGCGCGGTGATGAAAAAATCCAGCGTGATCCGGTTGCCGTAGCCGTAGGGCCGAATGCCGCGCAAGGCTTGATACAGCTTGGCCAGCCGGTCGGCGATATCGGCGCTGCACACCACGAAACCGTTGTTGTCGAACAAGGCGGTTTCGAGATTGTCGTCGCCGTCGAGCACCAGGCTTTCAATCGCGATCCGAAATCGCGTGCGGCAATCGGCTTCCGGCATCGTGCCCGGCCGGTGGTGTACCGTGACTTGTTCCTTCCAGTCGCTGAACATTTCCCGGTGTATCCGGGTGAACAGGCTGGTTAGATAGGTCACCCGCTTGGTTTGATCGTGCGACACCGTGGCTTCCAGCTCCTGAGCCAATTTGGCCTGCAAGCGCACGCCCTGCGCCACCGCCAACGCGGTCCGCAAGCGCTTGAGCTGCCGATAGGCCGGGATGTTTCGGCCGGGATTTGAATTCATGCGCTCCCCCAGTGCACCGCTCGTTCCCCGGTCTTTCGGGTTGGGCGGCTTTATCGTTATTATTATTTCGAGCCGACTCGCGGCGGGGGCATGATAGCGCGAGATGGGGTCGGGTAGCGATATGACCGGCGCTGCCGGCGCGAAATGCGCCGGCGGTTCGGTATTGGAACGGCTAAGAATCAGGATTCGGCCAAAGCCGTCCGGCTCAACTCGGCCAGCGTTTCGCCGCGAGCGATCACCAGATGGACCGATGCGCTGACGAAGCGGGCGCCGGGGGCTATTTTCAGCATGAAGCGGTCGGCCGGATGATTGGCGATTTCGTCGACAAGCGCCATGCCGGCGTGGTCGTCGACCATGTCTTCGATCGGCTCGCCGTTCTTGGTCAAACCTGCCGGAAAAAACTGCGAAATCACGGTATGGATTTTGTCAATCGAGTGTTCGTCGAATACCAGTCGAGTCGCCCGGTCGAAACTGAACCGGCCATGCACGTAGTCGCGAATCCTCACCTGGATATGAGCGGTCTCCGGATCGTGCCAGCCGGGATAGACGCTGAAAAACTTGGCCTCGCCGCAATGATCGGTTGCCTGGTAACCCCGCAAGAAGTCCTCGTCGGCCAGATTCGCTCCGCCCGGATTGGTCATCCCGGAATAATGGCCGTCGCCATCGCTATGCCACAGATCGACGCAGGCGCCCGGTAGTGGGGCGATGTTGCCATCGCCGTCGAGCTCGGAAGTCGTCAACTTCAGCACTAACGGAAAGCCAGTGGCAGCCGTACCTGTTGCGCTGCTGACCCGAATATCGGCGCGAGGTTGGTCGTGTGTAACGCTATCGAGGCGAAACGGCCAGGCCGCCACGGTCGGCGCCAGCGTATGCTTGGTCAACACCGCCCGGTTAAGTCTACCGGAGGTGGCGGCGTCGCAGATCGCCATCGATCCCTTGACGGTCATGATTAAACTCTCCGGATAACCCGGCATTTTGGGGGTTTGAATATTGTTCATGGCAAATGTTGTCGGCGTAGTTGAGTGTGATGAATATCAAGCCATCGAACACGTCATTCCGGCCTACTCTCTATAGAGAAAACCGGGGCTTCCGGCGACAGTCGCGCAATCTCAAAACAGCAAAAGCGAATGCGAAACTCAGCCGAAAGTCCAATCCCATAGCTGCGAACACTAGCGTTTTGACTGCCGCGAGTGAAGGCGCTTCGAACAAGTCGTTTTCTTTCCGAATTCGCCAAGCGCGTTACGAACGGAAAAGCGCTTTCCGTACGTGACAGCCTGCCGAAACACTTATTCGTGGCACCCTTAGCCTGGTCGAAGCCGGAACCGTTCGCTACTCGCCGCCGCTCGGCAGACGATTCCATAACTTTCGAACCAACCATTCGGATTGGAGGATGACGCGTCATCCCTGCATGGCGGCTATGTCCGGTGCAAAGCGTGGGTCGAATATCTTTGCTGACCACGGACAGGGTATAGCCGCTCATACCGTTATGTTAGTACGTTTAGGATTAGTTTAGTTCCTCTATTTTGTCGGATTCTTTTACAGCCTTGCGGAAGCCCTTGATCGCTTCGCCCAAATCAGCGCCGACCCCTTGCAATCGTTTAGTGCCAAACACCAACATAACAATCGCCAGCACCACCAACAAATGCGGTACGCTTAAGCCCATACTGCCTCCTAAAATAGGTAATCGATATCGCGAACGCGTCTTTGCGCCGCTCTGGAAAAAACCGCCGCGCGCATCCGGCGCACGGCGAGTCACGCTGGCTCAAGGCCGGACTAACCGCCGGGGCGTGTTGGCGGTGTGCCGGTGGGAGGTGTACCGGTAGGTGGCGTGCCGCCACCCGACGTGCTGCCGGAGGTATCGGCAACCGTCGGACAACTCAAACTGGCCACACCCTCGCTGGTCGCAATGACCAAATTGATCGACGCAGTCACATAATTGCCGTTGTTGGCCAAAGTCAGCATCAGATGGTCGCCGGAATCGCTGGTGATGCCGTCGGTGGCCGATTGATTGGAACCGCCGGTGAATACCGAGTCGGTTGCGTTGGCGGTATCTTTCAAACCGTGGGAAAGGTATTGGCTGATCGTGGTGTAGATCTGTTCGGTTAGCGATTCGTCGAAAAAAAACTGAGTCGCCTGATCGTAGACAGCAGTGCTGCCCGAGAAAGTACGGATGCGGACGTGGATGTGTGTAGTGCGCGAGGTGTACCAACCGGGATAAATGCTGATGAACTTCACTGCTCCGCGCGCATTGGTGATTTGGTAGCCACGCAAATAATCCTCGGCGGTCAGGTCGGCAGCGCCCATATTGGTCTCGCCCGAATAGTTACCGTCGGCGTCGCAGTGCCAAATGTCGACGTAAGCGCCGTTGATCGGCGAAATCGTGCCGTTGGCGTTCAGTTTGGATACCGTGACCGTCAGAACCAGCGGGAAGCCGGCCGCAATCTTACCGGTTACGCTGCTGGTGCGAATATCGGAGCGCAGCAAGTTGTTGGCAACGCTGTCCAGGCAAAACGGCCCTTCGGTAACGGTGGGCGCCAAGGAGTAGGCTGCCAGTGCCGAACGGCTGACGCCACCCAGCATGGTGGCGGCGACCAAGCCGGCGGCACCCTTGGCGGTCATCAGCAACATATCCCGGCGAGCCGGCATTGTTAAGTCTTTTGAATTTTCCATAACTATGTCCTTAATCAAGCAGCAATAACGCCGAGGCGTGGGCCGCGAGCGAATCCGACAATGCCAGCCAGACCGGTCAGCATCAACGGTAGCGACATCGGCACGGGTACCGCGGCCGGCGTCACGCTGACGCTCATCTGAAAGGGATAGCTGGTGGAGGAGGACCAATAGCTGCCGTCCCACTCGGCCCAAGCATTGGCGCTGCCGTCGTCGGTAGCCTGGAAAGACCAGTCGGTAGCGCCGGTGACATTGCTTAGTACCACCCAATAGGTGGTGTTGGCGGTAAGGGAGAAATCGCCCGCCAAAAACGTCGTGGCTGCCAGACTGGACGAATAGGCACCGCTCAACGTTAAGGTCGCCAGCGCTTGAGACGGCGCCGAATAGGCGTCGGAATAGAGGCTGACCGAAGTTCCCTGATCGAGACTGGAAATCAGCAAACTTATCGAATCCAGCAAGTAAGCCTGATTGTCGGTGCTAAAACTTTGCGCTTCCCAAGTACTACCGCTGACGGTTATTGTTCCGCCAGAATCGGCTGCCAAATTTTCGCCGAATCCAGAGGCCTGCACCGGCGCCGCACCCGAAATCCAGAACGCGGCCGCAACCGGCAACACCCATGTCATATTTGTTCCAACCATTTGATTATCCTATTATTTAATATTAAAAAATCCGCTTTCCCTTTGTTGCGGACTGATAATAGGCGTATCAAAGGTTAATAGACGTAAACCGGCGTAAAATATTGTAAATCTTTATAAAACGCCCAATTTCAGGCCGGAGTCGCCAGGCGCGAGCCAATAACTCTTGAATCACGCCAGCCAGTCCCAGTCGCTGAAACACGCCGCCTGTCCGTAAGGCCGGCCCGCGCCGTCCAGTACGTTCCAAACCACCGCGCCGCGTATCATGAAACGCCGGCCGGATTTGGCGATGCGCACGCCGGCATAATCGTCGATATAGCCTTGCCGGGCGACTTTGGCCAGCAAGCGCTCGCGTTCCTCGCGGTTGACCGGTTCGGCGGAAAACCGCGACGGCAAGCCGACCAGTTCTTGCCAGGTCAATTCGAACAATCCCAAGGCTTTGCGGTTGGCGTAGTTGAACAGCGGATCGGGATCGGTGTTGTGCGACAGCAAGGCGAAGTCGGCTTCGTAAACCACCCGTCCAAAATCGTCGCCGACCGCGTCCAGCAACGGCTTGCCAAGCAAGCGCCGATAGCTGTCCAACAGCAATTCGATGTGGGCTTGGTGATAGTGGTTGTCGGGGCCGGGCGGATGCAAATCCAGCATGGTCAGTTCTCCGAAAAAGCGGGCCGGTCGGGCGAATACAGTTCTTTTTTATAGACGGCCTTGATGCGCTCGCCATCCCAAACATAGCAAAAATGCGCGCCCTGTTTGACCGGCGCCAGCAGCCTGGGCTTGAACACCGCGACGCATTCGCCGCCGTGATTGCGGACGCTGGCATAGGCCAGGCCGTTGCCGCCGGTGTCCCGCACTTGTTTTGCCAACCGCTGGGCGGCGGCGTAAGCGCTGGTATCGACGGCGTAGATTTCCGGCCACTCGGCTTGGCGGCCGCGAATGTCGTGTAAGTCCGCATCCAAATCCGAGGCGTAACTACGCATGTCGATTTCGATCGGCGGTTGTCGGGTCGCGCTCAGAAAGCGGGCGCGGTGGAAACAGGTTTCGGCGATCGCGGTATCCAGGTCGTAGGCGGCATAGTAAACGCCGTAGCTGCCGTCGCTAAACCGGCTGCCTTCCGGATTCAAATGGGTGAAGGCCGCCATGATCGGCGTCGTGCCGGGGCCGGCGATCCTGTCCTCCGGCGCCACCAGCCGAATGTCGCCGGCTTGTTCGCGCAAGCGGTCGTTGGTCAGGGCTTCGATCGCGAACACGATGTCCAGATCGGCCGGCGAGGCCACCCGGTCAAACAAGCCGTCCGGCGGAAACCGGCTGGGCACCAGCCGCCAGCAGGGCAGCCAGGTAATGCGGTTGACCGCGATCGTCGCCGGATCGATCACGGCTAGCCGCGCTGGCCGTCCAGATATTGGCGGACCACGTACAAATCGGCCACCCGCCCGGACAGCATGCGTTGCAAGGCCGACTGGCCGGCGAACGGCGCGGCCTGATTGGCTTGGTGCAGCCACTCATCGGCCGCCTCGGCGCGCGGCAGTAAAATCTGCAGGGCTTTGTATATGCCAAAGATGTAAGACAAGCGCTCCAGCTTGTCGGCATTCAAACTGGCCGACTCCGGCTGCTTCTTCCACTTGAAGTAAGTACTGCGCGAATCCAGTCCCAACAACACCATCGCCTGTTCGGCATTGAGTTTCCAAGCCTCGGCAATATTGAAAAAGGTCCGCAACGCCGCGCCGGCCACGGCCGCGCTATCGGCGGCTAAGGGATTTTGCGCTGGGGCCAACATCAGCCCTCCCGGTTTCGAATAAACTTAAATTGAAAATAAGTCTATTAATGGACTTTGTCAAGCCGCCTAACGAAAAGAGCAAGCGAAAATACCGAAGGCAGAGGTATTCCGTGGCCCGAATCGGAAACCGCGATACCGTTTCCAAATACGGAGGGATGGTCAGAAAGCGACCATGCCGCGCGCTTTAAACCAACGGCGGCAAACAAACCCTATGCCGTCAATGATTGGGTATTTCTGATACCGGATGTAGGGTACGCATCGCGTACCAGCGGCGGGCCATCAAGGCAACGAAAGCCAAAAGGTACGCGGTGCGTACCCTACGAAGCTTCATGACTTTGCTCAACGTTAAAGCTCAGACGCGCCGCTTTAGCGGAGACTGTTCCGCTGGATTGTAAAAGATAGTGTAATGACCGCATGTGCATTGAATAACGTGCCCTGCGATTCTTGGATAGGCACACCAATGAATACGCTCGTCTTCAACGTTATCATCAGGATATGAACACTGATACGATATGACGCTCAAGTTGCTTCGCGTACAGACCTTATTTCCGCAGGCAACCGTGCTTGGAAGTTTCTCTCTGGTTTTACCGGTCATATTTTTTACGCCCAACGATAAGGGTAACTTGACGGCAAAAGCGTAACAACGATAGTCGCGTATCTTTGGCCGATCAAGTTTACCCTCTGGTTATGTTTATTTAACAGAATGAAGTTTTTGTTCTTTATGCGCCTTAAATTTGTTTAAAACAGACAACACGGTCTTAAAGTCATTGAGAGCGTATTCAAGCCTATCTCTGTTTATAGTTGTATAATCACGAAGAAAATCATCTTCACTTAATGCGTAAAAGTTCCATAAGCTAGTCGAAGGATCATTGCCTACCAGAGCCTCTCTTAATTCGTTGTATCGTTTATCAAGCTCTTCTAAATGACGATTTATAGCAGTCTTCCTAACGAGCGGCATATTTGATTCCCCTTAGCAAAATAATTTAAAAACATAACGTTCTGCATAACCCGACTGAGCCGCATCGTGGCGAAGGCCGGAGTTAATGCGGTTGTTATACGACTTTACCCGCATCGTTAACAATCTTTTCCCATGCTTTCAGTGCGTACTCTAGATATTTAAAAGCGTCACCGAGTTTTTTGCCGTCCTCGCCGAGCACTATCATTTCTAAATTCACGAATTTAGGATTGGTGATCATCACATTCACGTCATAAGCTCCGATGCATAGCGAACCAATTGCTTTCTGTGGGACCTGATACGTTAATACTCCGAGCTGCGGTGATTTCCCTGAACGAGATGTAAATCGTGGATTTTGATCAAGACCTCCATGCTTCAGAGCATTTGCTAAATCAGCACATATACATAAATATGGATCTCCATTTACTTTAATCTCTACCCAATCCTTGTTCTTTCCGCGTTTAACAACATATTTCTTTACATAATCTTTAAGACTCCAAAGCCATATAAACATGGATGAAATATCATCTTCTAATTCTTCAGGAGACTTAACTCCATGAATAGATATGTAATGCGTTTCGCCATTTTTTAGAGTAAAAGACCAACCGGTTCCATCACCTTGTTTTTCGTGAAGCCTTTTTCTAAACCTATCGGCACGCCCAATTAGCTTTTCTAGTTCAGAATATTCCACGAAGCTCGTAGGATGGGTAGAGGCGCTAGCCGAAACCCATCAAAAACACCATTGATTACGCCATATCCAATTCAGGATAGATGCCGCCCGCCCAATTTGCAGGGAGAATACCGCGTTTGACGAAATCATGAAATGAAGAATATCGCCAATCGGCAACATAACGGACACAGCCGTGTTTTACTGGATTGTAATGAATATAGTCGACATGCTTGACGAAGTCGCCCTCGTTTCTAATTCGATGCTCCCAAAACCGTCTCTGCCACTTGTGCCCTTTGGGTAAATACCGCACGCCTGTTTGCGTTCGCGGCTTTTGGAAATTCGTTCGCCTTTTTCGACCTGTTTGGTAAAGCGGGTCTTGATCAGCCGCCAGCGACAAATAAAATCATCGTCACCTTCCGGCAAGGTCCAAATGGTATGGAGATGTTCCGGTAACACAACAATCGCGTCGATATTAAACGGGTGTTGATCTTTTACGTTACGAAAAGACTCTCGAAGCAATTTAATCCTGTCGGTCAGCAAAGTCCGATTTCGTTCCGCCAAATTGACTGTGAAAAAATAACAACCGCCTTTGAGGCGATATCGGCGATATTCTGTCATATCTCATTTATCGGTGCTTCGATTGATGGGTTTCGCTACGCTCTACCCATCCTACAGTACAGTGGGCAATTAGCCCACATACGGTCATTGGATAAACCCTATTGGTCGATTGCTAGCATTCACCACCGACTATTCCGACGCAAGAGGCTGCGAGTAATACCGCGCGCCTCCTCATCAGCACTCGATCAAGTTCACCGCCAAGCCGCCGCGCGAGGTTTCCTTGTATTTGGTTTTCATGTCGGCGCCGGTTTCGCGCATGGTTTTGATGACCTTGTCCAGCGACACGAAATGTTTGCCGTCGCCGCGTAGCGCGATGCGCGCGGCGTTGATGGCCTTGACCGAGCCCATCGCGTTGCGTTCGATGCAAGGCACTTGCACCAGGCCGCCGACCGGATCGCAGGTTAGGCCCAGATTGTGTTCCATGCCGATTTCGGCGGCATTTTCGACTTGCTCCGGCGTGCCGCCCAGTACCTCGGCCAAGGCGCCGGCCGCCATCGAACAGGCCACGCCGATCTCGCCCTGGCAACCGACTTCTGCACCGGACAGCGAAGCGTTTTCCTTGTACAAAATCGCGATGGCCGCCGCCGTCAGCAGGAAGCGGATGACGCCGTCTTCGCTGGCGTCCGGGCAAAACCGCCAGTAATAATGCAGCACCGCCGGGATAATGCCGGCCGCGCCGTTGGTCGGGGCGGTGACGACCCGGCCGCCGGCGGCGTTCTCCTCGCTGACCGCCAGCGCGAATAGATTGACCCATTCCATCGTGCCGACCGGTAGGTTCGGCGTCTGGCTGGGAATTTCGCCGGTCAATTGCCGGTGCAGATTGGCGGCGCGGCGCTTGACCTTCATGCCACCCGGCAAAATGCCTTCCTCGTGCAAGCCGCGTTCGACGCAGGCCTGCATCACGTGCCAGATGTTCAGCAATTTAGCGCGGATTTGCTCCTCGCTTTGCCAGGCTTTTTCGTTGCTCAGCATCAGCTCGCTAATCGGCTTGCGGTGGGTGTGGCAAAGCTTCAGCAGCGCGGCGCCGGTACGAAACGGGTAGGGCAAGCGGGTATCGTCGTGGGTCAGTTGGTCCAGCGCCGCCGCCGCGTCGGTGACGACGAAGCCGCCGCCGACCGAATAAAAATCCGCTTGCGCCAATTCGGCGCCGTCCGCGTCGAACACGCTGAAGCGCATGCCGTTGGCGTGATAGGGCAGCGCCTTGCGGTGAAACAGCAAGTCGGCTTTTTCGTTAAACGGCAGCGGATAACGTTGCAGCAGGTTCAACAGGCCGGTATCGCGGATTGCCGCCAAGCGGGTCGGGATAATCGCCGGATCGATCAAGTCCGGCGCTTCGCCTTCCAGGCCCAGCATCACCGCCTTGTCGCTGCCGTGCCCCTTGCCGGTGGCGCCCAACGAGCCGAACAGCTCGATTTTGACCCGGCTGATTGCCGGGGCGATACCGCGTTGCTCCATGTTGGCGGCGAAAGTCATCGCCGCCCGCATCGGTCCGACGGTATGCGAACTGGACGGGCCGATGCCGATTTTAAAAATGTCGAAAACGCTGATTGCCATGAAGGTTGCCCGAAATTCGAAAGGAATATCGGCAGTTTACCAATTGCAGCGCAAAACGCCGCGTCGATCGGCATTCTGGGCGGCACCCGGCCGGCAAACGGCGGCGAACGGTTTCTCGCTTAGCCGCGAACATCGCACAGACCCCAGACGAATGCGATAATCGTGCCCACCCTTTGCCAAGCATTCGAAGTCCGCGATGACCAACCCAACCGACCCCGCAGCCTTCCTGGCCGCCAGCGAATACATCGACTGGCGGCATCCGGCCGTTTTGGCCCAAGCCGCCGTTTTGGCGGCCGGCGCGGGCGGCGACGAAGACATCGCCAAACGCTGCTTCGAATTCGTCCGCGACCGCATCCAACACAGTTGGGATTACCGCAAAAACCCGGTGACCTGCCGCGCCTCCGAGGTTTTAAGCCACGCCACCGGCTATTGTTACGCCAAGAGCCATTTGCTGGCAGCGTTGCTGCGCGCCAACCGAATTCCGGCCGGCTTGTGCTACCAGCGCCTATCTATAGACGGCGACATTCCGCCGTATTGTCTGCACGGCTTGAACGCGGTGTATTTGACCGACCACGGTTGGTACCGGCTCGACGCGCGCGGCAACAAAGCCGGCGTCGCCGCCGAGTTTTGCCCGCCGACCGAACGCTTGGCCTTCGTACCGCGCGCGCCGGGCGAAACCGACATCGCCGGCATTTGGGCCGAACCGTTGCCGTCGGTAATCCGGGCCTTGACCGCGCACGCCGACATCGAACAGGTTTACCGCCATTTACCCGATTTCGAGCCTGGCGATCTTGGCCCGGCCTTGCTCCCGTTCCACGGCCAACGCAATGGCGCGCATCAAGTGCCATAGCCCGGCTTCCCAACGCATCCTCCCAACCATCGCCGCTGAGCCCCATGTACAGTCCCGAACAGTTCGCCGAACCCCGCATAGAAGTCATGCAAGACCTAATCCGCCAATATCCGTTGGCGACCCTGGTAACGCTAGCCGGCGACGGTCTGAACGCCAACCACGTTCCGCTGCATTTATGCGGCGACGACGGCTCGGCTTATGGCTGCTTGCGCGGTCACGTCGCCAGAGCCAACCCGCTGTGGCGCGCCGGCGAGTCGTCCGCGGAACTACTGGCGATTTTCCAAGCCCCGAATGCCTATATTTCGCCTAGCTGGTACGCCAGCAAACGCGAAACCGGCCGAGTGGTGCCGACTTGGAATTATGCCGCCGTCCACGCCTACGGACGTTTACGAGCCGTGGACGATCCGGTCTGGATACGCGATCAAATAGTGGCTATGACGGCGGCACAGGAGGCGGCGTTTGCCGAGCCTTGGGCCGTCGCCGACGCCCCGGCGGATTTTACCGAACGCCTGCTGACCCAAATCGTCGGCATCGAAATCCGGATAACCCGCTTGCTGGGCAAATGGAAAGTCAGCCAAAATCAACCGGCGGCGAACCGGAGCAGCGTGATCGCCGGTTTACGCGAAACCGGGCACGAAAGCATGGCCGACTTGGTTGCGGAACGCTCCGAACCCGCCGCCCGCAACCCACCCGAAACTTGAACGACGGACCTCCTATGGCCAGAAACATCGAAATCAAAGCCCGAATCGCCAGCGTCGCCGCGCTGCTGCCGCTGGTCGCCGGTATCGCCGATCAGGGACCGTTCGCGCTGACACAGGACGACACCTTTTTTCAGTGCCCGAACGGCCGCCTCAAGTTGCGGGCGTTTTCCGAAAACAGCGGCGAACTGATTTTCTACCAGCGTCCGGATCAAACCGGACCGAAAACTTCGTTCTACCGAATCTCGCCCACCGACGCCCCGGCCAGCCTGCGCGATGCGCTGACGCTGGCCTACGGCACCATCGGCCGGGTCCGCAAGCAACGCACCTTGTTCTTGGTCGGCCGCACCCGCATTCATTTGGATCAGGTCGAAGGCCTGGGCGATTTTCTGGAGTTGGAAGTGGTGTTGGGCGACGCCGAAACCGAAACCGCCGGCCGAGCGGTCGCCGACGACTTGATCGCGGCGTTGGACATACGCCCGGAACAATTGCTGGCCGCCGCTTACCTGGATCTGCTGGCCGAGGCTCGGCCTTGCGAGGATTCGGTGGCGAACCCGAGTCGCGACGATGAAACGCCATCTGCTTAGCACCGCGCTGCTGCTGACCGCGCTCGCCTGCTATGGGGCCGGCTATGCCGGCGCCGGCACGATAGCGTTCGCGGTCGGCGGCGTTTTCGAGGCCGGGTTTTGGTACCGGATGTTGTTCGGGCCGATGGCGGACAAAGAAAAAGAGTAGGCGATTATCTTGGGCAGGGATGGACATTAGCCGGTTTTGATCTAACTTCAGATGTCGGAAATCGGAAATCGCAAGCCGAATCGACCATTACCCAAACAGCGCGGCGCGAACCGCCGTCGCCCCCTTCACACCCGCCAATCCAACCAGCCTATCGCCTAGGAGGCATCATGCCATCGAAAACTCTCCCCAAACAAAACGGCAATTCTTGCGCGGCGCATTGCACGGTCATTGCGATCGCCGAACTTTCTAACAATCAGCTGTGTTTGGACCAGACATTTGCCGAAAAAACCGTCTGGCCGGCCATCCAATTCGTATCCACGGGCGGTTTGGCGCCCGGAATCGACCAGCTCGCCGCCGCCAAAAATAGCGACCCGCGCAAAATCATCACTGAAACCGACAAAATCTCGAACAAGACGGTAAAGGCCGAGTTGGTTTGCGACGATAGCCAAAAAACCGGCGCGCTGGTTTACGTAACCGACCTCGCAACAAAACAAGGGCTGGGTTCGCTGTTTAATTTGATTAAAGGCGGCGGGACAAGCACCAGCCTTACGCTAACCGACGGCGTTTTCTATAACGCCAGTTACTTGATGTTTAACGGTGCCAAAGCAGCCACCGGCACCTTTACCGGTATGCACA
This sequence comes from Methylomonas sp. LWB, assembly GCF_001856095.1. Lineage (NCBI taxonomy): Bacteria > Pseudomonadati > Pseudomonadota > Gammaproteobacteria > Methylococcales > Methylococcaceae > Methylomonas > Methylomonas sp. LWB. The sequence continues at coordinate 123,254 of NZ_MKMC01000089.1, forward strand.
ATATCTTGGTGACCCGCGAAGGCGGCAAGGATTACTACTACAACCCCAACGAAAACAAACCCGGCTGGAATCTAACTTCGGATTGGAAAGTACTCGACAACCAAAACGGCGGAAACCACAGCTACGTGTTCACGGGCGTTTGCGTGGAGATGAAAAAGTAGGGCAAGTTGACGATCACAAAAAGGATTTCGCGCTGAGCATGAAACACGTCCTTCCGGGAGAGGCTTTAACTGCGATTACCGGTGTGTCGGCCGGATAATACCTAGGCTCAACGGTCGGTCGGGCACTCCGCCGCCGATGGCAACAGCCCGTCCGTTTTGGCTTGGCGCAATGCCTTGAGCGAGTTCGGCCAAAAATAAATTTCGCCGACCGGGCCGTCGTAGACCGAAACCCGCAGATCGTCGGCACTCGAGTCCAAGGCCTTGCCGAGCTCGCCATCTCTGATCCAGACCCATTGCTTACGCTCGACGTGCAAGCATTCTCGCTGCATCGCCAGCACGTTGGCCGGCACGAACGGCACTTTCGCGACGAAGGTTAGAAACGCTGAGTCCGGCGACCGGGACGGCCCGCGGATATTCGCATCGGTAAGCTCCGCCAATCGATAGACGCAGTTCGACTCCTCGAAGAATTCTCGATTAGCCGTCTCGATTGGCGACTCGCCGCCTTCCCACGTGCCGCCGAAATGGGCCCAACCTTGCCGTCCCGGCGCGTCGTCGAACGCCAACAGATGAAGAATCTGCCCATTCCGGCACGCATACGCCGCGATGCCGGCCGGCGGCCCCGGTTCGGCAACGGATGGGCCGACGATAAACCACAGAAATACGGCAATAGGCACCGAAAGAATGAAGCGCATGGTTCGAACTCCCCGAAGGCAATGTATCGATCGGCCAATACTATACGGCGACTTCTCGATGGCAAATAGCGATTTTCCGCCGCGTTAAAAATTCGCGACCGGCTGGTGTCCATGGCAATTGCCGAGTTATACGTCATAAGCTTTCGAACCATGCCGTATCAATGCTGACGCGTTCCACGAGTTCCGTTTTTACCCCGAGCGCCAACTCTTTCAATTTCTCCGCTAACTCGTCGCCATCAACCAGATCGATCGGCGGCGCACCATCTCTGGTGGCTTCTTTATACGGGGAAACGTGAAAACTCATGAAACCATGGATACGGGCAATGCCTTCGCTTCAATTCCGCAATCCAGACGGCACGAACGAATCGAAGCTTGCCATCATCCGTGGCACTGGATGCCCGCTTCCCGGCGGGCATGACGGTATCGCTAAATTCCGAAAACCTTATTGGAGTCAGGCGCTTTTCTTGAAATGATGAAAATCCTGAATGCTATCTAACTCAGCCTGTTCAAATTGCTGGGTTTGATAAAGATCCCAACGAATTTGTATATTCAGCCAAAAATCGGCGGACATGCCAAAAAAACGGGCGAGCCGTAAAGCAAGGCTGGAGTTAACGCTATCATTTTGCTGAATCAAATCCTCGATTTTTTGCAGCGGCACATGAATCGCTTCGGCCAATTGCTGACCCGTAATTTGCATCGGCTTTAAAAACTCTTCTTCTAACATTTCGCCCGGATGAGTGGGTTTTCTATGGGTTGGTATGCGTACCATGGGTCACCTCTAGTGGTAATCGACGATTTCGACCTCGTCCGGCCCTGACTCCGACCACTTGAAACAAATTCTAAACTGATCGTTAATGCGAATACTGTATTGCCCTTTTCTGTCCCCCGATAACGCTTCAAGACGATTCCCCGGCGGAACCCTTAATTCCTCCAGAAAAATGGCCGAATCCAACTGATCAAGCTTTCTAGCGGCGATTCGCCAAATGGCTTGCGGGCAAGCTTTTCTGGCGATCGCCGAAGATACGCCGTTGAAAATATCTTCGGTAGCCTAATCTTTGAATGCAACGATCATGAACACAGCTTAACAAGCATCGTTTAGTCCATTCGCCAATGGATTCCCGGTAAACTCATCCGAAGCTTGGGGCGGCGAGCCTTACCCCATTCGAATCCCTCGCCCGTTTTAACCAGATAAACGCCGATACAAGGCCAGCACCCGCTCCGCGATCCCGCCGTCGCTGCAATACAACACGCCGCAATGGTTTAGATAAGTCGAGCCTTCCGGATTCAAGGCCAGCGGCCGGCCGCGCATGTCGCTAAACGGCGCGCCGGCTTCGCGAAACAGGCAGGCGGTGGCGGCATAGTCCCAGATGCTGCCGCCGCCGACTTGGGGTTTGGGGTATTTGAAGTAGCAAGCCGGGGTTTGCAGCGCCAGGCAGGCGTTCAGGGCCGCGCCGCCTTGCAGTTTCAATTCGGCCCTGGGGTAACCCAGTTCGGCGGCGATGCGCTCGAGCTCGGGCAAGGTCGCGGCGTAAAGCGGGTCGTCGGCGAAGCTTTTATCGGTGACGAAGGTCAGGATCGGGCTGCTCGGACGCGCCGGCAACCGTTGCCGATTGCGCCAAGCGCCCCGGCCGGCAACGGCGCTATACAAGGTTTGGCTCAACGGGTCGTAGACCACGCCGATCGCCGGCGTGCCGTCGCGAGCCACCAGCGCGATAGCCACCGAATAGCCCGGCACGCCTTCGATAAACGGCAAGGTGCCGTCCAGCGGGTCTATGCACCAGAAATAATCCCGGTCCAGCCGCGCCCTATCGTCCGGGCTTTCCTCGGACAACAACGCCAAATCGTAATGCGCGCAGGTCGGCAGCAACACTTGCAAAATCGCGTCCTGGCTGAGATGGTCGACTTCGGTGACCACTTGCGCGGCCAGACTGGCGCCGCCGGCCTTGGTGTTGACCGCGACCTCCCGGTTGGCGTGGCGGGCGATCAGATGGCCGGCCTGGTAGGCGGCGGATATGCCGGCTTGGCCGAGCAAGTGCAAGTCTAGGTCGCTGAGTCGCATCGGATCTCCGTCAATTGGGCGATGACTTGCCGCGCCAGCCGTTCGCTGTAGCTGTCGCTCGGCCAATGGCCGGGACTCCAGCCTTTTAAAAAGCGGTGAAAGTCGGTCCAGGCCAGCGGGTACAAGGCCCGCCAGTCGCGTTCCAGCGCGTCGGCGTCGATATCCGGGCGCTTGACGCTTAAGGCCCGGCGCAAGGCGGCGAAGTAGATCGCCAACAGTTCGGACTCGCGGCGTTCGCATTCCGGCAAGGGCACACAACTGTCGATGAAGTAGGCCACGTCCTTGATGCCCGGCCCGCCGCCGACGTATTGAAAATCCACCGCCGCGACTGGGCCGGCACGCTCGGCGAAGCAAAAGTTGTCCAGCTTGGCATCGCCGTGGACCAGGGTTTGAAACGGGCTGGCGCTCAGCGCCCGGTCGATCGCGGCGGCGGCCTGTTGTAACGGCGGATCGTTCAACGCCTGCAACTCGTCGGGCCGGGTCGCCAGATGCCAGTAAGTGCCGGTCGGCCACAAGCCCTCCGGCTTATCGCCAAGAAAAGTCGCGTGAAAATTCGCCAGCCAGGCCAAACAGGCGCTTAAATCGTCCTCCGCAATCCGCGAGCGGCGCCGGCCGAAACCGGCGGCATCCAGGTCTTCCAGGATCAGCACCACTTCGTCGCCGAACGCCGCCGACGCCAAGCTCGCCGGCACCCGGCAAGCGCTGTCGCAACGCGAACTCCAATCGCTATACCAGATGGTTTCGACTTGATAGGAGCGCAATTTGCGCCGGTGCGAGAGGTCGCCGTGCCCGATGCGCGGCGGCTTGACGTGCTTGACCACGACGCCGGCGCGGTCGGCGCCGTGCAAGCGGTAGCGCACGATCCGGCCGTAGCCGCTCCACAAGCGCTGCACCACCTGTCGCGGCTCGGCCTGAACGGCGCCGGTGGCTTGGCAAATCAGGGCGGCGATGTCGGGCGGCATAAGCAGTCGGGCTGAGAAAATCGTCATTATACAAAGCGGCGATCTGGGTTAAGGTAGCGCGACATTTGCACTCAGGATTTGCGATGAACTTTGCCTCCGACAACTGGGCCGGCGCTCACCCGGCCATCGCCCAACAATTGCTGGCCGCGTCGGCCGGTTTCGCCGCGCCTTACGGTGCCAGCGAGCTGGATCGCGCCGTCGAGCAGCGCTTTAACGAACTGTTCGAACGCGAGGTGGCGGTGTACTTCGTCGGCACCGGCACCGCCGCCAATTCGCTGGCGCTGGCCGCGATCAACCGCCCCGGCGGCGTGACCTTTTGTCATCGCGAAGCCCACATGCTGGAAGACGAATGCGGCGCGCCGGAGTTTTTCACCCACGGCGCCCGGCTGGCGGCGGTCGACGGCGAGTTGGGCAAGATCGATCCGGCCAAGCTGGCGGCGGAGATTCGCCGCTTTCCGGCCGATTTCATCCACGCCGGCCAGCCGATGGCGGTGTCCATCACCCAAGCCAGCGAAATCGGCACCGTTTACCGTCCCGACGAAATCGCCGCGATCGCCGAGGTGGCGCAAACTCACGGACTGCCGCTGCACATGGACGGCGCCCGCTTCGCCAACGCCTTGGTCGCGCTAAACCTGACGCCGGCCGATATGACTTGGCGGCTGGGCGTGGACATTGTGTCGTTCGGCGCCACCAAAAACGGTTGCTGGTGTGCCGAGGCGTTGGTGTTCATGAACCCGGCCGCCGCCAAGGATCTGCCCTTCATCCGCAAGCGCGCGGCGCAGTTGTTTTCCAAAAGCCGCTTTATCGCCGCGCAATTCCAGGCCTATCTGCACGAAGGCCTGTGGCTGGCATTGGCCCGCCACGCCAACGCGATGGCCGCGCGACTGCAACAAGGCATCGCCGCCTCCGGCCGCGCCCGGCTGGCCTGGCCGGCCGAAGCCAACGAGGTGTTCGCGATATTGACCCAGGCCGACGCCGCCCGGCTGCGCGCGGCCGGCGCGGTGTTCTATCCGTGGAATCCGCCGCACGCCGCGCCGGGCCTGCTCGCCGAGCACGAAACCCTGGTCCGCCTGGTCGCCAGTTTTGCCACGCAGCCGGACGACGTGGAGCGGTTTATCGATGTGCTGGGTTAATCGATACGGCGGAACCGCCGACGCGTTCCGCCGAGTGTTCACCGACCCAAAAATCGCAAACATCCAAAGGTTTGGGATTCTAGGGTTACCGGCGTTAATAAAAATGAATCACGGACACTCAGCGCCACGCCCGATGATTCAAACATTTCGTTGATCACAAAGCCGTCCCGCCCTTGGCTAAGCTCCAGCCACATACGGCGTCGAGCATTTTTTGCCCGACGCCGAACCAACGATACTCGACGCCGAGTCTTTTTTACTCGAAGCCGACCCGGCGATACTCGACGCCGAGTCTTTTTTGCCCGGCGTCGAACCGACGATACTCGATGCCGAGTGTTTTTTGCTCGGCCGACCACCGGCGATTCGAACCCGCCTTTCCCGCCAGCCGTAGTCACCCAAGCCACTCGGCCGGAGTACAAACCTAGGTTTGCACTCCAATGCGACGTTCCCCTACGCCAAGCGCCGCAGGGAGAAATCGAGTGGATGGGCTTAACAACGTCTCGGCCAGAACTTGCTCCGCCTAATCGAGCAAAACGCGGTTTATTTAGGCTCAGGGAAGTCCATCAAACGCCCCGCCGGAATCGCGGGACCAATGGTTGGGGATTGAGGTCAGGTAGGGCGGAAGCCATCAGGCGTTCCACCTTACGGGTTTGATCCACCAGCTGGAAGGAGGGCGCTGTTGGCGCCGAACTGAAACCGCCTGTCGATAGCGCAACGACGACAGCAAGAGACGGCGAGACGGAGCATGACGGCTAACGTAGAGCTAACCGGGCGCGGCACGATGAAACGTGACGCGCAGACTCATTGCCTGATTTTGGCAAGAGCAGCGGCTTTTACTTCACTCCAGGGAACTACATCATCGGGGTTGGCAAGGTGATCTGCGAGGCGGCGGTCAAGCTCCGTTTTTTGCGCTTCGGTCAACGATGGCGTGGCGCCACGACTAACAATACCATCCCATATAGCTTCAACCAGTTCGATCTGCTCATCAATGCCAAGTACACGAGCTTGCTGTAAGAGTTGTGTATTCATGATCTGGCCCCCGTTCAAAGCTAACTAAGAATTCTACCGAGCTTTACTGCCAATGTCGAACAGAGGGCTAACGTGAAAGTGAGCTGACCTGCGCGGCTTTTCGCGCAGGTCAGCTCGAACGCAGAGTTAGGGTTAGGTTTCATGGTTGAATTCCCTGCTTACTCGGTAGTGCCGTCGTGCTCGATCTTCCGAAGCACGACATGAATGGTGGCAAGGTAGAAATAGAACATCCAACTTAACCAAATAACCTGGTAGGGTACACACCGCGTACCTTCTTCATCGGAAACCTCGAAAATGGCATGCGGCGCATGCATGGCAGCTGTTTACGATTTGAAAACCGGCCAATCAGGAATTTCCAATGCCCAACGCTCATGAAGCAGTTGCGTCGCCCCGGCAAATGAAAGTCCCTGGCGTGGGAGCGGCTTTAGCCGCGATTGACAACGCTACGACACCTAATTGAGTGACCGCGTCGGGTGACTTTCAGAGTAATGAATCGGTAACAGCGTGCCGCGTGGGCACAAACACCGTGCCCACCCTATTCGGCTAGCCGTCATTTTTTATCGTCCAAGACGTCGCCATCTCCTTTAGCAGGTCGTCGATTGCCTCTTTTGTAACCTTGTCGAGAGCGCCATGGGTCGCGCGTGAATTCTGCGGCAGCTTTAGCTGGGCGAATCCAACGAAAGGATCATCACCTACAAACACAGCAAGCTCTGCGACCAGCGTTGGTTCAAACGGCCCCGTATTTGGCACATTCTTACCTGAAGCGTCCCGCACGAAAGAATCGCGGAGAATTGCTTCCATGACAAAGAACTTCTGCAGTCTTCACTGCTTCCCCGCGAGCTCGTGCTGGAAGCGCTCCATAAGTCGGACCTGCAAAAGTTGAAGTCTGTCAACCTCCAGCGATCTATCTCCGTGCATCGTGTAGCGGAACGAGCTATTGGGGTAGGGGAATCCTTCTCTCTCTGCGGCTGGCCTTTGATCCACCAGCTGGAAGGAGGGCGCTGTTGGCGCCGAACTGAAACCGCCTGTCGATAGCGCAACTACGACAGCAAGGGACAGGAGCACCGAGGCGAGACGGAGCATGACGGCTAACGCAACGCTTAGCGGCGGAGCGTTAGCGGAGTTCACTGGAGCGTTGGGTTAGGCTCCCAGTTGATACACTAACTTTGCGTGGTGGTAATGAAACCATTCGCTCCAGGTGGGTATCTTGTTTTGCCATAAGGTCTTCAAACATAGCGTCAACGTTATAGTTAAACTGACGTGCATATTCTTCCCTAAGTGCGCGTGTTTCGGTAACAATGGGGTCTTTCCACATAGTTATTCCTCGGTAAGTTCCAATGGGGTGCAGATAACGGGCGGTTCGTAGCCATGCGCCCGGCAGGTCGCTTCTATTTTAGGCCGTGTATGGGCGTTGGCAATATGCGTACAATTCCAGGTAAGCAAATACTCGATGCCATTTACAACGGCAATAGCCACATGATAAGCATCTGCTTCGGCTTTCGCGGGAAGCGCGTGGTCTTCGATAAGTGCTTGCGCCAAAATCCGGACCTCGGGAGATATTTGTAGCAATGGCAGATCGCCGATTACGGCCAACCGCCGCTGTGCGGCCTCTGGATGACCTTTACTGGCTTCAGATATAACGAGTTCAGACACAAAAACCCTGTAATTGGGTTGTTGGATTTCCCACCACTCCAGTGTCACGCTTTGATTTGCCGTGGCACGTAAATCGTTACTTGGCCTTGCTGTCAAATAGCTGAAAATGGATGTTTCGATATAAACGGTTGCTTTCAAAGAACCTCCAATTTTATTAGCCCAGTCGGCGGGTTACGCTTTCCGCTAACCCGCCCTACCGCGCTAAATCGTGCCCGCCCTGGCTGTCGATTTGGCGGAACCGCTAACGCGTTCCGCCTTAGGGGTTACGGGTTAGTCCCCTGATGCCGCGCCGAGCACCGAAGGGTTTGAGCGGGAATTGCCCGACAGGGGCGCGGCAGGGATGCCGCGCGTTTTTGGAGGGCTATGGATAGCCCTTCCAAAAACCCCGCTCAAACCCGCAGGAGCGCAGGATGTAAGCGGCATGGGGTGTCGTTTCTTTTGGATACTTTTCTTTGGACAAGCAAAGAAAAGTATCTCGGCTGTCGGGCCGAAACCCGACATTAAAATCAGCTTCACGTTAGCGAAACACAAAATAAATTTACTTTCAATCCGCGTGGGCACAAACACCGTGCCCACCCTACCTGGCCAAATTCGACGGTAATCCATTTTTTTATCGTCCACTCTGTGAATTAAATTCGGCGCAATGCCCGTTGGTTATTGCGCCTTACGGCCTTAGGGTGCTCAGGCCATGGACCAATCAAAGTACACCTCGTCGCCTCCATCAGAGATCGCTATCCAATTGACTAACACCAACGATGGGTCCGTAATTAAGCAATTGGATTTCGTGTCCCATTCAAAGAGCGACTCGTGGAGCGCTTGGCTCCCGAATGCCATCATTGCCCCGTATGTCCAATAGCTCCAGGCTCCGGTCGGGCCGAGTCGTACTTCAACAAGGATCTCTCGGTGTCGCAATGAATCACGGTAGCGAAGCATGCTCCCCTCGCACTTGACGTCAGCAATCGATAATTGCCCAAGAGACTTCTTGAAGTTGGGAACGGGAAAGCGATGCTCTTTCCGTTTTCCAACAAGCCCGAGCGCGACTGATTTCGCGCCCCCACCTTTGCGGAATTCCAGTTGTACAAGAGCATCTGCGAAACGATAAAACCAATACTGATCTATCACTTGATGAGCGGGTCCAAGCAATTCGCGCACGCGGTCTTGTGATACAGCAGGCGTCAGATGTTCCAAGAGATTCTTAGGGGCTTTGGTTAGCCGGATACGAGGACGTTGAAAAGTTGCGATCAGATATCGCCAAATCGGGCCGACAAGGGTTCCGAGAGTTTTGCCAAGGAATCCACCCACAGCCTCGATCATGTCTTTGACTCCCAACAATTGACTATCAAGCAAATCTGCCCATATAAGTTGATATTAAACGCCTTTTCAGGCAGTTTTGCCTTCTTATCCGGAGAAGTGGGCATGTTTGCTTTGATAACTTGCTGTTAGCCGGTAAACCAGGCAATCCTACCTGCATATTTATTGCTACCGACTCTATCAGGTAGGCACTCTATGTCAAGCGAGACGCCCGTAGCCACAAGCACCAACCGAATACCCAACCCATCAATCGTCCTCACGTTTCCCGGCACTTCCGTTTATTGAGCAACACGCCCGCAGCCAGCAATCCCAACAGCCCGGCCCATAGCAATCCCGGCATCAGATAGAAATGGGTCTGATAGAAGGTGGCGGGCGGTTCGGCCAGGAACGGCACGTGGTAGGCTTCGGCCCAACGGGTGTGGAAGGGCGAAAACGGCAGCACGTCGCCGTTGGCCAGCGAGACGGTGGAAATGCCGGTATTGGTGACCCGCAATACCGGGCGGCGGAATTCGATGCCGCGCGCCAAGGTCATGTACAGGTGCTGGTAGGGTTCCTGCCAGGTGCCGTACCAGGAATCGTTGGTGACGTTGACGATGAATTGCGCGCCCAAGTCGGCCAGGCCCTTGGAAAATTCCGGAAACAGACTTTCGTAGCAGACTTGCGGCCCCATTTTGAAGCCGTTCATCTCCAGCAATACGGTCGGCCCCGGCCCGCGGCCGAATTGGCCGACCATCGGCAGCAGCTTTTTCAGCCAAGGAAAGGTTTCCGCGCCGGGCAGGTATTCGCCCAGCGCCAGCAGAATGGTTTTGCTGTAGTGCGGTTCCAGCACCTTGCCGGTCTGATCGACCGCGAACAGCGAATTGGTGATGTCGCCGTTGCGGTCGCGGCCATAGGCGCCGGTCAGCAGCGGCAATTGCCGGTTGCGCAGGTATTCGCTCAGCAACGCGGCGTAAGGCGATTGGTTGAATTCGCCGCCGAGCAGCGACGGGAACGCGGTTTCCGACCACATCGCGAAATGCACGTTCGGCGATTTTTCCAGGCCAAGGTCGGTGGCCCGGAAATATTCGGTCAGGATTTCGGCCCGGTAACCCTTACCGCCTTCCATCGCCCGCTTTTGGCCGTTGTCGATATTGGCTTGCACCAGCAACGCGTCCAACGCGGCGTCCGGCTCCGGCAAGCGCTGTTTTAGCCACAGGCCGCCACCATTGGCGCTGGCGAAGACCAGCAAAAATCCCAGCAAGGCCAGTTTGCCGGTCCATTGCCGGCGGCGTTGCCAGACGAACAGCAGCCACAGATTGGCGAGTATCGTCAGCATGCTGAGGCCGGCGAAGCCGACGAACTCGGCCCACTGGTAAACCGGCAGGCCGGCGCCGTACCAGCTATAACCGAAATTCCATTTGAACAGCATCGGCACGTACAACTCGGCCAGGGCGGTGGTTAGCGCCATCAGTCCGTAGGACAGCCCGGCGCGGCCGGCCGCGAACCGGCGCAACCCAAACCAGGCGATTCCGGCAAGCGGTGCGAACACATGGCCGAACATCGCGAAAATCAGCATGCCGATCCCGGCGACCAACCAATTCACCTGGGCGAATTCGTGCAGCGTATACGTCACCCAATTGAAGCCGATCAGGGTATAGACGGTACTGGTCAGCACGCCGCCGTAAACGACCGGCTTCAACGCGGTTTGCCGCTGCCAGAACAGCCACAACGGCACGAAGCCGAACAGCGAGGCCCAGGGCGGAAACGGAATGTAACTGGTGCCGATGAATAGGCCGGACAGAACCGGCAGCCACCACTCGGAAAGGTTGCGCGCCCGGTCCGCCGGCGCCGTCGAAATACTTGTCATGAGTCGTTGTCCGGCCGGGCCGGATTCGGTTGAGGAAAGAGGAGGGTCCGGCGCCGGCTTATTCCGGCAAGACCTCGAGCACACCCGGCCGAGCCGGGCCGAACATCGCCGCCGCTTGACCATTTTGCCAGAAGGCTTGCTGATCGCGGTAATGCGCCGACAGAAAATGGCCGGACTGGCCGCCCGGCATTTGCAGGATCGCGTCTTCCGGGTGCGCCGGCGACAGCACCAGGCGCTCGCTGGCGCCGTGGGCGTTGTCCATGACCCGCACGCAAACGCTGGCGCAACCGTCGCTGGCGAAGGCCGGCAGATTCAACACGGCGGCCAGTTGCGGCATCGCTTTGGTGAACGGGTGTTGCAGGCCGATGGCATGGGCTTCGCCCCAAGTCAGCCGATCCGGCGCGGTCCGCGGATATTGTTGCCGCAGCGCCCGCACGGTTTCGCGCAGGGTATCGGCGATCATCGCCGACCAATCGTCGCGGTAGGACTCGGCCAGCAAGCCTGGCGGGCGTTCGGTCAGCAGTTGGCGTAGCGGAGTTTCCATTGCCCGCCAGGCGTAGCGAAATTCCGGATCGTAGACCCGGCAGGCGGCGACGATCTTGGCGAACACCGTTTCGGCCAAGCGTTTACGGAATTCGTTGACCACGGCGGCGCCGACGCTGGCGGCGTTCATGCGGCCGTCCCAGGCCTGCAACGCGCGTTCGGCGCTTTGCAAATCGCCGTCCTTGTCCGATAGGTTTCGCAGTTCGTCCAGCGCCAGTTGCCGGTAAAAGTCCAGCGCGCCGGCCCGGCTGTCGAGCTGGATTGCCAGCATGTCGCGCTCGTCGATCCGGTCCTTTTCGCGCAGCAGTTCGGTAATCCGGTAGGCCCGGTAGCCCTGCGCCCAATTGTGGCCGATCACGTGCGGATAGTCGGCGCCTAGCGTGCGATTGTTGGCCGTGGCGATAAAGCCTTGCTCGGGATTGTTTAGGCGCGGCAACTGCTCCGGCGGAATGAAGCCTTGCCAGCCGATGTCGCCGTCCGCCCAGGAACGGCTGATCAAACCGTCGAAGCCGCTCCGCTTGGGAAAGCGGCCCATGTAGGTCCAGCCGATATGACCGTCGGCGTCGGCGAACACCACGTTTTGCGGCGGACCGCCGGCTTGATTGATCAGCGTCAATGCCTGATCGACGTTGGCGGCGGCGTCCAGATCGAGCAAGCCCAAATCGACGCCGTGGCGTTCCAGCGCGGTCCATTTGATCGCCACCGGCTTGCCCAGCAAGGGCTGGTCCGATACCGGTCCCCAAATCGTGTCTCGTAGTTCGATGTCGGTGTCCGGCTGGCCTTTGACCTTGATGGTCTCGCGCCGGCTGGCGAAGGGTTGCCAACCTTGCGGGGTGCGGTAGGCGCCGGGGTGGTCGGCGTCGGTTTCCAGGCTCACCAAGTCGAACAGGTCGGCGGTGACGTTGGTAAAGCCCCAGGCCACCCGGCCGTTGCCGCCGACGATGACGCCCGGTACGCCGGGCAGCGTAACGCCGGCGACCTGCCGCCCCTGATATTGCAGCTCGGCGCGGTACCAGATGTTGGGCAGGCCCAGCGCCAAGTGCATGTCATTGGCGACGATGGCCCGGCCGTCGGCGGTCTTGCGTCCGGACACCGCCCAATTGTTGGAACCGGCGACCGCGTTGTCGGCATCGACGCTATTCCGGGCCAGTTGCGTGCCGGCCGCGGGCAATCCGGCCAGCGCCCGACGCGGTATGCTTGGGCTGTAGCGGCGCGGCCGGTCGCCGCCGATTAGCACGGTCGCGTAGAGATCGGTGTCGGGGGTTAGGAAGGTCAGCAAATCGGCCGGCAACGCCTTGGCCATCACGCTGGCCATGCGTTCGTCCTGCTCGTAGCCGTTCAGGGTTTGGAACATCGCCAACACCACCAGCAGACTGTCTTCCGGCCGCCACGGCTGCGGCCGAAACCGTAGCGCCAGAAACTCCGGCGCCAATATCGTGGTTCGAGTCAGATACGCGTTGACGCCGGCGGCGTAGGCCTGCAAAGCCGAGCGCTGGGTTTCCGGCATATCCGCAAAGATTTGCCCGGCGACCCGCTCGAAACCAAACACCCGCTGCTTGCGGTCCAGGGCCAACGCCGAATCGCCGAACAACTCGGCCAGACGGCCGGCGCTCTTGCGCCGCATCAATTCCATTTGAAACAACCGGTCGCGGGCGTGCAGAAAGCCCAACACCCGAAAGGCGTCGTCCCGATTCCGCGCCGCGATGGTCGGAATCGCCAGCTCGTCGCTCCGCACCGTCGCTTCCGCCGACAAGCCCGACAAACGGATCTCGCCGTCTTGGTTCGGCAACGATGCCGCGAGCAGTCCGTAAACTACGGCGGCGATGGCGAGGATCAATCCGAATATCGAAAAACCGGCGGTTTTCATGGCGGCAATTGGTTCGCTGTTGAATGGATGGAACGGATCGAAGCCTCGCGCCGGACCTCGACGATCGAGATTGCGGATAGGCTTGAGCTAGCCTTCACGCGGGATCGCCGGCACTATCCGGCGCTTTCAATCGCTCGGTTCGGACGAAAATCCAAACCATTCGTCCAACACCTGGTGTACGTCGTCGATGCCGGTTTTATTCAAGGCCGAAAACAATTGCAGGCTGACGACGATTTCGGCCCGGCTCAAATCGCGCTGCACTTGCAACAACGTGGTTTTGGCGGCGCCGAATTTCAATTTGTCGGCTTTGGTCAGCAGGATGTGCAGCGGCAACTTGCTGACCTCGCACCATTCGACCATTTGCCAATCGAAATCGGTTAGCGGATGGCGAATGTCCATCACCAACACGATGCCGGATAGCGCTTTGCGATTCTTCAGATAGGTTTCCATCATTTGTTGCCATTCCCGTTTCATCGCCTCCGGCACCTTGGCGTAGCCGTAGCCGGGCAAATCGACCAACTTGCGGTCGTCGTCGATGCGAAAGAAATTCAACAATTGGGTGCGGCCGGGGGTTTTGCTGACCCTAGCCAACGCATTTTGCTGCACCAGCGTGTTGATCGCGCTGGATTTGCCGGCATTGGAACGGCCGGCAAAGGCGATTTCCATCCCTTGATCCGGCGGCGCATCTTGCAATCTCGGCGCGCTGGCGACGAATGAGGCCTGATGATAAAGGGGGTTCATGACGATCTCGCTTAGTCAAATTAAATCGGTTAGAATCCCGGCATTATAACGTCTATAGGCAAGTGTCCATTTGCTTATGTCGATCCATCATCCTGAACAGGGGCTTCAAATAATGATAAAAAAACTGCTGACTGTTTCCGTCACCTTGGCTCTGGCCTTTACCGGCCACGCGTACGCGCAGGGGAATAGTGGCGCGGGCAAAACCAAGGCGGCGGCTTGCGCCGGTTGCCACGGCGAAGACGGCAACAGCATGATGCCTAGCTTTCCCAAACTGGCCGGTCAACACCAAAATTATCTGGCTAAACAGTTGCAAGCGTTTAAATCCGGCACCCGCAATTCGCCGATGATGGCGCCGTTGGCGGCCGGCCTGGACGAACAAGCGATACAAGAAATCGCCACCTATTATTCGGCTAACCGCATCGCCGGCAACCCGGCTCCAAAGTTACCGGACAATGACGACGAGGCGCCCGCCAAAACCGACGAACAGAAAAAGGCCGAATTGACCGCGCTGATCGCTCAAGGCAGCGACCTGTACCGCAACGGCGATCTGAGCCGCGAAGTTTCCGCTTGCGTGGCCTGCCACGGCCCCTTCGGCGAAGGCAACAAACCCGCCTCGTTCCCGGCGCTGCACTCTCAGCACGCCGATTATTTGATTAAGTCGCTGACCGATTTCAAATCAGGCGCCCGCAGCAACGATCCCGAAAACATGATGCACATGATTGCCGGAAAAATGACCGATCAGCAAATCCAGGCCGTTGCGTACTACATCTCCACGATGAAGTAGCCTAATCCGCCGCCGGCCTTTTCGGACCGGCGGCGCCGTCTGTCGCTGTTTCGCCAAACAAGCCGGTTGAATCGGCTCACCGCCTCCCTCCGCATTGTCGGCCCGCAACGGGCGACATCCGACCTCCTCCTAAAACAGCCGGATGCGGAGCTTGCCGAATCGGCGTCCAGCGTAACGCCAACCGTCGCGCCAACCCGTCTTGATCCGCCCGAATTTTGCGTTTTTCGTCGTGCCCGCTATAGTGTCGGCACTTTATCGGGACAGCCGAGTCTGAACCGACAATGCCGGGTCGGCGGCCATGTAGCCTGTTTCATTCATGCCGACCGGGATAACATTTTTGTTGGGATTTCATTCTTACGGAGAACTATAGATGTTGAAAAAAATCGCGATATTAGGCCTGTTTTGCTTCACCGCGCTGGCGCGCGCGGAAGGCGGCTACGAAACCTTGACCCCCGCCCAACCGGTACAAAATCCGGAGAAAGTCGAGGTGATCGAATTCTTTTGGTACGGCTGCCCGCATTGCTACAGCCTGGAACCGTCGATGGCGGAATGGCTGAAAACCAAGCCGGCCAATGTCGAGTTCATCCGCCAACCCGCGGTTTTTAGCGACATCTGGGGCAAGCACGCCAAGGCGTTTTTTACCGCCGAGGCCCTCGGCGTGCTGGATAAAGTCCACGCCGACTTTTTCGACACCATTCAGAACAAAAAACAAAAACTGATCAGCGAAGACGAACTGGCTAAATTCTTCGCCGAACACGGCGTCAAGGACGAAGATTTTCGCAATGCTTACAATTCCTTCATGGTCGACGCCAAATTACGCCAGGCCGAAGCGATGGGGCCGCGCTACGGCATCACCGGCGTACCGGCCCTGATTATTAACGGCAAATATAAAGTGACCGGGCAATCCGCCAAATCCCAAGCCAATATGATTAGCGTGACCAACGAACTAATCGCGCAAGAATCCCAAAAGAAATAACCAGCCCCAGCGCGTTGTTCGGCCGGGCCAAGGTCCGGCCGCCGCGCGACTTATATTGAATAGTCTATAATTCTCCGTCGGCGAATTGTAAATTTTGGGGCATGTTTCATGGTTTTTTTCAGGAACAAGGATGACGGGCAGGAACAGTGGAAGGAAAAGTACTTCCGCCTGCTTGAAGACCAGGAAAAAACCGAAAAACAGTACAAGGCCAACGAAGATCTGCTTTGTAAAACCATCGTCCGTTTCGCGTTGGCGGTTAAGGGTCTCAATCGCCAATTGGACCCCCACTTAAACCGGATACGCAACCTACTGAAAAATGGCTTGCAAAGCCAGTTGCTGCAAAAGGAACTGACCGCGTTCTCCAGTGCCTTGATCATGCTGGAAGACGATGGCGCCAATCATCCGCTCGATTCCACATTGCTGTTCGAATTTCTGGGCAAGCTGTATCCGCAATGGCCAGACCAGTTCGAAGATATACAGCAACGCTACCAAAACCGGCAATTCGCCAATAATCAAGCGCTGTACATGGCGCTGCTGGAGTTGGTCGACCAGGACAAATCGGCCAACAGTATCGATTTGGCGCTGGATTTCGCCGAGATCGACAAGAAGGCCATCAATCTGCAGTTAATGAGACTGCTTGAAAGCATCGATATTCCAACCCAATTCGCCGAGAAATCGGCGCAAATCAAGCACCGTCTGAACGAAAACCAGTCATTGGGACCCATTTTCGACGACACCGTGGCGTTATTGCTCACCATCAAAAAATACATGGAAGCCGAGCAATTGGAAATGGCGGCGTTTCTGTCGAAATTGACCGAACAGTTGACCGAGCTGGGCATCAAGGCCATCGGCGTCAATCTGGCTAACGAATCTTCGGCCAAAAAACGTAACCTGCTGGATCGCACGGTCTCGGATCAACTGGTGGATTTGCAAACGCAATCGGCCAACGCCACCCAGCTCGAACCCCTCAAACAGTTGATCAATAGCCGCTTGCAGACCATTAGCCAACAAATCCAAGCTCACAATCAACTGGAACAGCAGGAACGCGAAAAAGTCGACCGCGAATTGCGGGTGTTATCGGAAAAATTGAAAGACATGGAAGCGGAATCCGGCGAATTGCGGGAACGCTTGGACCAAGCGCAACACCGCGCCACGCGGGATCCGTTGACCGGTTTGGCAAACCGGCTTGCGTTCGAAGAACGGATTGACCTCGAAATCGCGCGCTATCGACGCACTCTTCAGGCGTTCTCGTTGATCGTCTGGGACGTGGACTTTTTCAAGGCCATCAACGACACCTACGGCCACAAATCCGGCGATAAGGCCTTGGTAGCCATCGCCAAACTGTTATCCAAACACTGTCGGCAAAGCGACTTCGTTGCCCGCTTCGGCGGCGAGGAATTCGTGATGCTGTTGCCGGACACCGATGCCCAAGCGGCATTGTCGGTCGCCGAAAAATTGCGGGCCATCGTCGGCAACAGCGGCTTCGTAGCGAACGGTAACCGTTTGGCGATCACGATTTCCGGAGGCATCAGTCAATTTGCCGCCAACGACACCCAAGAAACCATCTTCGACAGGGCCGATAAAGGTTTATATCAAGCCAAACAGAACGGCCGAAATCGTTGCATAGTCGCATAATCGGGATTTATTAAATGGAAGTCATGTCCCCGTACGCCAAACCGGCCGACATCGAAAAGTTTTTGTACAAATTGGTGTTGCAACTGCTGATATTTAGCCAGGGCAGCCACAAATTATTGGAACCCCATTTGGTGACGATAGGCGGCAAGCTCAGAAACGGCGCCAATTTGAACGATTTGATCGGCGACTTACACTCGGTTTCCAAAACCCTGCTACATATTTCCAAAACCAAACAGGACGTCAAACCGGAAACGCAAACCTACCCAGCCGCCCAGGACGATTATCTATTAAACCGCCTGGACGAACTGCTCGCCGAATCCGAAGTACCGCTACGCTTCCAGCAACATACCACGTCATTGCGGCAACGCATTCGAGAACGCGACGGCGAACAATCCTATCGAAAAGTTATCGATTCGGCATTCAGCCTGTTGTTGAACGTTCGGGATTTTACCGTTTCCGAACAATCCGGCGTTGATGCGTTCTTATCCGATTTGAGCAATCAATTGATCGAGATCGAGCAACAAGCTGAAATCGCCAGCGAAGCGAATCGACTGTCGATCGATAGTCGCGACTCGTTGAATCATTCGATACAACGCCAAGTTCACGATTTTCAGGATACGATGCGTTCTGTCGACGAATTGAGCAGCGTCAAAAGCAAGACCGGCGAACATCTGGATCGGCTGTTACTACAACTGTTGGAACACAAACAGCAAGAAGATGCCAGACAACAAGAAGCCCAGCTGAAGATTGAGACGATGGCACTCAAGCTGATGGAACTGGAATCGGAAACCGAATCGCTACGGACCAAACTGAAAATTGAACACGACCGCGCCTTGGGCGATCCGTTGACCGGGCTACCGAACCGCGCCGCCTACAACAACCGGGCCGAAATGGAGCAAAACCGGTGGCGCCGCTATCGTTCGCCGTTGTCTCTGGTGATTTGGGATATCGATTATTTCAAGCGCATCAACGATACTTACGGACACAAAGCCGGCGACAAAACCCTGACCCTGGTTGGTCAATTGCTGGCTAACAATTGTCGCGAAACCGATTTCGTGGCGCGCTATGGCGGCGAAGAGTTCGTGATGTTGATGCCCAACACCAGCGCGCTGCAAGCACTGGAAGTCGCCGAGCATTTGCGGAAAATGATTCAAGGATGCGGCTTTAATTCCAACGGCGAGCAAATCGATCTGACGTTAAGCTGCGGTATTAGCGCATTCGACAACGACGATACGCACGACGATGTCTTTGTCCGAGCCGACAAGGCCTTGTACCATTCAAAACGCTTGGGCCGCAACCGATGCACGGTGTATGCGGCCGAGATTGACAACTAACCGAATCGACTTGTTTGTTTCGACAAAACGGCTAAATTCGGTGGCAATAACGATTACGCGTAACTTACCGTTCTCGTAAACTTTTGAAATAGAGCTACCGGCTCCAAGCAACGATCGAAAATACCGATTGCCTCGTCACAGGAAATGACTTCCTGCTGACTATCCAGGATAAAATTCGCCAAACTTAATATACATTGCCAATGGCAGGAGTTTTCGACGAAACGGAAAGCCTGTTCCAGCAATTCCTGCATTTTTTCTTCGCGCTGAGCTTTGGAAGCGATGAAACATTCCAAATACCCTTCGGCTTTTTCCAAGTCGCTGTAACCGCCGTAATTATGTAGGGCTTCAAAACTCATTAGACCCAGGTTGAAAACCTCGTCGTCTCGAATAGCCACATATTTAGCTTCGGCCAAAGGCCCGACCAATAAGTTGACGACATCGGCTTCGTAAGCCCTTTGACAACTATGCTGATAGGGTTCGTCGGAAAATGTGGCGAAACTTTCCAGCACCGCTATCGGCAAATTTTGAATTAAATTGCCATCGACGACTTTGGCGGTAAAGTATCGACTATCGAGGCTGGGACGTTTAAGTTGGATTTCGAAAAATACCGGGGGTAATTGTTTTTGGCGATTGCCTAAATGTATCGCGGCGGCATGCCCCGCTTCATGGAAAGCCGTCCGCCGATTTAGCTCGTTGGGATGAACAAACGCGGACTTAGTAGAGCAAAAGTTCCGTTCCATAAGTAACCTCGTCCAAAAAAAGATGCGGCACTGAGGCCGCATTGAGGAAGGATATTAAACTCTTTACCCTTTAGGAGAGGGAGCGCATACAAGAGTTGCACATAGTTTATTGGCATCCTCTCGATTTGGAAATGTGACAAATTGCCGCGCGGCAAACTGTCACTCGATCCGCGTCAAAATTACTTCGCACACGGTTAGCCCGGAATCAATGTCATTCGGCGCGGTGACGATTGGTCCAGAACGGCAGCGACAACGTTACCAAGCAACCTAACCAGCTCAAGAGTTGCCGGTTATATAAGGTATATTCCAACGCGACCGGTAAACCTGCGGACAATCCAGGATGGGCCTGGATAAAATCTCGGCCGCCCAAGAAGGCCATAGCTTCTCCAAAGACCATCGCCAAACAGGCTAGCATCAGGAAATAAGCGATCAGCGGATCGCGCCGACGACCTAAATTCCAACCGATTAATTGATCGAAAGACAATAGCTGACGATTGATCTTGCCGTGCGCCAGCCACTGACAAGCCATCAAACCCAGGATACCGAGCGCGGGTATTGCAAACTGTTCGATTGGAAAACTCAAATATCGGCCGTGAAAAGCTAAACCGTATGTTTTATAGAACGCCAAACCGATAAACAGCATATACGCGGTGCGCAAGATATTGGCCATTCCGAAATCGCCGGCTTTATCGCGTAAAATCGCCGAACAACGATACAACAACGCGGCCGCCAAACCGGTATTGGCAAGCGTGATAACCACGGTATAGGCGCGTTGCCAAACGCTATAACTGGTATACCAAAGAAAGTCGGCCAAACCCACCAAACAGGCGGCAAACACTTGGGCCAACGCCAAAAACAAAATCAAGCGACTAATAGGCAACGTCGCCAGTGAATTTCGAAAAAGCCCAGCCGCCAACAGCAGCAATAACGAGGCGAGCGCATAAGTAATCGGCCAATCCGGGTTTTCGTAAACCGGTCCGGTCAACGGAAACACCGGCTCCCTATCGACCGACAACAAACCCCAATTGGCGCCGACCACGCCTTCCAGCTCGCTTTTCCAGGGTTGGTTGAAGGCTTCCACGATGTTGTAGTCGAAGCCGTGCCGATTGGCGACCTGTATCATGCCGCGAATGAACTTGGCTTCGTTGACCACGCCGGGTACCGCCATGCCCCGTTGCCGCCCGGCGCTGGGCCAGCCCGACTCGCCAATTAATATCGGCTTGCCCGGTGCCACGCCGCGCGCTTCGTTTTCGACTTGGCGAACGATCTTTTCCAAATGCTGGGAGGCGTTATCGACCGAAATCGGCTCGTCCTCCCAATAGGGCAAAATATGGATGGTGATGAAATCCACCTCGGCGAACAACTTGGGATGCTTCATATACATCGACCACACATCGGCGTAAGACACCGGTTGCTTGACCGCCCGCTTCACCTCGCGGATGTAGCCGATCAGCCGATCCACGTCCAACTCGCCGCGCAGCAGCACCTCGTTACCGACGATGACCCGTTTGACCACATCCGGATTGGCATTGGCGGATTGGATCAACGCATCGACTTCCTTGCGGTTATCCTTATAACCTCCGCCTATCCAGGCGCCCTGTATCATTTTCAAGCCGGATTTGCGGGCCAAATCCGGCGTCGGCTGCAAACCGCCCAGACTCGAATAGGTGCGGATGGTTTCGGTCTTATCGGCCACCACCTGCAAATCTTCTTCGACGTGTTCGGCGAGCGGATAAATCTCTTCTAGGGGACTATAGCCCTCGCGGAATGGCGCGAACGACAAACTGCGCAGTTTGCCGGAAGGCACGTCAGTACCCGCGTCTTGCGGGCGATTGGACAACCAGTCGTAACCGCCGTGAACGGCAAGTATCAACAATAGGAACAGCAGGATTCTGGAGCTGGGCATGATAGCGATGAAATCAGTGAAGAAGGCCGGATCGGCTAGTAATTTGCTAGCGTCGTGGAATTATAAAGGGCATTGTTTGGTTTGCGAAAACCGCATCTATCCAAGCGGCTCCGGTAATAAAGAATTGCTGTACTTTGCCTATGGGTTCTGG
Source organism: Methylomonas sp. LWB (assembly GCF_001856095.1). Classification (NCBI taxonomy): domain Bacteria; kingdom Pseudomonadati; phylum Pseudomonadota; class Gammaproteobacteria; order Methylococcales; family Methylococcaceae; genus Methylomonas; species Methylomonas sp. LWB. The sequence continues at coordinate 144,774 of NZ_MKMC01000089.1, forward strand.
TTACAGTATCGCGCTTTTCTAATGTTCTTGGCCGCCACCCGGGTGGCTAGATAGTCGTCTGCTTTATGAGGTTTTTCTATGCATAAAAAGGTTATCCCCATGCTGTGTGGGGCTCTGCTGCTGCCGTTGTCTCCGCTTGCCCTAGCGGTCGCCGACAAGCTGCCGAGCTCGACCAGCGTTAAATTGGGTGCGGCAGAGGAAGTTTGTTCGGAATTTACCGATGCCAAATGGCGTGACGCGCAAGTGATCGACGGTGTGGAAATACAAGAATCACGGATGTGTAACCCAGATAATCCCGCCGAGGTCGCGGCCTTCGTCAAAGGCACCAACAATATATCGATGGCGACGCTGATGGAAACACAGTTGGCCGCCGACGCGCTGACTGTCAGCAACGATATGGACGGCGACGGCGATCCCGACCATTACATCATCAAGCTGGAAATCGCCGAACTGAACGGCCATTCGCCCGACATGCGCGAACCGACCACCACTTTCGACATCGCGCCCGGCATTCAACCGACCTTCTGGGTATTCGCGCCGAAAACTCGCGACATGTCGACGCTGAGTCTTTACGAACCCATCGCCAACCCTCTGCTCAGAGCGCCGTCGCCGACGATCAGGGTCGAGCAGGGCGATATTGTCTGGATCGTACTGGAAAACAATCATTACTTTCCGCACTCCATCCATTTGCACGGCATCGACCATCCCTACATGGATCATAGCGGCGAAGGCAACGACGGCGTCGGTCAAACCAGCCAAATGGACGTGCTGCCCGGCCAAAGCAAAACTTACGTGATCAAGCCGCGCCAACCCGGCACGATGTATTACCACTGCCACGTCCAACCGCATGTCCACATTCCGATGGGCTTGCAAGGCATTTTCGTCGTCGAGGAAAACCGGCCAAACAACTGGGTGCAAGTTTTCAACGTCGGCAACGGCCAGGTTCGCCATCCTTCGGTCGCCGTCAAGGAAAAGTACGCGGCCGAATACGACTTACACTACCAGTCCGCCGACAAGGAATTGCACGAAATGGCTCGGTCGGCCAATGATCCGCGCCTATTGGCGCGCCGCTTGAATCAGGAATACGACATCACGGATGCCAAGCCGGATTACTTCATGCTGAACGGGCGCTCGTTTCCGTACACCTTGCGGGAATCGTTGATTCTGATGGAAGAAAACAAAAAGGTGAAACTGCGGGTTCTCAACGGTCATGAAGAAGCCTTCGCGCTGCACATACACGGCCACAAGCCGATGGTGACGCACTACGACGGCGTCGATAACGGCCCGTCTTCATACATCAAACGCGACGTACACGGCATGGTGCCGGCGCAGCGTCTGGATTTGGAACTGAACGGCGTCGACGACGGCCTGAATAGCTTCGGTCAAGGCGTGTGGATGTTCCACGACCACGTCGAAAAATCGTTCACGACCAACGGCATGGGCGAAGGCGGCGACATCAGCTTGGTCGTCTACAAAGGGTTCATGGACGAACGGGGCATACCCAAAGTTCACGGCATGAGTCTGGCGCCTTATTTCACCAAGGAATTCTGGCAAGGCAAATTTCCGGCCTGGCAAGATTACGACGCCTGGAAAAGTTTAGGCTTGCCGGAAATCACCACTAAAAAGCAGGCCGCTTTCGTGCCGCCCCCGCCGGTAGCGCCGAAAACCGACGCAACAGCGCAACCGACCGGCTCGGACACGTCGTTCTTCGGTCAACTGTTTAACGGTATTCTGCTTGGCGGCTTGCTGTACGCGGCTTACATCAACCGCGAACGCATCCTGTCGATGTTCGCCAAAAAATAATGCTGCACGGCTCCGAGCGCCTCGCTCGGAGCCGCTCCCGCGTCAATAAACGTAAAACTGCCGCATCATCCCCAAATCCTCGTGCTCGAGGTTATGGCAGTGGTAAAGAAACAAGCCTTTATAATCCTGAAACGGTTTGGCGATTTCCACGACTTCTCCCGGCATCACCAGCACCGTATCTTTCCAACCGCTGTCGATAAATCCGTCCTTGACGCTGGCGTAGCCATCGGTATCGGCGGCATGTCGGGACAGAATCTGATATTGCTGGCCGTGTAGATGAATCGGATGGGCCATATTCATCATCGCTCCGCCCATTCCCCCCATATCATGCTCGGGGTTCCGGTCGGCGTCGCCTCCATGCCGCATACCGCCCATCATACCCATGCCGCCACGGTGACCGCCGCGGGAATGGTCGTGAAAAATCCGGATCTTCTTGATCGATCCCAACGGTACTTTCTCGGCTTCCACGACCCTGTCCATCGCAAACGACATGCCGTTCAATAGCGGCCGCATCGGCTGCATCGAAAGCGCGATCGGCAGCGGGCTATCGGCATTGTCGGTGTCGGCGGCGGTCAAGCGCCGGAACGGCACCAGTTTTTCCGGCAATTTCGGCGAATCGGAGACTTTTTCGGTAACTTCGAATACCGCGATTGGAAATTTAGCGCCTTGGTGTATACCGCCGTGCATCATGCCTCCGTGCCCCATCCGTTCGTACATCGCCGGCATCGCCCCGCTGTACGGCAGACTATATAGCGTCAATTTCGATCCGACCGCGCGGCCGCTGAAGTCCAGCCACAAATCGATACGCTCGCCCGGCGCCAACATCAGATAGGGCCGGGTTTCCGGCCGGGCCAGTAAACCGGCGTCGGTAGCGATGGCGGTCAGCGGCGTGCCGTCGTCCCAGCCCAGCTTATAAATTCGGGAATTGGACCCGTTCAAGGCCCTGAACCGATAGGCCCTGGATTTGACTTGAAACCCGGCGTTCGGCTTGCCGTTGACTAGAATCGTATCGCCGAGAAAGCCCATCATCCGTTGCGGCATGCCGTGTACATAACGGAGCTGGTTGCGGTTGTCGAAGCTTCGATCTTGTATCACCAGCGGTAGGTCGTAGTCTCCGTCCGGCAAATCCAGCTTGGCTTCCTCGACGTCCCGGACCACGATCAACCCCGACAATCCCCGATAGACCTGCTCGGCGGTCAGATTATGCGCGTGCGAGTGGTAAAAACTGGTGCCGGCCGGGTTACGTACTTCGAACTCGTACACATACTGCCCGCCCGGCGCTATCGTATACATCGGGTGGCCGTCGCTGCTTTGCGGAACATGCAAGCCGTGCCAATGTATGATTGTGGCCTCGCTAAGCTGATTGGTGAAATAAACCCGTACTTTCTGGCCCTGCTGGAGGTTCAAAATCGGCCCAAGGTAGTTGTTGGGCAATTGCACGAGGCTATTCGCCGGGCCCTTGCGCACAGTACCGAAAAATTTCTGCACCGCCGTCGCCGGTCCTTGGTTCAATATCTCGACCCGAGCGAGCTTGGCCGTGAAGTCCAGCTCGACGTCCGGATGGAAACCGGCCGTCGGGGCATTTCGAAGCGTCTCGGCACTCACCCATCGCGGACAAGCCGCCCACGCACCGCCCAGGGCGGAATACTTTAAAAACCGGCGTCTGCCGGCGTCGATAGACATGGATGTACCCATGAGTTCCCCCCTTCCTCGTTGTGATTGGCTTAATCGATAAGCTCTCGTTATTGACGCCGACCATACTCTTTTTCCTACCCCTAAACAACGCCCTATTACGCCAACCGAGTCCCTTACCGCGAAAGGTCACAATCCGGATTTGGGTGTTAGAATGCTCGGCTGGGGGCGATCTCTAATCACCGGCCGCGCGGCAAAGCGCCCATCGCGGCGGTGCCGGAATCTAAGCAAAGAGGAAATTATGCGTAACTGGAAACTGTTACCCGCGTTCGTGGCGGCGACCTTGGTCGCCGTTGTCGTGTCATACGTCGCGTTTTACTTCGTGTTTCTCGATTTTTTTGTCGATTTGTGGTGGTTTCGTTCGCTGGAATTCGAACCCTATTTTTGGCTGAGATTACTTTATCGCTTCATCTTCTCCGGTGCCGTGACGGTATTCTTCTTCGCCGTCTTCATGTTCCATTTCTGGATCGCCTCCCGCTACCTGGGCCTAAATCCACCCGACGAGGTGCTGCTCGACGACGGCAAACGTAAACGCTTCCAACGCTTCGCCGAAATCTTCATGAGCGGCTCGACCAAGATCTACACGCCGGTATCCCTGCTACTGGCGATCGCGATCGCCGTACCGTTCTATCTGCAATGGGAACAAGCCTTGCTGTTTTTTTTCGGCAACGCGTCGGGCGTCATCGATCCGGTTTACGGCAACGACGTCAGCTTTTACATGTTTGCCTACCCGATCTACATACTGATTCAGAAAGAGTTGCTGATCACCGCCACTCTAGTGTTGGCGGCCACCGGCGTGCTCTATTGGCTGGAGCACATCTTCGTTCCCAACCAGAGCAAGGAATTCCCGCTTGGCGCGAAAATCCATCTGGGCGCACTGTTCCTGTTCGTCGTTGCTTTCGTGATCTGGGGATATTTGCTGGAGCGTTTCTCGCTACTGTACGTGGACAGCAACGAACCGGTGTTTTTCGGCCCCGGCTTCGTTGAGTTGCACTATCAGCTGCCGCTGATCTGGCTGGAAATCTTCTTCGTGGTAGCGATCGCCGCGGCCGCGCTGTTCTACGTGTTTTCCGAACGCCATCGCAGCAAGGTGCCGGCGGTGCTGGCGACCTTGGGTTTACTGAGCGTGGGCGGCTTGAAACACACGCATTCTATTCCCGAGATGATCGAGAAATTCATCGTCAAGCCCAATTTTACGCGTACCGAAAGCGAATCGATGTTGAGTAACATCGACGCCACGTTGGCGGCATACGACCTGAACAATATCAAAACTATTGATTTTCAGGTCAATCTGGACGCCACCAAGGACATCGAAGAGTGGTCGACCAAAAAGCATTTCGAAAATATTCCGGTTTGGGACCGCGAATTTTTGATCGACAGTTACATGCAATTGCAAGGCATACGGCCGTATTACGTGTTTCCGACCGTTGACGAGGATCGATATTTCATCAACGGCCATCATCAACAAGTCAATCTGGCCGCACGCGAGGTCAATATCGAACGCCTGCCCAAGGAAGCGCAAAACTGGGAAAACAAACACTTGCGCTATACGCACGGTTATGGCGCGGTGATTTCGCCGGCCGCTCAAGATGCCGGCATCCCTATCGTTTGGTATTTGCGCGACCTGAACATGAGTTCCGAAGTTGGCTTCTCGGTCACGCACCCGGATATTTACTACGGTCAGGAAAAGTATCAATACGCGATCGTACCGAACAATTTAACGGTCAAGGACATTTCCAGCTCGCGCGACAGCAGCAACTACGAAGGCAAATCCGGCATCCCGATTCCATCGTATTTTCGGAAAATGTTGCTGGCGTTTTATTTGCGGGACGAAAAGATCTTTTTCTCGCCGAACATTTCCAACCAAAGCAAGGTGTTGATCCGCCGCAATATCGACGAGCGGATTACCGCACTGACGCCGTTCCTGCATCTGGATAAAGATCCCTATCTGGTCGTCGACAAAGACCGGCTCTATTGGATTCAGGACGCTTACACGCTATCCAATTACTATCCGGTCTCCAAGCCGGCCGCCGACGATTATTTGGACGGCAAGCATAAATTCAATTACATTCGCAATTCGGTGAAAATCGTTGTCGACGCCTATGACGGCGACGTCGATTACTACATCTCCGATCCCAAAGATCCGATTATCGCCACCTATAATCGGGCATATCCAGGGCTATTCAAAAAGCTCAAGGATATGCCGGACCAACTGCTGCAACATTTGCGTTATCCGCGCGATCTGTACTACATGCAGATGAAGATCTACGCAAAGTATCATCAGCGCAGCCCGGAGCTTTTCTACGAGCAGGCCGAAACCTGGGAATACGCTAGCGTGGACGGCCAATCGGTGTTGCCTTATTTCATTACGATGGACTTCGACCGCTGTAACGACGAAGAAGAATTCGTCATGATCAATCCAATGACGCCGGTGCACAGAGACAATTTGAGCATGGTAGGCGTTGCCGGCACGATGGACCCGATCAATTGCGATCACAGCTACCAACCCGGCTTGACGATATTCAAGTTTCCCAAAGCGGTCCAGGTCAACGGTCCATCCCAGGTCAATGCGCTGATCGACCAAAATCCGGAAATCGCCGCCCAATTCACGCTATGGAACCAACAAGGCTCCGAAGTTCGGAAAGGCCGTATGGTGATATTGCCGATGGGCAATTCGATATTGTATGTGCAGCCGATTTATATGTTGGCGACAAAAACCCGGATACCGGAACTGGCCAGGGTCATCGTTTCGATCGGCAATCAAGTGGTAATGGATAAAACTCTGCTGGCGGCCTTCAGCCGAATGAAAGACTTGTTCGTCAAAGGTGCCAGCGGTTCGTCTTCCGGCACCTCGGGCGATGAACCGAAATAGCTTGCCGCCGGCTGGTTGGACCGGCGGTAGCGAAGATCGGTCAATGCAGCAACATAGAACAAAGCCGGTCTTCAAGTTCCATCCGCTCGGCTAGATGTTCGCCGAGTTTGGACAGGTCGCTGGCTAAATCGTCGGTCTTGAAATTGCGCCGACCGTCGTCGTAGCGTTCGCTGAACGTCACCGCCGACTCGGTGGTATTCGAGTACACCGGATAAATCTTACCTGCGTAAGACAGCAATTCCGACGCACCTTCAGCGTCACTCAATACGTGCTCGTAGATCCCAAAATGACCGAGCGACACGTAATCGATCAGCAGTTGCGAGAATTGGGATAGCATCGGCCTAACCTGACCAGCATCGCTGAAAGGTTTCATTTCCGCGATTTGGCAATACAGGGACCAAAGCGCGCTACGTTCCTCGCGCAGGGCTTCAACCCAGTGCAGATGGGTGGATGTGGTTTCGGTCACTGACGAATGGGATGCGATCACGGTACGTCTCCTTTTCAAATTGACGAAGTCTAAATTTAAGTGAGTTATTAATAAGCTTCAACAATCTGTTAATTAATAAAGATAATTTTCTCGAAAAATGTGACCCACTCTGCACCTTACCGCTTTGTTTTTACCGCGCTCGCCTGCGAAGCCAAACCGCTGATCCGAGCCTGGAGTCTGAAAAAGACTTCCGACAGTTCGGCATTTTCGATGTACACCGGCCCTGCCGGCACCGTGGTCGTCAGCGGTATCGGCAAAACGGCGATGGCCGGCGCGGTGGCGTATGCCTTAGCCCTGCGGCCGGTAACTAATCCGGTATTGCTTAATCTCGGCGTCGCCGGTCATCCGGAATATCCGATCGGCCACGTCTGTTTGGCCGACAAGGTCGTCGACGCCGACACCGGCCGCTGTTTCTTTCCGCAGTTGCCGTTCGACGTTCTCTGCCCGACCGCCAGCCTGATCACCTCGTCGAAACCGAACACGGCATACCTCCAAGACGCCTTATATGACATGGAAGCGTCGGCGTTTTACGAAACCGCCGTCCGCTTCGGCAGCAGCGAATTGATCCATTGCTTGAAAATCGTCTCCGACAACCCCGGTCGATCGATAGCGGCGATTAGCGAAACTCAAGTCGAAAGCTGGATAGGCACTCAAGTGCCGATGATCGAGAACGTACTCGGACAATTACAGGGCTTACGTCGGCAAATCGCCGTGGGTGGCGGAAACGATTGGTATGACGCTTGTCTGGCTCGTTGGCATTTCAGCGTCAGCAATGCCGGCAAACTGAAGAACCTGCTGGCTCGGTGGGACCTACTGACAAAACACGCCGAACCCGACTGGGACCCTTCTACGTTGAGAAGCGCCGCCGATGCGTTGAATTGGCTGGAAAATAAATTGGCGGAGATGCCGTTTTCGTTGCGCGAAACCGACGGGGGATAAAAAACAGGGTGCCAAAGGCACCCTGTTAAAAAACATTACAGCAATTTTTTCAGACCTTCGGTACCGGCTTTAGCTTTTGCCAAATGCTCTTTCGCTTCTTGCAGGTTCGCGGATTTCGCGGAAGTGATAGCTGCTTTCAGGTGACCCCTGACTTTGGAGTTTTCTCTGGAAACTTTGTCGTTGGCGTTGATTTCTTCTGAGAAATCAGCGGCTTTTTTGATCAGAGCCGCAACTTCGGCGTCTTCCGCGCCGTTGTTGATTGCGGCTTCGGCTGCACTGATGCGCTCGATCACGATGTTGACCGCGTCGATTGGCTTATAACTAACCCGGCCTTTGTCGGACTCGGCGCTGGCCGAAGTCGAAAAAGAACCCATCGCGACAGCCAAGGAGAAAGCGACAACAGCACTTTTGAAAATTTTCATGTAATAAACCTCACAGTTGTTTTTATTAAGAACATAGACTGGTTAATAGACCGCGTTAACCGCCATATGTCGGGCCGGGATAATAGCATAGATCATGCGGTTTGCGACCCGTTTATTACCCCTAAATGACCTCGAAAACGGCCATTTCCTTTAAAATACCAATGTTATTCGACGCTGACCAGCAAGCGGTCCAGCCAAGCCGTCGGCAACAGCCGTTTCAACCAGGCGAACACATAGGTCGGCAGCGTGACCGGATAACGGCTGCGCGGCTTTTCAGACTCCAACGCATGGCGGACTTTTTCGGCCACCGCCGTCGCCGGCAATGTAAACGGCGAAGCCGGACCTTGTTTTTGCAGTCGGGCTTCCATCGCCAGATAAGTGTCTCGATGCGCGCTGTGTTCCGGATCGATGTATTTTTGGTAAAGCGCGAAAGCGTTCTGCCGGAAATTGCTCTTGATCGGACCGGGCTCTATCAGCACGATGTGAATGCCGCTGCCGCGCAACTCCAATCTCAAGGTATCGGCCAAACCTTCCAACGCGTATTTGCTGGCGTTGTACGCGCCGCGAAATTTCATCGCCACAAAACCCAGCACCGAACTGTTGTAAATGATCCGGCCATGGCCTTGCTTGCGCATCAGCGGCAAGATCAGATTGGTCAATTCGTGAGTACCGAATAAATTGGTTTCGAACTGATGCCGCAACACCTCGCGGCTCAAATCCTCGACCGCGCCGGGCTGGCCAAACGCGCCGTTGTTGAACAAGGCGTCGATTCGACCGCCGGTCAGTTCTATCAAGGCCGCGACGGCCACCTGGATGCTGGCCGAATCGGCCAGATCCAGTTGCAGGCATTCGTATCCCTCCGACCGCAAGCGTTCGACATCTTCGGGTTTACGCGCCGAGCAGATTACCCGGTGACCGCGCTCGCGTAAGTAATAGGCGGTGCTGTAGCCGATACCCGACGAACAGCCGGTGATCAGCACGATTTTGCTGGAGGTCATGGTGGACTTAATTCCGATTCAGTGAAAGTAAAGGTCTTACCGCTGCTGCAATTGATCAAAAACACCAATTGTTCCAGCTTGCTCTTGGCGGTCAATTCGTCGGCTTCGACCCGTTGACACTCGCCGCTACTCAAGGCTTTTTGCGCGGCTAGCCGACGGAATTTCTCGACATCCGGCAATCGGCTTTCGAAAGGCTTGACCTGAGCCGGCAATTTTTCGGGATCGTAAGGCGGAATCGCAAACGCCGAAAACTGCAATGGATTCTGCTTGATCAGCGCCTGCGTCAATTCGGCTTGCGCCTTGGCGTCTTGCTTACGCTGGACGATCGCGTCCAGCTTGGCCTGTTGTTCGGCCTGTTCCTGCAAGGATTGCTGTTTCTTCCGTTCGGCTTCCTCGGCCTGCAAACGCTCGCTGGCGGTCAAATCAACCTTGCCGCCGGTGATGGTATTGACCTGCTCGGCCTTGTGTTCCTCGTTGCAGGGCGAGGATTGGTAATTGGTATGGCCGGAAGCATCGGTGCATTTATAAACGCCGGCCCAGCTTTCGGCGGCCAGACACAGGGTTAGAAGGCAGAAAAGTTTTCTCATTGTATTCCTGTCGGTTAAACGCTACTGTAAAACTATTACCCAGCTTACGCCGCCTGTAAATCATTTTTTTCCACCGCCGATGTTCGTTCTGCACAGCTCCAACAAAACTGAAAACCTGCTGGAGCATTTGGCGACCGTCATCGGCGCGGCACCGCTGGCGTCGCCGTTCGCCCCGGAAATTTTCCTGATTCAAAGCCAAGGCATGGAACGCTGGCTGTCGCAACAACTGGCCGAACGATTTCAGGTCTGGGGCCATTTTCGCTATCTGTTTCCGGCCAAGTTTTTCGGGGAACTGGCGGCTCGGCTGCACGAGCAACTACCGGATGCCGATTTCGACCGCCAACGCCTGCTGTGGCGTTTCGAAGCCTTGCTACGCGATCTCGACGACGAAGTCTATCAGGCTCCACGCCAATATCTAGCCGGCGACAACGTCGATTTGAAACGCTACCAACTCGCACTGCAACTGGCCCGGCTATTCGACCAATACCAGATGCTCAGGCCAGACCTGCTCAGCGCCTGGCAAAGTCGGCAAACGTTGTACGACAACGACAACGAGCGTTGGCAAGCCGCGCTGTGGCGCCGCCTCTCGGCTGCCGGCGGCAAACATCGCGGCCAGCACTGGCTGGAAACGATCGCCAAATTGAACACGGCACCGCCCGGCACTTGGCGGCATGATTTACCGGAACGAGTCTCGGTGTTCGGCGTCAACAGCCTGCCGCCGTTGCTACTGAACTATTTGCAAGCCTTGTCGCGCCATTGCGACGTGCATCTCTACCTGCTGAATCCGGTGCAAGGCTACTGGGCCGACCTGCCCGGCAAGCGGCTGTTGGCGCAACGTCAAGAATTCGACGGTCACCCTTTATTGGTCAGACTAGGCCAACAAGGCCGCGAATTTCAACAAATGCTGTTGGAACAAGTCGAGTTCGCCTTCGAACCCAGCAGCTTCGAAAGCGCCGACACCGCCGGCTTGTTGGGCAGCCTGCAAAACGACATCCTCGCCAATGCCGGCGCCGCCGCCGGCCCACAAGCGGCCGACGCCAGCTTGAGCATACACGCCTGCCACTCGCGGCTGCGCGAGGTCCAAGTTCTGAAGAATCTGCTGCTGGATGCGCTGGAAAGCGACCCCAACTTGGCCTTGCGCGACATTGTCGTGATGGCGCCGGACATTCAATTGTACGCGCCCTTCATCAGCGCGGTTTTCGACGATATTCAGCACGCCGTCGCCGATCGTAGCCTGAAAATCAGCAACGCCGCGCTGGATGCCTTCGTCCGCTTTCTGGCGTTATCGCAAAGCCGGCTGGGCTGGCAGGCGGTGCTGGATTTGCTGGAACAACCATTGATCGCCGCCGGTTTCGATCTGGACGACAATGATTTGGAGCTGATTCGCCACTGGCTGCTCGACACCCGAGTCCGGTGGGGGCGCTCGGCCGAGGCCAAACGGAGCCAAGGTTTGCCGGCGATTGCCCAAAACACTTGGCAGGCCAGTCTGGAGCGGCTGTTTGTCGGTTACGCGGCCGCCGACACCGAGTTCATCGACGGCATTCTGCCTTACCCGGACATCGAAGGCGCTTCGGCCGCCGCGCTGGGCGGACTGGCCGACTTCCTGAAACTGCTGTTTAGGGCAGGGGACGAACTGACCGCCGCCAAGTCGCTGGCCGAATGGTGCAAAACCCTGGATTATTACGCCGGCCGCCTGCTGGCCGGCGCCGATCCGGCCGACCGCCAGCCCTTGCAGGATCTGCTGGCCGAACTCGCCGAACTGGCCGACATTCACGACCAACCGGTAGCCTTGAGCGTCGTCGTCGCCTGGTTGAGCGGACGCCTCGACGAAACCAAGTCCGGTAACGGCTTTTTACGCGGCCAGCTGACGTTCTGCTCGATGCTGCCGATGCGTTCGATTCCGTGTCAAATCATCGCCTTACTGGGCATGAACGACGGCGAATTTCCCAAACTCGACCGCCAACCCACTTTCGATCTGCTGGCCGAACATCCCCGCCTCGGCGACCGCTCCCGGCGCGCCGACGACCGCTACCAGTTTCTGGAAATCCTGCTGTCTGCGCGGCGCCGGCTGATTCTGACTTACGTTGGCCAATCGCAACGCGACAACAGCGAAATCCCGCCGTCGCCGATCGTCAGCGAATTGCTGGACGTGTTGCGCGACCATTACGGCTTGGCCGATCCGGTCATCCGTCATCCGCTGCATGCCTTCAGTCCGCGCTATTTCAACGGTGCCGAACCGACCTTGTTCAGCTACGCCGGCCACGATTGCGCAACCGCCGCACAATTGCGCGGCGAGCGCCGCCCGACCGAAGCCTGGTGGCGGGGCGAATTGGAAGCCGAACCGTTGGCTATCGTCGAAATTGCCGAATTACTGAATTTTTTCCAGCATCCGCAACGCTATTTTCTGCGCCGGCAACTGGACGTAAGGCTGCCGGTGTTGATTGCCGATGCCGAAGAACGCGAGCCGTTCGCGGGGAACGGCCTGGACGACTATCAAATCGCTCAGGACTGGGTGGCCGCCGAGTTGGCCGGCCGGCCGTTTTCGCTGGACAAGCTGCAAGCCCAAGGCCGCTGGCCGGCGGCAGGTCCCGGAGAACTCGCTTGGCGGCGCCGCGAGCCGGGCGTTGCCGAATTCGCCGAGCGGATTCGGGCGCTGGCCTTGGGTGCCGCGCTGCCGGCCATCCATCTGGAATTGAATGTCGGCGACCAGCGTCTGATCGGCAAATTGGGCAATCTCTACGAAAACGGCGGATTGTTGTACCGCTACAGCAAACTGAAAGGCCGCGACCTGCTGGCCGCCTGGTTGCATCATCTGCTGATCAATCGCCGGCAGCCACAATCGACTTATCTATTGGCCGCCGACGCCGAACTGCATTTTTCCCCTGACCTAGCCGATCCCGCCCAACTACCCTATTGGCTCGGGCTGTTCGAGCAAGGCCGGCGTCGGCCGGATGCGTTTTTCAGCGAAGCCGCGTTGGCCTACTTGCCGCACGACGAACCCGAGCGAGCGCGCAAGGCCGCGCTGGACCAAATCGTCAACGCGGTCGCGCTGGGTTACGAGCCGGAGATTGCTCAGTTGCTGGCTTACCGCGACCTGGACAGCTTAATCGACCCCGACTTCGAAACCGCGTGCCGGGACTGGCTGCAACCGATCTGGAGGGCCGCGCATGGCGCATGAAGCCTTCGATGCGATCGCCACGCCGCTGAATACCGGCATCAATCTGTTGGAGGCCAGCGCCGGCACCGGTAAGACCTACACGATCGCGATGCTGGTGTTGCGTTTCGTGGTCGAACGCGAACTGGACATCAAGCAGTTACTGGTGGTGACCTTCACCAAAGCGGCTACCGAAGAACTCAAGGAGCGTATTCGCGCCCGTCTGGCCGAAGCCCGCCAGGCCTTACTGAACCCAACCGCCGCCGCCGATTCGACGATCGCCGCTTGGCTGGCCGGCTTGGGGCTAGCGCCGGACATCGTCCGCCAACGCCTGGACGCCGCGTTGCTGGACATCGATCAGGCGGCGATCTTCACGATCCACGGCTTCTGCCAGCGCGCCCTAGCCGAGCACGCGCTGGCCAGCGGCCAGTTGTTCGATTGCGAATTAAGCGGCGATATCGCCGAACTGCAACAGCAATGCGCCGACGATTTCTGGCGCCGCCGGGTCGCCGACCGGCCTGCCTGGCAAATCGCGGTGCTGACCCGTGCTTTTCCGACGCCGGATAGCCTACTGGCCAGCGTCGTCCGGGTCGGCGGTCAGCAAGCCTTTCAACCGGCCGACACCGATCTGGATAGACAACTAGCCGAACTGGACAATGCGATTGCCGCCGCCAGCAGCGGTTTGGCGACGCTGGCCGCCACGCTGCAAACCGCCTTCCCGGAGGGCCTGTTCAGCGCCAGCTTCGTCCGCGATTTTCCGGCCCGCTTTGAGGCCTGGAAAACCTGGCTGGCCGACCGCGCGGCCGAACTGCCGAGTCTGGACGGCCTAACCCGCGAAGCCCTGCTCAGCGGTTTGAACGGCGTCAAGTTCAAGACCAGCAAGGCCAAACCGCAAACGCCGGCCGAACAGAAACAAGCTTATCTGGACGGTCTCGGCGTCGATACGACAGCCTTCGATGGCTTGGCCGCGGCAGCCGGCCAACTGCAAGCCGGACTGCGCGCCGCGCTGTTGGCTGATTTACGCGCCACGCTGGACGGCTTGCTGCAACAGCGCAACCTGATGTCTTTCGACGATTTGATCGTCCGGCTGGCCGGCGCTCTGACCGGCGCCAACGGCGAATTGTTGATCGCCGAATTGCGTCGGCGTTTCGCGGCCGCGTTGATCGACGAGTTTCAAGACACCGACCTGCACCAATGGCAAATTTTCTCGACCCTGTTTGGCGCGCCGGATCTGTATTTGTATTTGATCGGCGATCCCAAGCAGGCCATCTATAAATTTCGCGGCGCAGACATCTTTTCCTATTTCGCCGCCCAGCGCCAAGCCGCGCAACATTACACACTGTCCCACAACTGGCGCTCGCATCCCGATCTGGTCGGCGCCGTCAACCGGCTGTTTCAAAGGCCAAGACCGTTTTTATTCGAGCAACTGGACTTTCACCCAGTCCAGGCCGGCCGAGGTAGCGCCGACGGCAAGCTCGCCGACGGCGCGCCGCTGGTGTTGTGGCAGTTGGATAAACATTCGGACAAACAGGCACACTGGACCGCGCGGCAGGGCAGTTCCAGCGAAGTCGCCGAACGGCTGCGCGCCGCGACCGTCGCCGAAATCGGTCGGCTGCTGGCGGACGGTACCATCGTCGAAAACAACCAAACTCGCCCATTGGCGGCCGGCGACATCGCGGTGCTGGTCCGCAGCAACCGCGCCGCCGCCGATTACCAAACCGCGCTGCAAAGCGCCGGCATCGCCGCCGTATTGAACAGCAAGCAGTCGGTATTTGCTTCCGAACAAGCACTGGAATTACATGCCGTGCTGCAAGCCGTGGCGCAAGCCGGCCAGTTGGAAGCCTTGAAATCGGCGCTGACCGTATCCTGGTTCGGTTTGACCGGTCAGGCGCTTTACCGCTTGTTGCAAGACGAAGCCGCGCTGGACGGCTGGATGAATCGCTTTCAGGATTATCTGCAATGCTGGCAGCGCCACGGGCTGCTGGCGATGCTGCAGCAACTGCTACGGCGCGAGGGCGTCGAAACCCGCTTGTCCGGGCAAATCCAGGCCGAGCGAGCGTTGACCAATATTCACCACCTGGCCGAACGTCTGCAACAGGCCGCGCTGGACGAGCATCTGGCGCTCCACAAAACCCTGGATTGGCTGCGGCGCGCGATCTTGCAAGCCGAGCGCGATAGCGGCGACGATCGGCAATTGCGGCTGGAAAGCGATGCCGACGCGGTCAAGATCGTCACTACTCACAGTGCCAAGGGTTTGGAATATCCGGTGGTGTTCTGCCCTGACTTATGGCGGCGTAGCGACCGGCTGAAAAACGAGCGCTGGCTGGTGCAATGCCACGAAGACGGCGCGATGATAGCGGATTTGGGTTCCGCCGAGTTCGAGCGGCGCCGGGAACTCGCCTTGCGGGAAGAACTGGCCGAAGACCTGCGCTTGTTTTATGTCGCCGTCACCCGCGCCAAATACCGCTGCTATTTGTTTTGGGCCGACGTACGCGGCAAGGAGCGGCCCAACGAGTCGGCGATGGCTTACTTATTCGAGTTCGCCGATCTGGATTTCGCCGGTCAACGGCAAGTCTTGGCCGGTCTGGCCCAAGCCGAGCCGGCCAGCTTCGAACACCGCCTGTTGGCAAGCGATGCCGGCGCGACTTTGATTCCGGCGGCCAAACCGCAACGGCCGAGCGCCGTTGCCGCACTGGAATACCGTCGGCAAACCCGGGACCTACGTAGCCTGTGGCAAATGAGCAGCTATACCGCGTTGGCCGAATCCGGCCACGATACCGCTCCGGAACTGCCGGCCGACAAGGCCGCCGAACCGGCCGACGCCTACGTCGAAGCCGGCGGCCTGCCCAAGGGCGCCGCCACCGGCAACGTCGTACACAGTTTGTTGGAGACGCTGAGCTTTCAAGCCTTGGCCGCCGGCACGGATTTGGGTCGGCCGCGCGACATGGCTTGTCTGCGCCACGGACTACACCTGACTCAACCGGAGTTGCTTGACCAGCTGCTAGCTGCAACAGTCAGCACGCCGTTAGCCGCGAACGGCGAGTTTCGGCTAGCGGATTTACCGGCCGAGCGCTGTATCAAGGAAATGCCGTTTTATTTGTCGCTGGCCTATCCTATCGATACCGGCCGCATCAACCGGCTGTTGGCCGGCTGTCCGACCTATCAAGCCCTGGCTCCAAAACGTCTGAACGGCTATCTAACCGGCTTCATCGACTTGGTTTGCGAACACGGCGGCCAATATTTTCTGATGGATTACAAGACCAACTCCTTGGCCGATTACGGCCACGACTCGCTCACGTTGGCGATGCGCGAACACAACTACGGTTTGCAATATTGGTTGTACAGCGTGGTGCTGGATCGCTATTTGCGGCTGCGCCTGCCGGATTACGACTATCAACGCCATTTCGGCGGCATCAAATATTTGTTCGTGCGCGGCATGCGCCCGGATCAACCCGGCCATGCGGTCTACGCCGACCGACCCGACCGGGAAACCTTGAACGGCTTGGCGGCAATTTTCTTCCCCGCCGGCTGAAACCCGGCCGGATTGAATTTGGGTAACCCTCAAGTTTTCGGCCCATCGTCCGCTAACCAGACAGGCCGGCTATCGCCGGCCCCAACTCAACGAGGTATCGCCATGCTGGATTCCGTCCCGTCCATCGCCGCGTTCGCGACGCAATTGTCCAACCAAAAAACCGGCCAACAACTCGAAGTCGCCGTGCTGAACAAAGCCAAGGAATTGCAGGAGCAACAAGGCCAGGCCGCGCTGAAACTGCTGGAATCGGCCGCCGCGCCGGCCGGCGGCATCGACGTCAGAGTCTAGGCCGACCTCAATCCGGCTCCGCCACGGTGGCGGAGCCCACGTTCATTTTTGGTTTTTTTTGCTGTAGCGCCGCCCGGACTGAACCGCGTAGTGCTTGGCCTTGTCCTTGCTCGGTTCCTTAAAGTAATTCTGATAACTTTCGCTACCGCGATTAGCGATCGCCTGAGCGAAGTCCTTGAATAAATAGGTGTCGTCCAACACCGCGCGCGGACTGACGCCGTGCTGTTTGGTCAGATAAAACGACACGCTCATCAAATAAGCCTTTTCCCGGCCGTTCAATTTCAACAGACTATGCTTGGCCTTGACGTAAACGAAATACGACGTCAGCGCCAGAATGCTCAGCCCGAAAAACTTGGTCCACAGCAGGATGTAGTCATCGTCTTCATACAAGGTTTTACCCTTACGCAAGATCGCCTCGGTTAAATTCATAAAACTCCCCGGTTGGTTGAGGCCGGCATGTTAATGCATTGTCGGAGGATTTTGGCGGGGAATCTGCGTCCGGAACACTTATCCGAATTGGTCGGTCTGCGATTAGAATTCAGCGTGAATAAGCCGCTCGCTCGGCGAAGATCGCTCCCGCTTGACAAACCCGGTGCTTCGAGCGAAATAATCGCCGGCCAGCCGCACCAAAAATCGGCGAAATCCATTTTTGAAAATCCTAGCTTCGAGGAGGCCACATGGAGCTGAACCTGACCCGCGTCGAATTCACCGACGAAAGCACAATAGGCGAACTAAGTATTAACGGAGCCTTCGAATGTTACACCTTGGAGGACAAAGTCCGTCCGGTCAAAGTCAAGGGCATGACCGCGATTCCAGCCGGCTCCTACGAAATCATCATCAATTTTTCCGAGCGCTTTAAAAAACCGTTGCCGCTACTGCTAAACGTGCCGAATTTCGACGGCGTCCGGATACATCCCGGCAATAGCGCCAAGGATACCGAGGGCTGCATTCTGGTCGGGAAATCGAAATCGGCCGATTTCGTCGGCTCCAGCCGGGCGGCTTTCGAAACGCTGTTCGAGAAACTCAAACGCGCCGCCGAAAACGAGAAAATCTTTATCCACATCGTTTGAAATTGCCCGGCGCTTGGGAAAACTTTTGCCGCTTTGAATGCCGGGTTCCGCTTCATCCTGGCTAGGCTTCCGCTTGGAGCCGCGCCAGCAACGCGCCGAGCGCGGCAAAACCGACATACTCCTGCTCCAACCTCAAGTTTTGGCCGAAACGGTTATCGCGCAACGCGTCGTAAAGCGCGGTTTCCTCAAAGGTTAAACCGGATAAATCGGCGCGGCCCGGAGTGGTTTCCGCAACCCAGGACTCGCGGTGCGCCAACAAGGTCGCTTGGTCCATCAGCAATGAGTGGGTTCGCGGAAAGTATTGGCGAAACTGGCTCAGAATCGCGAAGCCGTGAGTGTCGATGTCGCCCCAATAGTGAATTTCCTTATCCTTCAACCATTCGGCTTGCGCCAAGGCATCGAAGCCGTAGCCTCTGCCGAAGATCACCATACTATCGGCAAACGGCGGAAACGCCAGGCCGTTGATGTCGTTTTCGGTGACGAATACCCGCTTGACCTGCAAATTCAAAGTCGCGAATTCGCCGGCGGTCACCGTCAGATCGCTCAATCCGGCGATACGCAGCCGACTATCCAGCAAGCGGAAGCGAATCGTCGCCGGCTTCGCCAAAAAGCCGTAACGCGCCTCGAAGCCTGTTACGCCGGTTTGCGCGGTATCGATCGCCGCGGCCGGCAACAGCAAATCCAGCCATTCGCCAAGCAACTTCTTGCGACTTTCGATGAATTTGCTGTCGATGCCGGGCAGGCTGATTTGGCGTAGATAAATGCCTGGCCGAGGATGTTTTACGACCCAGCCGGCCACGCTCAACAATTTTTGCCATTCGTCGGCGTGCTCCAAGACGCGTAACGGATATTTCAATAACCAAGGCCGCAGGGCGGCGAAATCGTCAACCAGCGATGCCGCCAATTGCCCGAAAACCGCCAATTCCTTCGCTTTTTTCAAATACGCCGCCGCGTCGTCCGGCTTGTCGAAAACCACCGCCGCCGGCAAACGGTTGCGCCCCGACAGCCGATGATTGATGTCGCGCCATTCGACGGCAAAATGCTTGGCGTCAACGGCCAACCAAGGCTCCACCCAAACCTGTACGGCGGTGAAATCGGCGGCCAATTGCGCCGGGCTGGGTGACTTTAAAGGAATGCGCAACGGAAACAATCCGCTGGGCGCCAGGCTTTCCGTCAGGATTTGCCCGCGTTGCCAGCGTTTGTCCAGTTCGGCGCGCAACTCGATCGGCAAGGTCCAGACCGGCTTGCTCATCCGCCGCGTGCCGCGCGTTCGGCGCGGTACTCTTCGATACTCAGATTGCGCAGCTTGGACGCACGTCCTTCCTCGTTATGCACGAAGCCGACCGCCGCAACGTAGGGCTCGATGATGTGAATTTTCTGCAGCGGCGTGACGATCAGCAATTGCAGATTGAGCTTTTCGAACAGCCGTAAGCCGTATTGCGCCGATTCGTCGGAGCCGCGGCCGAAGGCCTCGTCGATCACCACGAAGCGGAACGAGCGCGAACGCACCGCGCCCCATTCCAAACCAAACTGATAAGCCAGACTGGCGGCCAGTATCGTGTAGGCCAGTTTTTCCTTCTGGCCGCCGGATTTACCGCCGGAGTCGGAATAATGCTCGTGCTCGCTGTTGTCCTCGCGCCAACGCTCGCTGGCGCCGAAATTGAACCAATTGCGCACGTCGGTAACCTTGGCTGTCCAACGCCGGTCTTGCTCGGCCTGGCCCTCGCGGCCGCGAAAACGCTCGATGATTTTTTTGACTTCCAGAAACTTGTTTTCCGAATATTGCTCGTCGTCGGAACCGGTCAGCGCGCCCTCGGTGCAGGCGCGTAACTCGCTTTGAAAGTCGCGCACGTCGGCGTCCGGCGTCGGTTGCGCTTCCAGCACGATGAAGCGGTTGGTGTTGTAGTCGATCTGAGTCAAGGACTCGTTGATCAGGGCGATGCGCTCCTTGATGGTTTCCCGCTCGCGGGCCAGTTGCGACTGGAAATTGGCGACCTCGCGGATGGTGTTTTCGTTGAGCAATTCCTTGAAGCGAGCCTCGAAGCGCGGCAAGTCGTCGCTTTGTAAACCTTCCAGCATGGTTTGATATTCCTGGGCAGCGGCGATGCCGACGTCGACTTCCTGGGTTTCCAAAGGGAAGGCCGCGCAATAGCCGCGCATCGCGTCGATGATCTTGTCGCGCAGATAATTGAGCTTTTTGGTCTCGTTTTCGATTTTGGTCTGCAACCAATCGCGCATCTCGCGTTCGCGGTTGTCGCAGGACTCCACCGTGACTTGCCGTTCGGCCAGCACTTCGCCGCGCAGCACTTCCAGAGCCGGGTAATGCGCGGCGTGTGCGTCGCCGGCTTCGTTCAGGATGTCGGAAGTCTGCGTCAGCAACGCTTCGGCGGCCTGTTTGCGTTGCTCGGTGGCGCCGATTTCCTTGATTTTGTCGTTCAACGCGTGCTCGGTATCGGCCAAAGCATGTTGCAGCGCTTCCAGCCGCTCCGTCAGTTGCTTGAGCAGATCGGACGCCGCTTCCAGCTCGCGCTTCTCGTGTTCCAGCCGAGCAATCTCCGCAGCCAAAGGCTGCCAGTCCAGTTCGCGGAAATCGCGGTATTCGCCCAGCTTGCTTAAGGTTTCCAATTGCGCCTTGACCGTGGCTTGTGCTTTGGCGATGTCGGCCAAGCGACCGGCCAGATCGGCTAGCTGATTTTCCAATAGCTTGGCCTTGGCTTCCAACGCGGCTATCTTGGCGGCATTGGACCAGCCCAACACATAGCGGCTGCGGTCGTCCAGGCGGTGGCGGTCGTCTTTTTCGTGGCGTTCGCCGGGTGCCTTGATCTGGCCGGCGCGGGTGATGGCTTTTTGCTCGCGGCGGAATTGCTCCTGGGTCGCGCAGCAAGCTACGTCGAAGCGGTGACCGATCTCGCGCTCCAGCCAATCGTAAAACGCCGAATCGGGTTTAATCGCCAATTTGCGCGCCAACGAATCGCGGTGCGGCTCCGGCAGCTCGGCGCGCTGGCCGGGCCTGACCCGGAAGTAGACCAGCCGGCCGCGCAAATGGGTTTGATCCACCCAATCGGCTACCGCCGAATAATGCGCATCCGGCACCAGCAGCGATAGGCCGAAATTGCGCAACATGCGTTCGGCGGCGCCTTCCCAATCCCTGTCTTCATCGCGCACCTGGATCAATTCGCCGGCGAACGGCATCCGGTCCTCGGCCAGATTCAGCGCTTCACAAAGCGCCTGGCGCATTTTGATTTGCGCGTCGTCGATATTGCTACGCCGGGCCTTCAGGCTGGTCAATTCGGCTTGCAGGAGTTGATGTTCGTTGCGGCCTTGCGCAAACGCCACGCCGATTTCGCTAGCCTGGTTTTGCAGATCGGCTTCGCGCGCGGACGCACTGTCCCGTAACTCCAGAAAACGGACTTGCTGCGCCAGAAAGGCTTCGGCGTCTACCGGCGCCGGCAAATCCAAGCTTTGCAGCAGTTTTTCGTAGCGGGCGGATTTATCGCGGCGGCGGGCCATATCATCTTGCAGACGCTCGATTTCCAATCCCAATTGAGCGATGCGGTCGCCGCCGTTGGCGGCAATATGGCGTTGCAGTTCGCCCGCCTGCATTTGCTGTTGTCGCTTGCGCTCGCTCAGCCGCTCCAGTTGGGCGTTCTGCTTGGCCAATTCCTCGTCCAAGCCGGCCAGCCGTTTTTCCAGCAAGCCGCGCTTCAGGCCTGCAAAAAACGGCCGCAAGGCTTCGCGGCAGGCGCGCAGGATTTCGGTTTGCTCGTTGAGTTGAGTGTGACGCTGGCAATCGGCGACTAGAGGCGTTAACAGGCTCATCTGCCGCTTGGCCTTCAAAACCGCGTCGTGGGCGCGGTTCAGGTCGTCGAAATGGTTGATCAAAGCGGTGATGCGCGGCGCGACATCCGAGGGTTCCAGCATGTGGCTGCGCACAAAATCGGTCAGATTGCCGACCGACTTCATCGACACGGTTTGATGGAACAATTCCAGCGCTTGCTCGTTGTCGATGCCGAAACGACGGCGGAACCAGGCGCCATAAGGCGGAAAGCTGTCATGCAACTCCGCGCCCAAGCCGCGCAGCTTCTTGCGCAGTTGACCGATGTCGCTGCCGAAGTCGGAAAAATCGCGAGCTATGCTCAAGTCCCGTTCGGCGCCGACGAACAGCCGCGCCGGCTGGCCCTGGCGGTCGCTGATCCAGAACACTTGGGCCAGCGTCACGGTCTGGTCGTAGCCGGCGTTGTGGAAAACGCCCAAGATCACCGAATAACTGTTGTCGCCGCGCAAGGCCACTGGCTTGGCGCTGCCGCTGACCTCGTTGCGTTCGGATTTGTAATGGCCCAACACATAGGAACGCAGGCTGCGCTCCTTGGCGTCGGCGCCGGCGGCTTTGTTGTAAGCGATGCGCTGGGCCGGTACCAATAAAGTGGTCACCGCATCGACCAAAGTGGATTTGCCGGAACCGATGTCGCCGGTCAACAAAGCGTTGCGGCCATTCAAGTTCAAGACCCAAACCCGGCCGTCGAAGGTTCCCCAATTATAGACTTCCAGACGTTGCAGCCGGAAGCCGGACAAGGCGTCATCGTCGACGAAATCCAGGGAGAGTTGCAGGTCGTTATTGGTGATCATCGCGTAGCGGAATTTGGCTTGAGACGCTGTAAAACGGAATGGAAGCCCTGTCTAACGGTGGAAATATCGCTTGGCTTCAGCTGCCTCCCCCTTTGCAAAAGAGGGGGATAAACCACGATATACCTAATGGCATTGTCCCAGCGGGAAAGGGCGATACGGATAAATCTACGCATGATCACTCTCCGCCTTCCCCGCCGCCAACCCATTGCGCTTGGTATTCGGCCAATCGGGCGTCGAACTCGGACAACCACTGCGCATCGACAAAAGCCTTGAGTATCCGCCTGACCTCGTAACTGGCGGCTTGATTGGCGCTGGTCTTGAGCTTGCGCAAGAAGCCCAGTTCCACCACCTTATTAATATGGGTTTCGATCTGATCGATCAGCCTAGCCTCGTTGCTGCGTTGCGGCGAGAACACCCGGATCAATTCGACGATGTCCTCGCGCGACAAGACCAGCCGAGTCTCGCCGCCGCCGCGGTCGAACTCGGCCAAACGCTTGCGCAACAGCGCCAACAGCAAACTGACCGGAAACGACAACGGCCGCCGCGCAATCAAACGCGGCAACTTCGGCGCCGCCTCGTCGTCCTCGGAATCGGTCTGACGCGAACGCAAGAACGCATATCCTTCGGCTTCGTCCAGCACCAACTCCAAACCCAACACCGCCACGTAATCCCGCACCCTGGCTTGCAGATTCAACAAGGCATTCCAAAGGCCGCCGTCGTTTTCCTGATAGACCACACCTTTCAATAATGGAATGACCACGGCCGACAGGTCGTATTGGGGTGCGGCTTCGAGCTCGGTTTCTGTCATCGCGTTTGGGATCGCTGGGATAAAGTAGGGGATTTTACGGGGAAGAGACGGAGAAATCGAACCTACTTGCTTTACACGCGCAAGCATTGCCTAAGAACTTTTTAAAGACTATATTAAGTCCTTTCTAAAAAGTTCGAGGCAGTCATGCGTTACTCATCTCAAGTCAAACCGATCAGTTACCTGAAAGCCAACGCCGCCGAAGTGCTGTTAAAACTGGCCGAATGCCGCGAACCTTTGGTCATTACCCAAAACGGCGAAGCCAAGGCGGTATTGCAGGATGTGGCCTCCTACGAGGAAACCCAGGAAACCCTGGCCTTATTGAAAATATTGGCCTTGGGCAACCGGGAAATCGAGAGCGGCAACGTCAAACCCGTGGCCGAAGTAGCCGCCCGACTTCGCGCGAAAAAGACTAGCAGCTAATGCCCGCAGCATCTTATCAAGTCTTGTTGACTCGCGGTGCCGAGCAGGATTTGGAAAGCCTGTACGATTACATCGCCGAATTCGATACACCGGCCAATGCCGATGCCGTCTTGGACAAGTTGTTGCAAACGCTGGACGACTTGGCGAGTTTCCCGGAACGCGGCAACTTCCCGAAAGAGCTTGCGGCCATCGGCGTTCAAGAATACCGCCAAGTCTTCTTCAAACCCTACCGCATCGTCTATCGCATCATAGCCCGACGAGTCTATGTATATCTTATCGCCGATGGCAGGCGCGACATGCAGGCTTTGCTGGCGAGGCGGTTGCTGGGTGGATAAACTATTAGGGAATTTTTTATTCAGTAAGCGCTTGTCAGCCTTTGATGAAGTTCATTCAACTGTGAACGACTCAAGTTTTAGGAACGCTGATTAAATATCAGACAATAAGTTTGGCTAGTAATGTTAATAAAAGACCCGCACTATTTTTGGTAAAACGAAAAATTAATGTATTTTTGGAAAAAAATTTATGGCTAGAGCGGACGTTTTAGTGAGCCTGATTCGCTCCGGCAGTCGAGGAGATCAGGTAGCTTTTCGCAAAGCGGCGGAATCCTTAATTGCTGACGAGCGTGATAAAGGGCATCGGATTCTAGCGGACCGGCTACAAAATTCTTTCGGCACCGAACTGGTACCGCAGCGTTCTATTACGTCGCAAAAACAAAATGACCTAGTTTATGAAGTAACGCCAAAGCGATTGTTATCCACAGTCTTTGTTCCGGAGCTAGCACTGGAACAAATTAATGATTTAATCGAAGAACAGCACCGTTCCGAATTGTTGCACGCCTATAGCTTGTCAGCCAGAAATAGAATTTTGCTGGTAGGCCCTCCCGGTAACGGCAAAACTAGTTTGGCCGAAGCGATAGCTACCGAATTGATGTATCCCCTAGTTTCCATTCGTTATGACACGTTAATTGGTAGTTATTTGGGGGAAACCGCCAGTCGATTAAAACAAATCATCGATTATGTGAAAACTCAGCGTTGCGTTTTGTTTTTGGATGAATTTGAAACGATAGGTAAAGAGCGCGGCGATACCCATGAAACCGGTGAAATCAAACGGGTGGTGAGTTCTTTGCTGCTGCAATTGGATGATTTGCCGGATTATGTGGTAGTTATCGCAGCCAGCAATCATCCGGAATTGTTGGACAAAGCCGTGTGGCGGCGCTTTCAGGTGAGAGTTGAATTGCCCCTTCCTTCACGGGATAAAATTGCTTTATTCATTGCCGCAATGGAACAAAAAACATCGGTCAAATTTGGCTTAGCCGCAGAAACGATGGCTAAGAAAATGCTGGGGACAAACTTTTCCGAAATTGAAGAAGTCTGTCTAACTATTGTCAGGCGAGCAATATTGAGCAAACAAACCAATAACGCCAAAAATATTACTACTGCCGTATTGCATCAATGGCAAAGCCGATATAAGCCTAAACAACAAGGAACGGAGTAATGGCCGAATTACCTTTATTGATTTTTCCCCAAGCAAAAATTGTTGATCCTCCAAAGGGAAGGCCGGGCTTCTCGACACCGAATGTCCCAGCAAAACAAATACAAATTTCGCGCTTAACGCCGCAGTTTGAAAACTTGGAAAAACAATTTCGAGCCGATCAGGCGATGTTGTCCGCTTCAATCGCAGGCTTGGAACCGGAAATGGTGTTGGTGATTGAAACGGCTGGGCGCATAGAAGATTTTCAACGCGCGATTGCCAATACGCCTGGGTTGGAATGGCTAGCCGAATGGGACAAGGAATTCGAGCCGGACGAATATTTCTTCAACAGGGATAGTAAACAACAGAAAACGGACAAACAAGTTGAAGGCCGGTTATACCTTGCCATGACCAAGCAACAAGGTTTGGTCGAATTGCTAAATTTATGGAACTTATGGCAAAAAACGAACGATTTACCTTCGGGTAAAGCTAAATGGAGAGACGTATTTTCCCAAATCAAAGTTATTCGGCGCTGGGGCATACAAGAGCAATTGATCGAAACCCGTGTTCTCGATATTTGGCGCGAAGATTTGGAATACGAGGACACGGCACATGAACGCATGAATTTTCAAGTCGAATTTTTTTACCGTAAGGATAGACAGGCCAGAAAACAAAACGAAGCTGTTTTTAAAACCTTATTGGAAGAATTGTCCGGACAGTTAATCAGTCCTTTTCTTGAGTACTCGGAAATCGGCTTTCATGCGGCAAAAGCCCAACTATCCAGAAATAGCATTCAATCCATAGTCGAAAAGATTGATCGCAACGAGTTGGACATCAACTTATTGAAGCTGCCGTCGATTATGTTTTTCCGCCCAACCGGACAATCGTTGACCAGCTCGCCCGATGAAACGGCGCCAATAGAAACTGCGCCGAAATATCCAGTCAGTGGCGATCCGATAGTTGCAATTTTAGACGGCGTACCGTTTAGCCAACATACATGGCTAAAAGACCGGTTAATTTTGGACGATGCCGATGAACTGGAAAACGAATATCAAGCCGGCGACAGAAAACATGGCACTGCGATGGCTTCGTTAGTCATACACGGTGAGTTGGATGCCAACGAAGTTCCGTTAACTAGACCGGTTTATTTTCGCCCAATTTTGCAACCTGACCCGCATACGCCTAATCGGCATGAACATGTACCGGATGAGATTTTTTATGAAGATCGCATCGAACGTGCCGTCCGGCGTATGTTCGAAGGCGAAGGAGAGGTTCCCGCCCAGGCCGATACGGTAAAGATCATTAATCTTTCTTTTGGCGACTTATTTCGGCCGTTTATTCATACGCCAAGTCCTTGTGCGAGATTATTAGACTGGCTGTCGTGGAAATATAAAGTGCTATTTTGCGTTAGCACCGGCAACATCAGTGAACCGATTGATCTCGGTGTTTCTGAGGGCGAGTTCAATCGCTTGAGCGAAGCGGAAAAAACTCAAATAACGCTGGCTAAAATCAACGAGACGGCACATCGTCGTCGGATTATTAGTCCTGCCGAATCGTTGAATGCTGTTACTGTAGGGGCCAGCCATAATGATAGCTCCAGCTTTTCATATTTAGGCCAGCGCGTTGATATTCTTCCGATAAGGAAATTATTTAGCCCCACAAACTGCTTAGGCCAGGGCTTTCGACGCTCAATCAAACCGGATATTTTACTGCCAGGTGGCAGGCAACTATTTAACTCGCCACCCATTGGAACCATATTTAGTGCTTCTTTATCCGGTTCGCCACCAGGACAACAAGTTGCTGTTGAAGATAATACAGGTAATCTATCAGCTTCGAGTTACACACGCGGTAGCAGTAACGCTACGGCATTGGCTTCCCGTGCTGGCGCTAAAATTTATGATGTCATCGAAAGTCTTAGGCGGCAAATGCCCGAAGCCATAAAGGAAGATCAAATTGCCGTTCTTATCAAAGCTTTGCTAGTGCATGGCGCATCCAGGGAAGGAGCCGAAGACGTATTGGATCAGCATCTAAAGACACCAGCCAACTCTCGACAGTTTAAAAGTTATGCCAGCAAATTTATTGGTTACGGCAACGCCAATATCTCAAGGGTTCTGGCTTGCACGGAACAACGCGCGACAGTGATCGGCTGTGGGCATATTGGCGAGAAACAAGTCCACGAATACCGTTTTCCGCTGCCACCTTCCTTGGCAAACTCCAAACAGTGGCGGCGTTTAACCATTACTCTGGCGTGGTTCACACCAATCAATCCTAACCATCGCTATTTACGCCAAGCAAAACTGTTTTTTGATGCCCCTAAAAATACCGATGCTCTCGGATTAAGCAGACAAGAGGCAGAATGGAATCAGGTCAGGCGTGGCACCGTTCAACATGAAATATTGGAAAGTAGTAAGGTATCTTATTATCAGGATGGCGATGAATTGGTCATTCCTGTGCAATGCAATGCCGACGCAATCGATAAACTGGACGAACAAATTCCCTATGCACTAGCAGTTACCATGGAAGTCAAGGAAGGTGTTTCTATTCATATTTATCAGGAAGTTCGCAGTCGAATTCAAACTCAAATCAAGATTCAATAGCGCTAATATAGAGTGTCGGTAAGTTTGCGACCGCATTAAACGTGATCGATACGGTTCACGGTATGTAACGCACCCGATGGGCTAGTTTTCTCCAAACACCACAACTTCAGAAACCAATATGCACCAAAACATTCGCTGGAAACAGCGCTTCGCCAATTATCAAAATGCTTTGGCGCAGTTGACCAAATTCATCGACAAAGGCGAACTCAAGAAGAAAATTGGGGTCAGGTCTTGCGATCACTCACAGCCCGGTGGGCACGCTTTATGTGCCCACGCGGAATTAAAGCAATTACCTCTAAAATGGTGAGCAGAAAAGCATTGCCCAGCCACATTTAAATACCTCAATTGATTCGAGTCGCGGCAACATGAATTATCTGATCTCCATTCACCAAATCCGCCTAACCCCATAGCTATCGAACAACACCTCATTGCTGATCAAGGCAATATTCTCGGCCTGAGCTTGGGCGATCAACATTCGGTCGAAAGGGTCGCGGTGCGGGCCGGGCAGGCTGCCGGCTCGCAAAGCGTGGTCGGTTGTGATAGCCAGCGGGGTAAAACCTTGTTCCTTCAGGCAATCCTGATAGCTATCGACCACGGCTTCGGCACCCGGCAATTTGCCGATACGCACCTTGGCGGCGATCTCCCAGGCCGAAGCGGCGCTGACCAGAACGACATGGCTGGGCTCGGCAATCCATTCTTTTGCAATCCAAGATAGCTTCTCGTCGCCGTCCAACCACCACAACAAAGTATGGGTATCCAACAGCGCATTCATCTATTGCGCCCAAGCATCCAATTCGTCGTCCGGTAATGCCTCGAAGAAGGCTTCGGTCACCGGAGCTTGACCTTTCATGGCGCCGAATCGCCGTTGTGGACGACTTTCGGTGATCGGCACCAGCTTGACTAACGGCACTTTGCCCTTGGCGATGATCACTTCCTCACCGGCAAATGCTTGTTCGACCAAGCTGGATAAATGGGTTTTGGCGTTATAAAGCGTATAAGTGCTCATGAGCATGCTCCTTGACCAAGTGATTAGACCAAGCCAGTATAGCAAACCCCAGCATCGGGGCAACGCAACCTTTTATTGAGCAGTCACCGGACAAAAATCACCCTTGGCAACTTCGCCTGTTTACTTAATTCCCGTCCTTCGCCATCCACAGCCTGCCAAACGATCACATCCTCCACGCCTTCATCGACCGTGGTTTTAAAGCTGTCGCCGCCGAGTTGCAGATAGGCGACCAGTTCCGCCAGGCCGTGTTGCAGCGGGCGGGCGCGGCAGAGTTCGGCCAGCGTGATTTGCGGTTTGTCTTGCAGGGCGTGGCGGATGTGGCGGGCCAGTTGCGTCTTGTCGATGACGATTTGCGAGAACAGCGCGGCGGCGTCCAGGTCTTCGTCGCCGGTTTGCGGGACGATGCTTTCGATGCGCGGTTTGACCGGTGGCGTGTGTAGCGGCCGTTCCATCGGCAGCTCGATGTCGGCGGCGGCTTCGGCGATGATCATGACTTCACCGGCGGGTTGATTTTCGCGTAAGGCCACGGCCTTGGCTTCGATGCCGTGCAGGATTTCCATGATCCGGCGATTTTCCAGCCAGGCCTGGTCGTCGAGAAAGCGGCGCAATTGCCGGCTCAGTTCGGCGACGGTGCGCTGGGTATGCTCGCCGGCTTCCAACCAATCGTAATGCACCCGGCGAATGCGGGCGTCGGGCTTGAGTTCGGCGACAGGCTCCAAAGCCAACACCCGTTCCAGCAAGGCCGACAATTCTTCCTGGCGGCGGCTGGACATTAGAAAATCCCAGAAGGCGCGGAAACTGCGGCCTTGGTCGGAGTCGGCTATGGCGTCGCGTTCGCCCATGATGTCTTGCAGCAGTTCGCCCTTGCCGCCTTCCCACAAAGCGATGCGCTCCCGCACTCGCCGGTCCAGGCCGCGAAAGTTATGTTCAACTTCGCGAAAGTCGCCCAGCAGTTCACGGGCCAGCCCGGTGAATTGCTGGAAGCGGTCCTTCAACGCGGTGTCGTCCAGCAAGGCCAGTTCGCCTGCCTCGGCTCTGGCAATTTCGGCGTCGATGTCGGCACGGCGCTTGCGTAGTTCGGCGATACGGGTCTCCGGATCGGTTTCGCTGCCTGCGCTGATTTGCTTGAGCAGTTCGAACAACGTTAATAAGCGCGATTCGGTGCCGACGAACGCGCGCTCGGACAGGCTGCCCAACCAAGCGATGGCTTTTTCGGTGGCTGGCGTCAGGTCGAAAAACGGGTCGTCGGAACCTTGCCGGTAAAACTTGCGCAACCAAGCCTTGTCGTTGCCGGCCCAGTCGTTCAGATAGTCCAGCGCGGGCTTAGGGAAAGCATCGTTACCCAGCCGTTCGCGTAACGCAAACAACTCATCTTCCAGCGCTTCGGCCAGATCGGCCTGACCGATCAGACGCTGATTGGGGGCGACGAAGACCCGGTGCAGGAAGCTGGCGATCAGCGGCGCATGGTCGGAGCGTAATAAGCGCCAAGCCGGGTGGTTTTGTTTCAGCAGCTCCAGCGTGGCGTAGTCCAGGCTCATTCGGCGTCGTCCGCATCCATTTGTTCGGTCAGGCTCTTGGGTAGTTTCTTTTTCACTTTCACGCCCAGTTCTTCGAGTGCGCCGGCTTGGCGCAACAGATTGCCCTGGCCACTGCTGAGTTTGTTGACGATGCCGTCGTAGGTTTTTTGCACGGTGCCGAGTTGGTGGCCGAGTTTTTCGATGTCTTCGACGAAGCCGCGGATCTTGTCGTACAGTGCGCCGGCCTTGTCGGCAATCAACCGGGCGTTTTCGTTTTGCTGCTCGTAACGCCAGATGTTTTGGATCGTGCGTAGCGTCGCGAGCAAGGTGGTTGGCGTGACGACGACGATTTTGTGTTCGAAGGCGTCGTTGAATAGTTTTTCGTCGCCTTGAAACGCGGCCATGAAGGCGGCTTCGATCGGCATGAATAGCAGCACGAAGTCCAGCGAACGCAGGCCTTTCAGGCTGGAATAATCCTTGCCGCTGAGGCCTTTGATGTGGGCGCGCACCGCTTCGACGTGTTGTTTCAGCGCTTCGCTACGTTCAGCATCGTCTTCGCTGGAACAGTAGCGCTCGTAAGCGTTCAACGAGACTTTGGAATCTATGACGACATCCTTGTTGTCCGGCAAGCGGACAATCACGTCGGGTTTGAACAGTCGGTTGTCTTCGTCGCGGAAAGCACCCTGGGTTTCGTATTCGATGCCCTTGCGCAGGCCGGATTGTTCCAGCACCTTTTCCAGAATCATCTCGCCCCAGTTGCCTTGCGCCTTGTGGTCGCCTTTCAACGCCCGGGTCAAATTCAGCGCTTCCTGGTTCATCTTCTGAGTATCGCGGCGCAACGAGACGATTTCCTCGCGTAGCGAGATGCGATCCTTGGTTTCGTTGTCGTAGACGCTTTCGACGCGACTTTTGAATTCGCCGAGTTGCTGTTTCAACGGCGCCACCAAGCCTTCGATACTGACTTTATTATGCTCGACAAACTGCTTGCCGCGTTCTTCGAAGATCCTGTGCGCCAGATTCTCGAACTGGGTTTTTAACTGATTTTCCGCATCTTGCAGTAGGCGGATTTTCTCTTCGTTGTGTTTATGCTGCTCCTGCTGGCGGGTATTAAGTTCGGCGTTTTCGGTTTTCAATGCCAGAAGCTGTTGTTGCAAGGCTTGCAACTCGGATTCGCGCCGATTCAATAGGCTTAGCCTTTCCTCGGCCACCGCCAGCTTTACGGATTGTTGCTGTAAAACCTGTTGTTGCAGATCGATTTCCGCTTGCAGGGTCTGGCGCCGTGCGCCCATCAGGCGGGCGCCAATAAAGTAGCCAAGCGATGCGGCAACGGCGAGACTCGCTGGCCAAAGCCACGGAGTGATTTCCAAGAATGTCATTTTCGATGCAACGCCGACGCGTGCTTGAGGGGTGAATTGAACCGGATTGGACGAGTCGGTCAATTGTAAGGGAAGTCGGCGCCGACAGTCTGGAAAAACCGGCGCGACGACGGCAAGCCGGAATTCGGCCTGCCGTCGGGCTTGCTAGAAAGAACGCCGGTTAGGCTGATTTACGGCGAACCGCGAGGATACCGGCCAAGGCCGAACCGAACAACCACAACGCGCCCGGTAACGGAACCGCGGTCGGCGTCAGCACGAACAAGCGCGAGTTGGGGTAGGAGCTGCCGTTGTTCTCGGCAACCAAGTAGATGTTACCTAGCGTATCCACGGTGACGCCTTCGATGGCTTGCTGGGTAACGGAGGACAGATCGAAGCTGCTGACTATTTGACCGGCCGTCGTCAATTCCACCAACATTTTTGAATCCAGACTCAGAATCAGCAAGTTGTCGGCCCCCGCGCCGCCGGCCAAACTATCGACGGCGGACAAGTTTTGCACGTCGGACAGACTGTTCAAGCCAAACAACGAACCGCTACCGGAAAACAGCGTCGTCGTCGATGCGGTGCCGTAGCCGACCGCAAAGTCCAGCGTACTTTTACGCAACTGCGCCGGATTGTCTTGCTTGACCGAGTAAAAGCTGCCGTCGCGCGGATCGACGCTGATGCCTTCGGTTCCGACATTGCCGACACTGGCCGTGCTGCCGGTGATCGCCACTTTCGGCTGATTGTTTAGCGCCACGCTGCCGCCGGCACTGTAGGTAAATTGATAAGCCACTTGCGGACGTTCGTCGACAACGACCAGCCGGCCATTGCCCAAATAGGTCAGGCCTTCGGCATCGTTATTGCTGCTCCCGGTTCCCGCCCAATTGAACGCCATGGAACCCAGGGTTTGCCCGGTCAACGACACTTCGACGACGCCGAGGCCTTCGTCGCCGACGAAGAACAGCGTGTTGCGGTCGCTGGCGTAAGTCACCGCCGAGGCTTCCAGACCGATACCACCCAAGGTATCCAGCGCGTAGTTGCCGGTTAATTGGTAGTTGGCCAAATTCAAAGAGCTTGCCGCTTGGACGCCGCCGGCACTGACCGCCAGCGCGATCGCTCCGATCAAGGATTGGAGTTTCATAGACTAAATTCCTGAAAAAAGATAAATAACAAAACGGGGTAGCTGAAGCCTATGCGCGTTTCTTACGACCTATCGAGAACAGAGCCAATCCGCTCAACATTAACGGAAACGCCGCCGGAACCGGCACGGCCGCCGGCGCCAACGCGAATCTGCCGGGGTTGGCGACAAATTCGCCGGACACGCTGGCTATGGAGCCGAAACTGTCACCTACGCTAGACAATACCCAGTCCGAAGTTACGTTGTCTTGATCCAAGACGGCCAAGTTGCCGGGATTGCCGCTGACATTTTGAGTACGGATCGTGCCGGGAAAATTGCCGTCGCCGTAACTCAGCCGGTCGATCAGCATGTTGGCGGCGTTATAAAGATTGATTTCGTCGTTGCGGCCGAGATTTACCGTGTTACCGCCAATGATTTTGACCGACGCCGACAAATTCCAGTGGCTCCTGAACGTAGCGGCATCGTTTTCCGCCAGAATCACTGACTCGCCAGCCGCGACTAAGCCGAAAGCCGAGAGGCTGACCGTGCCGGGAGAACGTGAATCGTCGTCGTAGCTCCAGCCGCTGAAATCGACAGCCGCGTTGGTCAGGTTGGTGAATTCGATAAACTCGTCACCGTTATACATCCATTCGGTAACGGCCACGGTGGACGCCGAAGCGGTCGCGGCGAACAGCGAGGAAGCGGCGAATATGCCGAAAGCCGCGGCGCGGCGGAATTTTTTGACTGACATGGTACCTTCCGAAATTGTTGAATTGGGGGAACAAGGGACGGATCGGCCGCTTGCGCGGCGAAAGCCGATCCCCGCTGGAAGGTACAAAAAAAATGTGACGCGGTTATTACTTTTGCAGCGTCTTGCCCACACCGATTACGGGTGTAGTTGGACATGGAGATAAATCGTTGCGGATTGAATTAACGTAGGGTGGATAAGCGTAGCGTCATCCACCACAAAAAGCCATTCCAGCATTTAATCGGCGGATGGCGCTATGCTTATCCGCCCTACATTGCGGTTTTTATCAGGGTTACGCGTTAGGAATATTCGGCAAATTTACCTTTTATTCATATCCACATAAACATAGCGCGGATACTTGTCTTGCGAGTCATTCACAAAATCGAGGACATCACAAAAAAGAAAGCAAGTAATACCAGGATGACGAGCAATCTCTTGAACTTCATTTTGAATTAAGCTTGGAACCCTTGCCGTGACCAATTTTTCCATAATTCTTGGTTTACCAAAACAAGGTTTGCCCGAGAAGCTCCCCATTTCCTCTTATTTTCACATCTTATATATATGGGTAAGTCATCTTGTTGAATAACGATGGTTGCATCTGGAGAAGTAGTCCAATGACCTTTAGCATTTCTAAGATCGCAAGTTGTCTTAGCAGTATTTACGTTATTGCTCGTTATAACCGAAAACTCTTGATGCCCCTGATTTCGCCAAGACAAAGGCAGACAACCTGAAAGAAGAGCGGATGCAATAATCAATGCAAATAGCTGTTTTTTTATTTGCTTTCCTTGAAAGCATAATGCTTACAAAAGTCAAGAAGCATAACAACTAAAAATTACAATTTAGTGAATATGTTCAGACTAGCTTGTAGGCCAGATAAGCAAACTTATGTTCAAGCCAAAAGCTTGGCAAGCAGCGGCATGACTTCGGCGGCAAATACCAAGCCGAGCATCCATTTGACGATCAATAAATCCGATTTGACCGGCGCAAGCTCGATTTGCAAATCCTTTTTGGTGAGCGGATCGGCTTCGGTTTGGGCGTCACGAAAAGCTTCCGATACAGCTTCCGCCTGTTTTTCGTCAAAACCGGCTTCTTTCAACTTACGCACAAATTTGTGAGTATCAAAAGTCACAGTAGCCATTGCATATCTCCTTTCAATGTGCGTGTCAGTGTATCAGAACTGAGTGAGTTTTCAGGGATTGAAACCATACGCTACATTCAATTCCGCAGGTACTTAAATACCTCAGCCGCAGCATCTACGGTCGCCTGCAAATCCTCATCCATATGCGCGGCAGAAACGAAACCGGCCTCGAACGCCGACGGCGCCAGATAAACTCCGTGTTCCAACATCGCATGGAAGAAATGTTTGAAACTCTCGACGTCACAGGCCATCACTTGCGCGAAACGGCTGACGGTTTTTTCTTCAGTGAAAAACAATCCGAACATCGCCCCGACCTGATTGGTCGTGAAAGCGATGCCAGCCTGATCGGCGGCGTTCTGCAAGCCGGCCAGCAATTGCGTGGTTTTGGCGGTCAAGGCCTCGTAGAAACCGGATACGGAAATCAATTCCAGGGTTTTCAATCCGGCGGCCATCGCCACAGGACACCCGGACAGCGTGCCGGCTTGATAAACCGGGCCCAGCGGTGCCAGATATTCCATGATCTTGCGGCTGCCGCCGAAAGCGCCGACCGGCAGGCCGCCGCCGATGATTTTACCCAGCGTGGTCAAATCCGGTTTGATGCCATATAGACCTTGCGCGCCTTGTAAGCCGACGCGGAAACCAGTCATTACTTCGTCGAAGATCAATACGCTGCCGTACTGGTCGCAGACTTCCCGCAAGGTTTGTAAAAAGCCCGGTTCCGGCGGAATGCAGTTCATGTTGCCGGCCACCGGTTCGACGATGATGCAAGCGATTTTGTCGCCGACTTCGACAAAGGTCTGCTTCACCGCGTCGCTGTCATTATAAGCCAGCGTGATGGTATCGGCGGCCAGCGCGGCCGGCACGCCGGGCGAGCTGGGTACGCCTAACGTCAATGCGCCGGAACCGGCTTTTACTAATAAGGAATCGGAATGGCCGTGATAGCAGCCTTCGAATTTGACGATCTTGTCGCGGCCGGTGTAACCGCGCGCCAAGCGCAACGCGCTCATGGTGGCTTCGGTGCCGGAGCTAACCATGCGGATCATTTCTATCGAAGGCAGCAACTCGCAAACCGTTTGAGCCATCAGCGTTTCGATCTCGGTCGGCGCGCCGAAACTCAGACCTTTTTCCGCGCTGAGTTTGACTGCATCGATCACGGCCGGATGGGCATGACCCAAAATCATCGGCCCCCAGGAACCGACGTAATCGATATAGCGTTTGCCTTCGGCGTCCCAGACGTAAGCGCCTTGAGCGCGATCGAAATACACCGGCGTGCCACTGACACCCTTGAAGGCCCGCACCGGCGAGTTGACGCCGCCGGGAATGACTTGTTGAGCTTGAGAAAAAAGTTCGCTGGATGAGGTCATGATGAAAAAATCCGTTGGCAAATCGCTATCGCTAATCGAGGGAAAAGGGCATTTCCGGCCATTCTCCGGCACACTAGTTTTCAAGCGGTTGACTGTGAAATAAGGTTAAAACCCGAGGAGACTCCGAACAATTTAATTCGGTTAGCGGTTTTTCTACCTCGCCAAAAACGGAATCCACCGTTTTCCGTTAATCCCGAACTCATTGCTCCGGCTAGAAATTGTCGGGGCTGTTCGCATTGAGCCGCTCGACCGGACCGATTGTGACTGAAGCCACTACCGCGGGTATTAGTTTTCGGAGGCGAATGCTGGTTTATCGTTGACCAGCATCAACCTAAACCGGTTGGGGTTTACTAAGGCTTGCCGAACAAATGCGGACCTTTAGGTACCGGTTTGTTTTGCAGGCAAAAATAGGCCGCCGCATCGAACTTGATTTGCAGCGAGTGGGTATCTTCGTGTTCTTTCAAATACTTTTCGGCTTCGGTATCTGCCAAGTCTTCGGACATATGCCGAGCGATACAGCCGCAGCTTTCTTCCAAGCGCGGTTTATCCACATCAGGATTGTTCGAGTTACGCAATTCGCGTTCAGTACATTTTTGTGCGAATTCCTTTTCGAATCGAAACTTGGCGGTGTCGGTGGCTTCGCCGTGCTCGACGTGTTTTTTCTCCGGCGCCTTGGCCTTGGCAGCGGATTTTTCCGAACCGGCCGGCTGCGACTTATCCTCCGAACAAGCGGTGATCGTCAAGGCCGCCACGGATAGCAGAACCGCGCCGATAAGTTTTGATTTGGGATGGATGGTCTTCATGTGGCTTATCTATAGTTAGTTGAGTAAGTTTTCCAGCAAACCGGCAATTTGTTGCTGTTGTCGCCGCTGAGCGACCCGGTTGGCGATCACGATGCTTTTTAATTGGTTTAGCGCGGTTTCGAAGTCGTCGTTGACCACCAGATAATCGAATTCCGGATAGTGGCTGATTTCGGTGACGGCGTCTTGCATCCGGCGGGCAATGGTTTCCTCGGTATCCTGACCGCGCCCGCGCAAGCGCTGTTTTAAAATCTCGATCGACGGCGGCAGGACAAAGATCGACTCGCTGTCCGGCAGCATATTCCTAACTTGTTGAGCGCCTTGCCAATCGATTTCCAAAATCACATCGGTACCGTCCGCCAACGCCAATTCGACGGTCCGTTGAGCGGTGCCATAGAAATTGTCGAATACCTGAGCGTGTTCGAGAAAGGCCTGCCGTTCTATCATGGCTTTGAATTCGTCAAGCGACACGAAAAAATAATCGACGCCGTTTTGTTCGCCAACCCGCATCGGCCGCGTCGTATGCGAAATCGATACGGTCAGACCGTCCAGTTCGGCGGTCAAACGTTTGACCAAACTGGTTTTCCCTGCGCCGGAAGGCGCGGAAACGATGTAAAGTTTGCCGGTAGTCATTGTAAAAAGCTGGAAATCGATGCGGCCGCCATTCTTTTCTGATAACGACCAAGAGTCAAGCCCTATCCCGCCGCTGTGCTATCATTTGCCGTCTTTTTTAGACGTCTTAGACACCCCCGATGAGTGTGATTTGGAACAACTGCCTGGCCAAGCTGGAACATGAAATTCCCGGCACCGACCTGAATACGTGGATCCGGCCACTGCAAGCGGTGGAAACCGACAGCCAGTTAAAACTGCTCGCGCCCAATCGCTTCATCATTGATCATATCAAGCAACATTTTCTGACCCGCATCGAAGACGCGGTCAACGAATTTTCCAACGCCACGCTAGCGGTGCATTTCGAAATCGGCAGCAAGAAAGCGTCGGCGATCAAAACGCAAACGCTGAACAAAAGTCCGGTTCAGAAAAAAAACCAACCCAATTTTTTAAACAAGGCGTTCACCTTCGAAAGCTTCGTCGAGGGTAAATCCAACCAATTGGCGCGCGCCGCATCAGTCACGGTTTCCGACAACATCGGCAAGGTGTACAACCCGCTCTTTATTTACGGCAGTTCCGGCTTGGGCAAAACCCATTTGATGCACGCTATCGGCAATGCAGTGCTGCAGAAAAAACCGGACGCCAACATCGTCTACCTGCATTCGGAAAAATTCGTGCAGGATATGGTCAAGGCCTTGCAGCAAAACCAGATCAATCATTTCAAGGATTACTATCGCAACATCGACGTGTTGTTAATGGACGATA
Organism: Methylomonas sp. LWB; assembly: GCF_001856095.1. Lineage (NCBI taxonomy): Bacteria > Pseudomonadati > Pseudomonadota > Gammaproteobacteria > Methylococcales > Methylococcaceae > Methylomonas > Methylomonas sp. LWB. The sequence continues at coordinate 182,958 of NZ_MKMC01000089.1, forward strand.
TTCAATTTCTGGCCGGCAAGGAACGTTCGCAGGAAGAGTTTTTCCACACCTTTAATAACCTGCTCGACCAAAAACATCAAGTGGTACTAACTTGCGATAAGTACCCGAAGGAAATCGAGGGCCTGGAAGACCGTTTGAAATCCCGCTTCAGTTGGGGTTTGCCGGTGGCGATAGAACCGCCCGACCTGGAAACCCGCACCGCGATTTTAATCAAGAAAGCCCAACAGGTTGGCGTGGACCTTAGCCACGACGTGGCGTTTTTCATCGCCAAGCGCATTCCGTCCAACGTGCGGGATTTGGAAGGCGCGCTACGGCGGGTGGTCGCGAATTCGCAATTCACCGGCCGCGACATCACCGTCGAATTTACCAAGGAAGCCTTGCACGATTTGATCAGCTTGCAGGACAAACTGGTCAGCATCGACAATATCCAAAAAACCGTCGCCGAATACTTCAAAATCCGGGTCGCCGACTTATCGTCGAAAAACCGCAAGCAGTCGATTACCCGCCCTAGACAAATCGCCATGACTTTAGCCAGGGAACTGACTTCGCACAGCTACCCGGAAATCGGCGATGCTTTCGGCGGCCGCGACCACACCACCGTTATCAATGCTTGCAAACGAGTCGCCGAACTCAAGGACGAAGACGTCAAAATGGCGGAAGACTACAAAAACCTGCTGCGCACGCTGTCGCACTAAGCCTTGCAGCGGGCGATATCGCTCGCTGCCGCCAACTCCGGGCGCTTTCCGCCCAAAGCCACCACGCCGGCTCAAACACTAAACCTCGAAGTTCAGGCATCGATCGCTCTTCCTGTTTCTCGGTCGTATCCCCATTCGCGCGGAAAGACCGGTCATTCCGACGGCAATCTTTCGAATTACTCGCTTGACCGAAACGCGAACGATGTTTGTCGCAAACTTCTTATTTCTCCAATCCCTAAAAATTAGTCCTTCCCGCTCGAACAGCCGCCAATCAAACGGGTATCTTCGGCCTAATCCATTGCCTACACCGTCGATTCGCGCGTCGAGAAACCGTCATTTCTGCTGTTGACTATCCTGTCTTTATCCCACCGAGTAGATTGTGGTTCAGCTGTGCATAACTTCAAGACTCGAAGTTGTCCACAGTTGCCGCACAGGCGTTACCTACCCGAAAAGACAAGATTCGCCAGACACTAAGACTATGAAAGCACTTCTAAAATTGGGCTTACCCACAACCAAAGGGCTTGCTAATAGCAGTAATAAACTATATTTCTTTTACATTGTTATTGATTAATTCGACGCGAGACGGTCGAAACGAAAAGTCGGTAAACAGACAGACAAAGCCCGTGGAACTCGTTTTTCGAGATTTGCGCGGGTGACGAAAACCGTCAAGCACGCACTAGCTTTTTCCACGATAATACGCCGACCAATTGTGGAAAACCCTGTCATTAGGACCTGGCGCTCTTGGCACGAAACTTGTGGATAAAGTTGCCATCTCTCGTTGTCCACAAATCGTCAACAGGCTATGGGCCGGGATCGCCGCCTTGTTACGTACAAGACAATCGTTTGTTTTATATTGTGTAAATCGGGTTTTCCACAGCTTTGCGACTTGTTAATAGTAAAAATAAAAAATAGATATCTATGAAATTTGTTATTAGCCGAGATCTGATTCTGCCATCGTTGCAGCAAATCGTCAGTGTTATAGAAAAGCGCCAGACCATGCCTATTCTTTCCAACGTGTTGTTGTGGGCGGATGAAAGTTCTCTGGTGATGACCGGTACCGATACCGAAATCCAAATCGTCAGCAAGGTCTATTGTGAATCGATAGAAAACCCTGGCGTCATCACGGTACCGGCTCGCAAGTTTTTAGATATTTGCCGGTTATTGCCTGGCGGTGCGGAGCTCAAGTTCGAGTTGCATGAAGACAAGGTAAAACTATCCTCGGGCCGTAGCCGATTTTCGTTGAGCACCTTGCCGGCGGAGCATTATCCGGAGTTTAACGAATCGGAATACGAATACCGGTTTGCGTTGAATGCCAGCAAATTTAAGAAGGGCCTGGATAAAACCCTGTTTTGCATGGCCAACCAGGATGTCAGGTATTACCTGAACGGTTTATTGCTTCACGTCAGTAATTCGAAGATGAAACTGGTGGCGTCCGACGGCCATCGCTTGGCGATTTTCGAGGACGACATCGGTTTCGCCACCGGCTACGAATCGCGCATCATCATTCCCCGCAAAGCGGTTCAGGAGCTAAACCGTTTGCTGGACGATCCCGAAGCGGAATTGGATGTACAGTTCTCGGCCAACCATATCAAGGTCCAATTCAAAGATGTGGTATTCTCCTCAAAGCTGATAGATGCCAAGTTTCCCGACTTCAGTAAAGTCTTCAACCAATCTTTCATGACGCCGTTGCTGATTCAAAAGCAGGTGTTGCGCGACGCCCTGACTCGGGTGGCGATCTTGTCCAACGAAAAATACAAGGGCGTGACCTTCGACATCGGCGGCGACGTTCTTAAGCTGAGCACGCATAACCCGGAACACGACGAAGCGGAAGAAGAACTGATCATCGATTATCACGGTCAGACGCTGAGTATTTCCTTCAACTCGCAATACATGCTGGATGCGGTTTCGAATCTTGATTCCGAATTGGCGGTGCTGACGATAGCGGGCAATGCCAGCAGTTGTTTTATCGAAGAACCCGAACAACCCTTATTTAAATTCATTGTCATGCCGATGCGCCTGTAAGCGGGACAATGACCTTGATCGCACTGGATGTTTTTTCGGTTAGAAACATCCGTGAAGCCAGCCTTACTCCTTCGCCGGCAATCAACCTGATTACCGGCGCCAATGCCAGCGGCAAAAGTTCGTTGCTGGAAGCCATTTTCATTCTTGGGCGCGCCCGGTCCTTTCGCACCACGCATATCAAGCAAGCCATTGCCTTCGACCAAACCCACCTGGTGGTGTCCGCGCAAAATCGCCAGCAAGGCCAATCGCTAAGTCGGATTGGGATTCAAATCGACGCCAAGCAATGCGAAATTCGCATCGACGGCGAGAATCGGCAAAAGTCGGATTTGGCCTATGCACTGCCCGTACAGTTGATCGACCCAAAGAGTTACCGCCTGCTTGATGCAGGTCCGCAAGTTCGCCGCGAGTTTCTGGATTGGGGGATTTTCAATCAGCACAAACAGTTTCTGGGTCATTGGCGGAAATACGCCAAGGCACTGCAGCAACGTAACAGTCTGTTGAAGTCTCGCCAACTCAGACAAATTCCGGCGTGGGACCGAGAGTTGGCCGAGCACGGCAAGGTCATCAACCAATTTCGACAAGCCTATGTTGACGAACTGTTGCCGGTGTTTAACGAAACCGCACGGCAATTTTTAACGGACGTTCAAGCGGATGTTCGTTTTCATCCGGGATGGCCTGATGAAAACGAATTGGAACATTACCTGAAACAGGATTTGGATAGAGATCTGCGTTACGGATTTACCCATAGCGGACCGCATCGCGCAGACTTCATTTGTTATTGCGACAAACGCCCAGCCAAGGACTTCCTATCCAGAGGACAGCAAAAGCTCTATGTACTGGCTTTACTGATGGCGCAAGTAACGTTGTTGAACCGGATTAGCCCGAATGCCTGCTGCATTTTGATCGACGACTTGGCGGCGGAATTGGATACAGAAAACAAGTCAAAATTGTTAAAATATCTGGCTGAACTGAACTGCCAAGTCTTTATCACCAGTACCGATTTTTCCGACTTCGGCGATTTGGCGCCTCTCAAAACTTATAAAAGGTTTCACGTGGAACACGGAAGAATTCAAACGCCGTGATCGCAACGCGGACAAGACAACACAATAACTATAACTCTCACCAGCAGAAGCAACGATGCAGGAATAGATCCCCTCTGGCGTCAATGCGGCAAAACCCTACATTACGGAACACACCATGAGTGAACAATACGACAGTTCGAACATCACAGTACTGAAAGGCCTGGATGCGGTCAGAAAACGTCCCGGCATGTACATAGGCGATACCGACGACGGTTCCGGCTTGCATCACATGGTGTTCGAAGTAGTCGACAATTCCATTGACGAAGCCTTGGCCGGCTACTGTAAAGGTGTCGATGTGGTGATACACGAAAACGGTTCGGTATCGGTCTACGACGACGGTCGCGGTATCCCGGTCGATATTCACAAGGAAGAAGGCCGTTCCGCCGCCGAAGTCATCATGACCGTCTTGCACGCCGGCGGTAAGTTCGACGACAACGCCTACAAGGTGTCAGGCGGCTTGCACGGCGTCGGGGTTTCGGTCGTGAATGCGTTATCCGAAGAGCTGACATTGAAGGTGCGCAAGAACGGTAAATTGCACATGCAAAAATATGTGCTCGGCGAACCGGTCGCACCGCTGGCCATCGTTGGCGATGCCGAAGGCAGCGGCACCTACATCAACTTCAAGCCCAGCCCGACCATCTTCACCAACATCGAATTCCACTACGACATACTTGCCAAACGGCTGCGCGAATTATCCTTCCTCAACTCCGGCGTCAGAATCTCGCTACGCGACGAGCGCACCGGCAAGGAAGACGTGTTCGAATTCGAAGGCGGCATCAGCGCCTTCGTGCAACACCTGAATAAAAACAAAACCCCGCTGTTCGAAAAAGTGTTTCACTTCCAGGCCGAGAAAGAAGGCGTCACTGTTGAAGTCGCGATGCAATGGAACGATTCCTATCAGGAAAATGTGTTCTGCTACACCAACAATATTCCGCAACGCGATGGCGGTACCCACTTGGCCGGCTTCCGGGCCGCGCTGACTCGCACCATCAACCAATACATCGAAAGCAACGGTCTGGCTAAAAAGGAAAAGGTCGCCACCACCGGCGACGATGCTCGCGAAGGTTTGACCGCCGTATTGTCGGTGAAAGTCCCCGATCCCAAGTTCTCGTCGCAAACCAAGGACAAACTGGTGTCCTCGGAAGTCAAACCGCTGGTCGAATCGACGATGAACGAGAAACTCCAGGAATTTCTGCTGGAGCAGCCTCAAGTTGCTAAAGCAATCGCCGGCAAGATTATCGACGCCGCCCGCGCCCGCGAAGCGGCCCGCAAGGCCCGCGAAATGACTCGCCGCAAAACCACGCTGGATATCGCCGGCCTGCCCGGTAAATTGGCCGACTGTCAGGAAAAAGACCCGGCCTTGTCCGAACTGTTCATCGTGGAAGGGGACTCGGCCGGCGGTTCCGCCAAACAAGGCCGCGACCGCCGCACCCAGGCCATCCTGCCGCTGAAAGGTAAAATTCTGAACGTGGAACGCGCCCGCTTCGACAGAATGATTTCATCGGAAGAAGTCGGCACCTTGATTACCGCGCTGGGCTGCGGCATCGGCAAGGACGAATACAACGTCGACAAACTGCGCTACCACCGCATCATCATCATGACCGACGCCGACGTCGACGGCTCGCACATCCGCACCCTGCTGCTGACCTTCTTCTATCGGCAATTGCCGGAGCTGGTCGAACGCGGCCATATCTACATCGCCCAACCGCCGCTGTATAAAGTCAAAAAAGGCAAACAAGAACATTACGTCAAGGACGACAGCGCCTTGAATCAATACCTGATCCAATTGGCGCTGGACAAGGCCCAACTGCAAACCGACGCCGATACGCCGATCATCCAGGGCCAGGGCCTGGAAAAGCTGGCAACCGAATTCGCCGAGGTCATGGCGGTCATAAATCGCCTGTCCAGACGCTACGACGACCTGTATCTGGAACAAATGACCTATTTACAGCCCCTGGACGCCACCGCCAAGGCCGACGAAGCGAAACTGAGCGCCTGGTTTGCCGATTTGGAACAGAAGCTCAACAGCGGCGACCACAAGGCCGTATTCAGCACCGAGGTTAAATATCACGGTGCCGACGACTTCGACATCACCGTCAACAAGCGCCTGCACGGCATCACCAAAAGCTTCGTGCTGCACTCAACCTTCTTTACCGGCATGGACTATCAAAAAATCGCCCGCTACGCCGAGCAAACCCTGAGCCTGTTCGGTCCGGATTCAGTGATGCGGATGGGCGAGCGGGAACAAAGCGTCGCCAACTTCAAGGAAGCCTTCGAATGGATGATGAAGGAAGTCAAAAAAGGCCAGCACATCCAACGCTACAAAGGTTTGGGCGAAATGAACCCGGAACAACTCTGGGAAACCACGCTGGACAGCAACAGCCGCCGCCTGCTGCAAGTCACCATCAACGACGTGATCGCCGCCGACGAAATCTTCACCACGCTAATGGGCGACGTCGTCGAACCGCGCCGGGATTTCATCGTTAAGAACGCGCTGGATGTGGCGAATTTGGATGTGTAGCTTTTGTTTTCAACGCAGTCGTGACTGACAGGTTTGAAATAACGCCGTTTCTAAAGTGGGCAGGGGGAAAACGTTGGTTTGTTCAACGTCATGCGGATTTGATCCCTAAGAACTTTAATAGGTATATCGAACCCTTTCTTGGTGGTGGGTCGGTGTTCTTTTACCTTCAGCCAAGTTGCTCCCTACTTGGCGATGCCAATCCCGATTTGATTGCCGCTTATCGTGGAATTAAAGAGAACTGGAAGGCGGTTGTGAAAAGCTTGCAATATCACAGTCGTCAGCATTCGGATGAGTATTTCTATTTAATGAGAGGCTCGCATCCCAAAGATGTTATCCGGCGTGCCTCAAGAATGATTTATCTTAATCGGACATGCTTTAATGGAATTTACCGCGTGAATCTTCGCGGTGAATTCAATGTACCCAGAGGCACGAAAGACTCTGTTTTGCTCTCCAGTGATCGTTTTGATTTGATAGCAAAGCTACTTGAAAGTGCTGACATTCGTTCTGCAGATTTTGAGATTCTTATAGACGAGGCACAGACGGATGATTTTATATTTGCGGATCCTCCTTATACTGTTAGGCATAACTTCAACGGTTTCGTGAAATACAACGAAAAACTCTTCTCTTGGCAGGATCAAGAGCGATTGGCAGAAGCTTTGATCCGCGCCAAGAATCGAGGAGTTCATATCCTATCGACAAATGCAAATCACTCGTCGATTCGGGACCTTTACGAAAATTACGGTTTCAAGCTAAATACAACTTCACGTTTTTCTTCTATATCTGCTTTATCGAAGCATAGAAAGCAGTTCGACGAAATGATCATTTCTTTTACCTCAGGCGATGGACAGTCATGACAGATCTTTTTCAAATGGTTAATGCTACGGCAACCCAGGGTAATCCTATCGAGGCGCTAAGAGTTTTCTTAGACCGAGAGGCGCAAGTAGAGGCGGCTCGTCAGGTCGATAAAATGCGCTTTGTTGGTTATGTCTTGGAATTAGGGTACGACGCAGCGAAGATCATCACCAGCGATCCTTACAAACTTGCTGTTGGAGGAATTCCGCGTGGTTCGTTTTTGATAATGACTCCTGTCAGTGCAGGAAATGCACCCCCCCATTTCACTCTGCTCCGTGTAACGGGAGTATCCCCTACACCCTTGAGTAATCAAGTACAACAAACCTATTTCGAACTCCATAAAAAGTCCATGCCTGAGCTCGACCGTTGGACTCAAAGTGAACTTCAGTGGGGCGCTCTTGATTGTGATGTGTTGGGTATGTTCTACGCGGATCCTACCAATATGCAGTGCTTAGCATTCTCGGGTGATGTGAATAATGTGGTCAGTGCTCATCGATATAAAGTGTTTGCTCCAGATGAAGCCTTACTCAAAGTGATTGTTAATGGAACTGTTAAGCCAGAACAGCAGTTTGAGGTCGGCAGGCTACGCACTATGGAATGCGGTCTTTCCAGTAACGGCGGCATTAGTAACATTCCTGTCAACATATCGATCAGGGACTTCCGTGGCTGTCGAACCGCCATGTTCGGTAAAACTCGGCTGGGTAAATCCAATGTCGTTAAACTTATTGCTCAGGGCATTTTGGAATCAACAAAGTCTGACAACAGTATTGGACAGTTGATTTTTGATATCAACGGCGAGTACGCCAATGACAACCCACAAGATGGGAATAAATCGATTCGTTCAGCTTACGAATCCCGATGCGAAGTCTATGCATTAACAAAGAGACCAGCGACCCCGTCGAAACCGCTCCGTCTTAATTTCTATGAGAAGCCTGAATCTTGCATCGAAATCATTGCCTCGATGCTGGAGCAGGACAACAAGATGTCGAACTACGTCCGCAGCTTTGCTAACGTGAAGCTGCCATCGATTGAGTCGATCGCGACAATAGGGCCAGACGAAAAGACTCGGCCAATTAGAAAGATTCAAATGTATTGGGCAATCCTGAAGAAAGCAGGATTCCAAGCAGATGAGTCACGTCTGCGTACCAAAGGTCTCACATCCAGAAACGCGAAAAATTTTGACCCACATTTCAATAATTCACTCCGAACTGCCGCATATCAGGCAGTTAGAAATTCCGTACCACCGAGTGAACCACAAAGCCTCGATGCATTGGTAAGTGAGCTTGAGGTAATTGCTCAATTCCGGCGAGAAAACGCAAACGATCCTTCTCTTCAGTCATCAAGCGGGAAAGGAATGTTTGATGCTGATGATGCTGCGTTGCTTGAGTTTCTAAGTCCGGCAAGCGGTTCTGGGCCTACGATTTTGCGTGGATATATGACATATCATGCCCCTGACGCGGGTGATTTTATTGCGGATATCCTGACGCTATTGGATGCAGGAAAGACCGTAATTCTCGACCTTGGAAATGCAACAGACCAGATACGGCGTTACTTTGCTGATATGCTGTCCAAAGCAGTTTTTAGCCATCAAGAGCAGAAGTTTGTTGGCAATAGTTTAGGTGGTCATTTTGTTCAACTCTATTTCGAAGAAGCCCATAACCTATTCCCCCCACAGACGAAGGACTTGACCGGTGTGTATGCCAGGTTTGCGAAAGAGGGAGCCAAGTTCCATATAGGAATGGTGTATTCAACACAATCACCTTCAACGATCAATAGTGAACTTCTGGCTCAAACTGAAAATTTCTTTGTTGGTCATCTTTCAAGCCAGGATGAAACAAGGAGCCTTTCTCGAGTCCAGATAGCATTTTCAGGTATTGAGGAGGATATTCTTCGGGCTAAAACTCCGGGTTATATGCGTATGCTCACCATGTCTCATCGCTTTGTGATACCGGTTCAAGCTCATCGTTTTGAAGCCACCGCATCTTAGGGAGTATTGCGATGCCATATTCAGCTGGAGCGAGATTGCCAGGGGAATCAGCCTCAAAACTCGGCCACTTGGCGGTTATCCGGAGTGAATGGGTACGTGCATTAGTAAGTGAGTTTGAAGCCGCTAAGGCTGAGGAACAGGATCCAACAAATACGCTTTGGGAAACATATAGCGCAGAGGGTGTAACACCACTACGAAATGTTTGGGCTGTTGACGGCTCCTTTGTTTCTATTCAATCAGAGCAAAAGCCTCCGCGAGAAGTTGCATTCGTTAAAACAGCCTTGTTGACTGTTGATCGCGTCCGCCTCGAAGCCATAGATAAAGATCATCCTCACCCTCTGCTACTTCAGGATGTTCTGACCGGAAGCGCCGTCTTCCACGCTACCGTTTTTCCGTTGAAAAACATTAGAACAGTACTTGGCTCTAACTATGATGCGGTAAGGCATATCGTCCGCGATTCGATGAAAATTGATGAGGGCGGAGCCTTCTACGAAACGCTTAAGTGGATTGCCTATAAGAAATGGGACAAAGCCAATACATCTAATTCGCCGGGGTTTCAGTGCCCCCACTGCCACGAGGATATTGTCCAGGGACTACCACAGAATGCAGACGAAGATGTATGCCCAAACTGCACAAACACAGTCTTCTTGACAGATATGATCGGGTTTCATCTCGATATGGATGAGGAAAGCGCTCCAGATTCCGTGGCGTCTGCCTATATGCTGATCATGGAAACCCTGATGCTTTTTACCGCAATTCGCGTGCTGTGGGGGCATACGGACAAAAGTCTTGTCACTGACACTCTGTTTATCAAGGACGGTCCACTTACGTTGCGAAGTCAATACTCGAAGTTAGTCCCGAATATTCGAGCGTTTTTACAACATGCAAAAGATCTTTCTAGGCCAGTACATGTAATAGGTCAGGAAAAAAGTGGTGCCTTTTTCGATCATTTGGCATCAATAGTCCGCTTTGCGCAGCCACATGAACGAGATCAATCGCCTTCGTTTGCTGTGCTGTCGCACGAATTTGTCCGCCGGGAAGTTCATCGATCCCCGGACCTTGCTAATCCTTACGGGAAAAGAACTAATTGGGGTGAGAAGGTCTATCTGAAGATTGATCCGGGTACATACATGGTATTGAACATACCAACGGGAGATTATCTGGATGATGTTTCGATGCCAACAAAGGAGCAGCTAATTGGGCTGCAACGTATAGTTGCTACGATCCCGAGTCTTGTTAGCCATAAGTTTGAGGGAGCTTTGTTTCCAGTTGAACTTGCAAACGGAATCGCATCAATGTCTAGCTATCCATCGGCGAGCATTTTGCAGCGATTTATCGAGGAGCAGTCACCATAATTGGTTTCAAACTTACGATTGTTGATCTAGTTTACTGAACGTAGAAAAAATAAAGCTTTAGATCGTTTGTAAACAAAAGTTGAAAGCATTCATTGGAGATTTTTATAACTTTGGAGTTCAACCGCGTCGCGGACAAGCTCGGCTTTACCACGCAGCAGGTGGGAACGAGACAAGCGGCGGATTTGTTCGACTCACCGTTGCTGGGTGATTACGAGGGCAATGCCTACTATCTGCTGTACAACGAGCATACCGGCCCCGTCGTAATTTATGGTGAAAGCTGATGAAAATCAGCCCGCTCTATTTTCCGGGTGTTCTTTCAACCACGTTTTCAGGGCGTCATTAATGCGGGTTTGCCAGCCGCTTCCGGTTGCCTTGAAAGCCTCGACAATATCGGCATCCAAACGAATGGCGGTAAACACTTTGGGATTAGCCTTGCGCGGCCTGCCGCCTTTGGGTTTTAGCATTTCAGCTGCCATTTCCGCACCAAAAAGTTCCGGTAGCACCTCTGATGACGGGCGAGCGCGGGCAAAGTCTTGTTCTGTCCACTCCGGGTTATCCTCGTCGAGCGAAGCGGGGTTAATTCGATTGGCCATAGCGTTTTTCCTCTCGTTTATTCGCTTTTCTAAAACTGATGATATGCAGGGCATCGTCACGGGTGGTAAACACCACGGCAAAAAGACGGTCTTCAATCCTGCCGAATGCTCTGAAGCGCCGTTCGCCATAATCCTGGCGGGTGTCTTCCATGATCAAGGGTAAGCGATCTTTGAAGGACGCACTAGAACTGAAACGGACAATGACTTAACCGTTGGCGTGCGATTAGTCCGTTAGGGCGTCGAGATTCCAAGGCAACAGCGCTTCGAACTCTTCGACAGTTTTTGCGGTGGGAAGCTTTCGGAACAGATCGACCAGATAGGTGTAAGGGTCGACGCTATTGGCCTTGCAGGTTTCGATCAACGAGTAAAGATTAGCGCTGGCACGGGCGCCGGCCACCGTATCGCAAAACAACCAATTGCGGCGGCCCACCACGAAGGGGCGTATGGCGTTTTCGCAGAGGTTGTTGTCGATGGGCCAAGCGCCGTTGTCGACGAAGCGGATCAGTTTGGACCACTGCGATGACAAGTAATGCAAAGCCTTGCCCAGCAAACTACCGGGGATTACCGCATGCAGATGTTGTAGCAGCAGGGCTTCGATTTTGACCAAAACCGGTCGGCTTTGCTCCTGGCGCCGCTGCCCACGCTGTTCGACG
>NZ_MKMC01000090.1:0-388 GCF_001856095.1 Methylomonas sp. LWB
ACGAAAATCGCTGTCGCTCCCCGGTGTCCGGGTCGACGCGCTTGTCGTTGACCCGCGGGGCCTTCACGTTGACCGCACCAGCGGCGGTCAGGACGTCGCGTTCGTGGTGGTAGCCGTTGCGCACCACCAGGCGGCGCCCGTTCTCGTCGACCTGATCAGCGAACTGCTCGATATAGGCGGCCACCTCCGCCTGCAGCGCGGCCGCGAGCATCTGCCGGGCACCGTCACGGACGATCTCGTCGAGCAACGACCGCCCGTCGTCGTCGTTGGAGCGGTCGTTGTCGTGTACTACCGTAAGCACGGGCGTACCTTCCCAACCAGCGTTGCAGCGCTGGCCTTGATCGAATACCTGTTTTCTTGCAGATCATCATCCGGGAAGGTGCGCCCT
>NZ_MKMC01000091.1:0-386 GCF_001856095.1 Methylomonas sp. LWB
CGCCGCGCTGGAAACCGCCGACCTGGCCGCGCTGAGCACCGCCCAAGCCGCCGCGCTCAAATCCCATCAAGCCGCCGCGCTGACCACCGGCCAAGTCGCCAACCTGATCACCGCCGATCTGGCCGCGCTCAGCACCCTGGCGCTGAGCAACCTGACCACCGCCGGCATCGTCGCCCTGACCACCGCCCAAGCGGCGGCGTTGACCACCGCCCAAATCGCCGGGCTAACCACCCAACAAGTGGCCGCGCTGGAAACCGCCGACCTGGCCGCGCTGGGCACCGCCCAAGCCGCCGCGCTCAAATCCAACCAAGCCGCCGCGCTGAGCACCGCCCAAGCCGTCAACCTGGAAACCGCCGACCTGGCCGCGCTGACCACGCTGACCCTGA
>NZ_MKMC01000092.1:0-384 GCF_001856095.1 Methylomonas sp. LWB
ATTCGGTGTCGGCCGAGTGGGTGTGACTGCGCTCGTCCCAGATCTGAATCATCACGAGGTTCGGGTATTCGGCCTTTTGGGCATCCCAGGTGAAGAATTCTTGGGCCAGTTCGTTATACGGCAGCTTCTCGTTCATCGTCCGCTGGCCGTACTTGTTCACGAACAACGTGCTGTCGCCGGCGACACAGAAGCTGCCGATAAGGTTCGGGGATTTGTTCACCGACTTCTCCAGCGAAACAGGGCACATCCAGGCGTAGTTCATGTTTCGCAGCTGCGCGCCCGCACCGGTGCTGATGGGAACGAAGTCGCCCTCGTTGGTGGGGGCGGCGCATCCGGCGAACAGCGGGACCGACAGGTAATTGCGGCGCAGTTCGGGATCGTGAC
>NZ_MKMC01000093.1:0-379 GCF_001856095.1 Methylomonas sp. LWB
GGACACGATCCGGACGTTCATCGCCAAGGAGATCACGCCGCACTACGCGGACTGGGAGGCGGCGAACTGCGTTCCACGCGAACTGTTCACCAAACTCGGCGACCTCGGCGCCACCGGATTCGGCATCCCGGAGGAATTCGGCGGCGCCGGCGACGCAAGTTTCAAGTTCCAGGCGGTCATGCAGGAGGAAGCTGCCCGCGCCGCCGTCGGATTCGGCCACTACTCGGTGAGTATCGGCATCGTGCTGCCGTATCTGCTGCGGTTGGCCGACGACGTGCAGAAGAAGCGGTGGCTCCCCGGAGTGGCGTCCGGTGAGACGATGCTGTGCATCGCCATGACGGAACCGGGCACCGGTTCCGACCTCGCGGGGATCAAGACC
>NZ_MKMC01000094.1:0-367 GCF_001856095.1 Methylomonas sp. LWB
ATGTCAGCACGGGGGCGGCCACCAGCGGGCCCACCGAGGAGCCGGCGTTGACGAGGGCGCCGGCCGTCGCCCTCTTGTCAGGCGCAAAGCGGTCGGCGACGATCGACTGACACAGCGCGTGCGCGGGACCTTCGAAGAAGCCCAATGCAATTCGGCACACGAGGAGCACGCCGAACGACGTCTGAACGGTCAGGGGCAGCATGCTGACAATCCAGGTCACCATCAGCAGTCCGGCACCCCAGGTGTACGAGATCTTGCGGAGTACCGCGGTCAGGGTGACCGCACCGACGGCGAACAGCCAAAAGAAGGCACTGCTGAGCAACCCATACTGACCTGCGGTGATTCCGAGGTCGTCACGGATCTGGTG
>NZ_MKMC01000095.1:0-366 GCF_001856095.1 Methylomonas sp. LWB
CCGCCGACCTGGCCGCGCTGAGCACCGCCCAAGCCGCCGCGCTCAAATCCCATCAAGCCGCCGCGCTGACCACCGGCCAAGTCGCCAACCTGATCACCGCCGACCTGGCCGCGCTCAGCACCCTGGCGCTGAGCAACCTGACCACCGCCGGCATCGTCGCCCTGACCACCGCCCAAGCGGCGGCGTTGACCACCGCCCAAATCGCCGGGCTAACCACCCAACAAGTGGCCGCGCTGGAAACCGCCGACCTGGCCGCGCTGGGCACCGCCCAAGCCGCCGCGCTCAAATCCAACCAAGCCGCCGCGCTGAGCACCGCCCAAGCCGTCAACCTGGAAACCGCCGACCTGGCCGCGCTGACCACGCTGA
>NZ_MKMC01000096.1:0-366 GCF_001856095.1 Methylomonas sp. LWB
AGGTCGAGCACCCGCAGATCATCGGGCAATTCGAACACCCCGAGCGCGCGCCGAGACGCCCTGCTCCTCGGCCTCGACGCCAGGCGATGCACCCTGGGCGAGGTGCGAACCGTGAAGGTGCCGCTGTAGGAGCGGTCCGCGATCGGCACGGGCGGCCGTTCGCCCCCGGGCAGCAGCGGGAACTCGAACAGCGGAGCCGGGTTCTACAGCTGCAACACATCGAGCAGACGCGCCCCATCGAGGTACGCGTTCGCGCTCTCGAGCCAGATGCGGCGGCCGCATCTCCCCACAGCAGACGGGCACGCGCGAGGACATGCTCGAGATCGATCAACAGCGGTGCCGCGACCGGGCCCGGCCGCTCTTGCC
>NZ_MKMC01000097.1:0-344 GCF_001856095.1 Methylomonas sp. LWB
GTCAGCCTGACCGGCAGCCGGACCTATAACGGCAGCACCAACGTGGCGGCCGGCATCTTCTCGGCGGGGAGTTTGGTCGGTAGCGAAACCCTGAACCTGAGCGGCACCGGCACCATTGCCAGCAAAAACGTCGGCACCGGCAAAGCGGTGACGCTGGGGACTTTGGCGCTGGCCGACGGCACGAACGGCGGCTTGGCCAGCAACTACACGCTGAGCGGCGGCACCCATACCGCGGATATTTCAGCCGCCAGCTTGACCGTCAGTACCAGCGACGTTAGCAAGGCCTACGACGGCGGCACCACGGCGGCCGGCACCGCAACCATCACGAGCGGCTCGCTGTACGG
>NZ_MKMC01000098.1:0-331 GCF_001856095.1 Methylomonas sp. LWB
GAGTCCGCCACCGTCCATCTCGTCGAAGTAGGCCGGCTCGTCGTAGTCGGCGCCCATCGGCGCCCAGAATCCGTTCTGGAGCAACGTCGCCGCCAGGAAGTACCGGGCACGCTGGAAATCCTGTGCCGAATGCGGTGCGGCACCCAGCTTGTCGATCGTCATCGCGAGGCCGGGCCGGCGGTGGTCGCCTTCGGCGGTCAGGCTGACATACTGCTCGATGTCGAACATGGGATTCCGGTCGGCGCGCGGGTCTGCGAATTTCTCCCACGCCCGGCCGTCCAGTTGTTGCGTCAGCAGTGTCCGGTCGCCGTTCGCGATCAGGATCGCGTCC
>NZ_MKMC01000099.1:0-324 GCF_001856095.1 Methylomonas sp. LWB
CAGCCTGACCGGCAGCCGGACCTATAACGGCAGCACCAACGTGGCGGCCGGCATCTTCTCGGCGGGGAGTTTGGTCGGTAGCGAAACCCTGAACCTGAGCGGCACCGGCACCATTGCCAGTAAAAACGTCGGCACCGGCAAAGCGGTGACGCTGGGCACTTTGGCGCTGGCCGACGGCACGAACGGCGGCTTGGCCAGCAACTACACGCTGAGCGGCGGCACCCATACCGCGGATATTTCAGCCGCCAGCTTGACCGTCAGTACCAGCGACGTTAGCAAGGCCTACGACGGCGGCACCACGGCGGCCGGCACCGCAACCATCAC
>NZ_MKMC01000100.1:0-193256 GCF_001856095.1 Methylomonas sp. LWB
ACGTGTGTGCCGGGCATGGCGCGTTACTATGTCGGTGAAAGTCCGGCAGCCAGGTTTTCGTAGAGCCGAAGGCTAGGGAAACGGCAAGGGCGTTGTCGCGAGGCAGGGTCTGGAAGAAGCCGAACCCAAAGCTGCGGGGCGATGAACAAGAACTGGATATGAGGCGTGATACATCCGGGGCGAGCGGGCACGTGACCGCGAAGCCCTCGGCTTTGGCATCCTGCGTCGCCCTACCTCCTGCATCCCTGCAGTCGTCCATCTACGATCGGGATGTGTTTTGTAAATCCGGCGTTCGCGCAGCGAAAGAAACGTGTCTTACCCCGGGAGGTCTCCAAACTGCTTTTGGAATGAAGCTGGACGACCGGCAACGGTTGTTGAACCGTTTGGAGAAGACAGACAATTGCTCCTGCATTGTCTGCATACATGCCATCCATGGCATTATCAGCAAATGGCATAGTAGGCGGCTGGCCGCTGCCGAAGGCCTGAACGATGAAAGAGGACAACGCTTTGCAATGAATCAAGTTATCGCATCAGACTCCCTGCGTGAGCGGGCTGTGGCTATGCCGCAGGATGAAAGCCTGATTGGAGCGCAAAGCAAGTTGGACTCCATCCAACCCAAGGCGAACTTGCAGGCGGTGCTGGACCGCGCCAACCTGCAACGCGCGCTGAAGCAAGTCCGCCGGAACAAAGGCGCGCCCGGCATCGACGGTATGACGGTCGATGAATTACCGCAGTACCTGAAACAGCATTGGCCGACCATGCGCGAACAACTGGAAACGGGGCGCTATCGGCCTCAACCGGTAAGACGCGTGGAAATACCCAAGCCCGACGGCAGTCACCGTGGGTTGGGGATACCGATCGTGCTGGATCGACTCATTCAACAGGCTATCGCCCAAGTACTTAGTCCACAATGGGAACCCCAGTTTCACCGAGATAGTTTCGGTTTTCGTCCGAATCGCTCCGCGCACCAAACGGTGCGCAAGCTGCAATCGGATATTCGCCAAGGCTATCGCTGGGTGGTCGACCTGGATTTGCAAGCGTTCTTTGATCGAGTAAACCATGATAGGCTCATGGCCAAGCTGAAAGGCCAAGTCGATGATCCATCGTTACTCCGCTTGATCAATCGCTACCTGAAGACAGGCATCCAAATAGGGGAAACCCTTCTGCCCAGCACGATGGGGGTTCCACAGGGAGGACCGTTATCACCGTTGTTAGCCAATATCGTACTGAATGAATTGGACTGGGAACTGGACCGGCGCGGCCACCGTTTTGCCCGCTATACCGACGACTGCAACATTGTCGTCAAAAGCAAACGAGCGGGGGAGCGAATCATGGCAAGCGTAACGCGCTGGTTGAGTGACAGGCTGAAGCTCACAGTCAATCCGCTCAAAAGCGCGGTGGATCGCCCCTATAACCGAAAGTTTTTGGGTTTCACCGTCAGTCGCAACGGGAGCAATCTGAAAGTGGCCGATCAGGCTATGGACAAACTCAAAGACCGTATTCGCGAACTGACCCGTCGTACTCGAGGCCGCCGTTTGGAACAGATTATCGCAGAGTTAAGAAAAGCCCTGCTTGGTTGGAAAGCTTACTTCGGCATTACCGAAGTGATGAGCCCTCTGCGCGACATCGACAAATGGATACGACGGAAGCTACGCTGCTATCTCTGGAAACAATGGGGTCGAGCCGGCTATCGGGAACTGCGCAAACGCGGTGTCTCCGAGCGAGAAGCTTGGAACACCAGCAAAAGTGCGCATGGTCCGTGGCGTTTATCGAAGACCCCTGCGTTATCGCTGGCTTTGCCGGCGAGGGCATTTGCACAAATGGGGCTGCCCGCCTTGGCGGAGCGGCAGGCATGAATCATCGAACCGCCGTGTACGTGATCCGTATGCCCGGTGGTGTGGGAGGGAGGAGCGGCGAGGCTTCTTCCTATCCCGATTAGAGCTTATGCTTGATGAAACTCTGACGATTACCGTGCCGCTTCGACAGCTATTCGCTCCAGCCCTTTTTTCGGTCGTTCTTGTTGTCTGGACTGCAGGGGTTTACCCTTTCAGCGCTTATGGAGACAACTGGGCTATCTGGCCTGCTATCATCATTTTTCCAGTGGTAGTTATTTGGCACGGCGCGCTTGTTTTCAAATCGCGTGGCAATAGAAAGCTAGCCTTTCTCGCCGCACTTGCTCATCTGGGTTTCTTTGTTCCGGGGTGGTTGCTATGCCTGATGCTTATTTCCAAAGACAGTCTGTGAGAGCTCTAACCCTGCGCTCAAGTTCGCTCCCTCCGGTCGCTGGGACGCGCCTTCGGCGCGCCCCTTAGCTGCACGTTAAATGCGGGGCCAATCTCGAAAGGCTTGGAAAGCAATTAATTTATCGTAAAGAAATAGCAAATAATGGCTGAAGAAATCATGAAAATATGTTATTACCTGGAGGGAAAAACCTTGCAGGTTAACATGCGTTCAACCAGACAAGGTTTTTCCCTCCAGGTTAAGCCATGATTTTCAGCGTCATTCGTGTTTCTTTGCTTGAATCAAAATTATTGTTTGGAAATGTCATCAAGGCATTTAACCAGTCGTTAAATGTTTTCCTGTGAGCTTATGAGCAAGTATCTATATTTCAAAACTGCCAAATTCGAGTCGAATCAAGATTTCGCTAACTGGCTTCATCAAGAATTATGTAGAGCTGGTGAGGTGGCGGGTGTTCCTATAAACGACGAATTCATGTTTGTAATTCCCGTAACTCGGGGTACAGGCAAGGGCGAGATATATCTAGGCAAGAACGAAGAGCAGAGTAATCCGCCACTATGGCAGGTTTGGTTTGAGAACAAGGTCGGCTTCTTCAAGAAACTGTTTTTAAAGCCAAGCACAGACAATGAGCAGCATTACAAGAATCTGTTGTTCAGGTTAGTGGGCTCAATAGACGGGGTATCTAATGTTGAGTGGTCAGACATTTAACCAGGCGTTATGCTTCACACAAACATAGGAACAATAACGATTGATATAAAAAAGTATATGAGCACAGATACTATTAGACCAGCGCAAAAAACAAGCCAAAATTCATGAGTACAAAATATACGATAATCGCTAGTATTTGCTCTGTTGTTGGAGGCGCAGCGTTTAGCCTTAAATTCAATTATTTTGGAATCCTTTGTACAATCTTAGCGGTAGCGTTTTTCTTATTGGCTTTCATATCACACAAGAAAGAATTAAGGTATAAGGAAGACCAAGAGCAATCCAGAGGGTTCAAAATAGAAGCATATGGAACTGACCCTGATACTGACCTAGTTATTAAGGCAATTGGAACCGCAGAAAATGATTTTATATATTTTGGCGATATAGTTAATGACACGAATCTACCACTTAAAGTAATCAATAGAGCTTTGGATTGGCTAGTTATACAAAAATTCGCAGTTGAAACCAAAGGACGCAGAGGTAAAGTATATGAACTTACACCAAAAGGTCGTGATGTATTCAAAAACATTATTCACCCGATTAGCAAAGCATAACTAAAAAACTCACCTGACCCGCTAACGCGGGCCGGTGATTTTAGCGTTATGTGGCAATAAGGTTACAGGTTTAGCGCGCGAAGAAATAAACAATATCGGTGACAAATAGGGTCGTAAAATCGCCCACCCGGCAGCGGTGGGGGGAAACCGCCCGACGCGCTTTATTTTTCCATCAATCGCAATGTTTTGGCAGGTGGTTTTTTATGCTGTGTTGGCATCAACCAACGCTTCCTTCTGGCAAGCAAAGGTTCTTATACCATTTTACAGTGAGGAGTTAACAATGCGGCAGCCAATCGAGAGGCGAAGTCTTCCACATAGCCGTCATCTGGATATTCCTCAAAAGTCTGAGTATTCAGAGAAAATTGAACAGCTGATTCTGGAAATTCGGGAACATCGCGAGCCAATTCGGTTGGATGAATTGAATTCCGAAATGGCAGAAAAATTTGCTGAGATTGAAAGGTTATTGCAGCCAGAGCGTAGAGAACAAGGGAAAGATATTTTGGAATCAATCGCCAGCCTCGGAGAACGAAAACGCGAAGTTTCGCTTCGAACTGAGGAAAGTAGGGAGCGAGTAATGGCTGTTGTAACAACTCTTCTTGGTGTAACTACCGCGCTTGCAACATCCCTTATCGGAAGTAAGTTTTTCGACACAGTGTCTAGCTCACCGGTTACTTTAATTGTTGGCAAGCTCTTTCCGCTGATGGGTGCGCTTTTAGTTGTGGTAGTGGCACTTCAGTTTTTACTTACTACGCTGCGGATAAAACGAAGAGCAGCAGATAGCACATTACGCGAGGGAAAGTCCGATGGCTAACCTTGCGTTCGAAGGGACGCTCCGCCTATCGGAGGCACGCCCCTCAACTTCACGTTAGCATCAAAATGGAACAAGCCACTGCGCCAACACTCGATGAATTCAAAGCGGCCTGTAGGGATGAGTTCGGATTCCTACAGAAGGAATTTGGATTTATTGAAATTGGGCCGACTAGAGAAGAATATTCTAATTTGTATGAAGTTAATTTCGAAAAAGATGGCTGGCGCATCGTTGTTGCTGGATATTCGTACGGTTTTTCCGCAGGCATAGATATAAGAAATAAAAAAGGGATTTCCGTGCCTTTCCATCACTTGGTGCCTGATGGATTTTGGGAGGCGAATCGGCAAGGCTATGGACGCGGACAAATAGGAGATATTCGGTTTCAAGCACTGTGCTTGAAAAGATTTGGAACACGTTTTCTCAATAATGACTGGAGCCCATTTCAGTTATTAAGAGATCTTGAAGAAAAATGTAAAGAAGAAAATACAAAGGCATGGGAGGAAGATGAACGAGAGTGGGCAATGAAAAGAGCTATTGAGAAGGCTGATAAGGCATTCAAGGCAAAGAGGTATTCAGAGGCGGCGGATAATTTAAGCGAATTTAAAGAATATTTGCCCCCTTCCCAAGCAAAGAAGCTTGCAATCTGCCTGAAACGAAGAAATGCTAACAAATAGCTTCAACGGACATCAAAAAGCGTCGCTCTGCTTTTTGCTGCCGCTGAGCATGGCGTTATATTTTTTCTCCGGTTTATGAAATTTTGAGAAAGCGTTGATAAACTGTTTTTATAAAAATCTTAGTAGTACTAATAACCTTATAAGGGGATAGCCATGCCTACTGGAGTTCGAGGTGGAAATAAAATGTATCAGATGTATCGCGGAGGTTGCGCCGGAAAATTCGATCTTGACGGGATTAAAGCGGGGTATTTGATTTCCAAGTTGATGCGAGAGTGGCAACAGGAGGATGACCAAGCTTCAGTTGCGTCTAGTTTGCCAAGTGAATCATTGGTAAACGTGGGTAAAATTATCTATAAAAAACCCGTATTACTCGAAAGCTATGCAGACATGTCAATAATTAATCTCTCTATGAAATCTCTAGCTTCGGCGGACGAATTTGCCCGAAAGCAGCATAGTCAATCTAGCAGTAAAACAGATCTTACAAATCCACCTTGTGGCAATAGTGCGTATGTCGGGATGACTGACAACCTTAAGATTGCTAAAGCATTTGCAAGTAATCCTGAAGGCTGGGTATGGAGATTCGATATTCCAGGTGACAAAATATGGAAGGGAGGGACTGAAGACGAATGGCTCGCTCTTGGGGGAACCAAAATATACAACCTCTTTTTATCGAAAGATTCAGGAATTACTTTTACCCCTTTCTAACGATATAAAATATAACAAGGTTTTTGTGTGTGAAGGCTAGGGTATTAACAAAGGATTCAGAAAAACAGGCATTGATTAAGTGCTTGTCAGATCGGAACGTATCCCTGATGTTCTTCTATGAAGAGGAATTGGGAGAGGGAACTCCCCATGAAAAGCTGGCAAATTCATAACATTAGTTCGTCCCCCATACAATTACGGACAGTTCGAAAAGTGGCTTTATCTTGGTAATTGGCAAGCCATTTTTCCAGCCAACAAGAAATATCAGCCTTTCAATACTTTCAAGACGAAAGGTCCAGAAATCGAGAAACGAATGAATGAAGCTAAAGTAACTCTTATCATCGATTCGTTCCATGATGACATCGAGTGGAATGTTATCGAAAAAACCTAACCAGGCGCTTCACCCGACCAAAAACCGTGATGCGGTTTTCGTCGGCTGAGCTTTACGTTATGCGCTTTAGAGACAGTTCGGCATGGAAGATCTTACAAATAGGTATCTAGCAAGTTGTTCACCATATATCAGCAGCTTGGTCTACGATATTGGTAACAGAACACTGGTCCTTGAATGTGTACCGAACCCAAATAGCTTAAAGCCGCACACCAAAGTAATTTTTACCGGTATCCGCTCCTACTCCGAAGAAATTATCGATGATGAATACGACGACATGTGTATGGATGGTGTTGTAGGCATGCATTGGATTCGTGATCATATTTTTTGTCTTCGTACAGATACGAAAGAAATCATCCTGGAATTAGAAAATGAGCCGCGCAGGTTATGCACCGCATACCCTATTCAAGGTTTCCGATGAATCAAACTCCCAAGAAGGTACGCGATGCGTACCCTACATCGCTTGCAGCTCAGGCCATAAAATGCGTGCCATCTACGTTCTGTTTGCAATCGCTGCCGCCTTGAATTCGGCGATTGCGGCTACGGCAATCGAAACGGATGATCCATTGAAAGCGTTTGTGTTGGATCTATACCCCCGTGGCTCCGATTACTTCATCAACGGTAAGCACGATACCACCTTGTTTCGTTGCGTCGCCGACTTCAATGGCGACGCGCGACTTGACATCGCTTTATCGGAATTGAGCATTTGGGGAAATCGAACGGGGCCTTTTGATATTTTCACCCGAGAGCCGAACGGTCGATTCAAGTATCTTCGCACATCCGATTATGAGTCAAAGCTCAAAGCGCTCTGCCGCGAACGACTCGAATCGTGTTTCTCGAACGATTACCTGTCAACCGAGAAGTGTCAATGGAAAAAAGAATTTGCAGAATAAGCACAGCCCTGCAATCAGAAAGATGTTTTATGCCGGTTCAAATCCAGCGGAGCGTTCAATGGATTTGACGGGTTACCAAATTCCAACTTTCAATCAAATCAACAAATACCGAAGTTACTATTTCTGCTCGCCGGTAACGATGTCGTTCATGGCGGGCGAATTCGACCGTTCCAAACGGAGGCGGATTTTATGGCGGGGTTTCTACCGCCTGCCGTCGAATTGTTAGGCGATATGCCGAGTTACACCGATCGAATAAGGTATGGCTTTGCTCGAGGCCGGGCGGCGAATGTTAAACGGCTAGTGGAACGCGGACGTATGATCGGCTTGGTCGCCGCCTGCCGGGGATAGCTCGTCTGATAGGCCAGCCGTCGGCTGTTCTACGACCGCATGCGCCGCACGTAAATCGACTATGCTGTCCCGATGATCGACTCTCCTTTTTTCAAAGTTCAGCCTGACTGATCGGTCGATATTGGCGCGATGAAAGTCAAACCAGTCACCAAACAGGACTTCCCTCGCTTGAGGCGGCCATTCGCGGTTTGGTTGTTCGTGGCGTTTGCGCTCGGCACGAACGCGGCGGCGAAGGATAGCGGTGCGACCTCGGGGAGAAAAGCTGCCCGCAATTTGCCGGATATTGATGCGACCGAACCCGATGCCGTCGATATTGAACACGAAACCAATATTTTCCATAATGCGGCTGTCGCCAATCTTTCCGCGAATATCGGGCTGGCGCCGGGTTGGGATGCGGGCCTCAGTGTGTTGAACGCGCAATTTGCCTCGACGGCTTCCCCGGCGGCATCGTTCCAGCCGGATATTTTGGTGAATTTGGAAAAACATTGGACGGCTGAAAATGCACAAGTGATCGCGGGGATGCAGAACGGCTTGGGCATTGCCGCGTCCGGCAACGCTTTCATGAATCTTGCCTATCTGGAATATCAACGCCATCTACCGGGTTGGGATGTCGATATCGACACCGGCCTTTATTACGCCAACGCGGCGCTCGCCAATCACGATAGCGCGGGTTTGCATCTGAATGTCGAATTGCCGGTATCGGGAGAACTGAGGTTTGACGCCGATTATTGGTCCGGATTCAACGCCTTGGGCGGTACGACTTTCCGATTGTCGTATCCGCTGTACCGGAATTGGCGGGTCGGCTTGGGCGTGCAGTGCCCGACGCTGGACGCCGGCGATCCTGTCGTCGGCATATTGGGTGTTTATTGGCGATAATTCCGACCTTGGCCAACGTTGATTGGGATTCGCGCGTTTTTCCGGCTCGGTCGGTGACGGGAATGACGGCTTTAGTCGCACTGGGATCGAACGTCCGTTCCGCCGTCGAACTAAAATATCGGGCGTTCGTTACCTGACGATGCTCCGACCCAGCGGCTTTCGAGGCGACCGAAGGACTCTTTCACAGCTTTTGTTAACGTTGGTATCCATTAATCTCTACCCACCATTTCGCGATGACCGAATTTATGTACGACATTGACAGCGTACTGATAGCCGGGGTGCTATTGGTTTCCATGCTTTTGGCCATAGAAAGCGGTTATCGACTGGGCTCTCGCTCCGAACATGTCACCGGCGAGGATTTCAAGCAACACGTCAATGCAACCTCGGCGTCGTTGCTGGGGATATTAGCGCTGTTGCTGGGATTTACATTTTCGTTGTCGTTACAGCGTTACGATAGCCGCAGCGAGGCGGTGGTCGACGAAGCTAATGCGATAGGCACGACCTACTTGCGTTCGCGGATGCTGCCGGCCGGCGTGCGGGACGAAGTCGGTAAGTTGTTGCACGAGTATGTCGATCTGCGGGTGAAGGCCGGGGAAATCGATCTGACCGCTCATCAAACCCTAAGCGAGATGGCCGCCGAAACCGGCAGGCTGCACTCGGCGTTGTGGGACTATGCGCGGCGTGCGGTGGAACTCGACCCAAGGCCGGTGACCAGCGGCTTGTTCGTGCAAACCTTGAACGAATTGAT
Organism: Methylomonas sp. LWB; assembly: GCF_001856095.1. NCBI lineage: Bacteria > Pseudomonadati > Pseudomonadota > Gammaproteobacteria > Methylococcales > Methylococcaceae > Methylomonas > Methylomonas sp. LWB. The sequence continues at coordinate 8,935 of NZ_MKMC01000100.1, forward strand.
CGACAATTACGGTAAACGCGACGCCGAACTTGCGCGGCATGTACCTGAGTTCGTGCTGATCCTGCTCTACATCACGTTCATCATGACCGGAGCGGTAGTCGGCTATGCCACCGGGCTCGCCGGACATCGTCCTTCGTTCGTTACCCACATTTTGGTCGGACTGATCGTAATTTTGGTATTTATCATCGTCGATTTGGACCGTCCGCGCCGCGGCTGGATTCAAGTGAGCCAGAAAAGCATGCTCGATCTGCAGACCGATATTCGCGAACTCTCCGGCGTCGGCAAGCAATAAGGCAATCCAAGCCAAGGTCATCGCCGGACCCATACGCCAGATTACCGGTTTTTGGATGCTTCGTTTCCCGACTTCATCGACAAGCGTGCGGCATCAAGCCCGCCTCCAAACAGGCGTCGGAACCACGCTTGATCTCCCGAATAATTTCTAGTAGTGTTCCTGAGTCGAAAAAATGTGCCCCAGGTCCGTTTGCGTTGTTCGGCGAAACCTCTAGGAAAACCTATCAACCGGGAGTTTTTATGAACCAGAATGTTTTAAGAGCAGGTGTGTTGCTGTTGGCGAGTTTATCGAACGCGGTCGGTGCCGCGGTGTTGGATTTGTCGACCGACGGTTCCAATCCTACTCCGCTCAGTTTTTCCGCGGGCGACAACGTGGTCGACGTGAAATTGGACCCTAGCGCCGGCGCGGATTCGCGTTTTTTTAGGTTCGACATCGGAGCTGGCTATCGACTGACTTCTATTCAATTACAGGCTTTCACGTTTAGCCAGATTGGCGGCAACCCCACCGCTACCGGCGTGGCGTTTTTCGGCTTGAAGCAAGGTACGACGATCACGCCCAGCGTTGTCGACCCGTCCGCTGTCGATGGCTACGCGCTGCTGGGCGCTCCGGTCGGAACAACCCCGATCAACGGCGTTATTCCCACGAATGTCGGGGAAGATGTGTTTCCAAGTCTGATCGCTACCGGGGCCTTTACCGGCACCCAATTGCCCGCCACCTTAGGGGTGGGCAGCTACACGGTTTGGTTGCGTGAAAGCAGAACCATGGACACGTTTTCGTTGAACTTTAAAGTCGCCGCCGTTCCATTGCCCGGCGCCGCTTGGTTGATGGGGTCGGTGTTGCTTGGCTTGGTCGGATGGGGAAATCGACGCTCTCCCCGCTCGAACTCGGTTGCGGCTTAATCGCGGATGGGTTTACCCGTTCGTTAACTCTTCTCGAACCTCGTCCCATCGGCTATCGCGCCGATGGGTTTTCAAATGTTTCCCAGCGTGCCTGAATTCGGAAAGGTTCTGGTCGTTCCTGATTGGGGTAGGCGTCCACGCCATCGAGCGAAGCCGGAGCCCGGTTGATGTGGCCAATCGCTGCGGGCCAGCCACCCCTGACGGCGTCCCGACGCGCGGTTATTGACGTCAGTGTGGCGAACGGCTTTTCAGCAAAATCAATGCCTTGCCATATTAAACCGCGACCAAGCCCCGGTTTCGCGGAATAACTCGCCGCGCGGCCCCAAAAAGCCCTATCATATTAGCCATCTCTTATGTGAGACGGACTGAAAGGCGGTAGGGATTGCCGAAACTTTATTTCTCAATTGGAAATAAACAATGTATTCAGCATGGTATTGTAAATTAATACCTGAGAGTTATAGTGAAGCCGTCTTCACTAACTCTGCGACTGAATTCAGTCCGGGATGTAAATATGAATGCTTCAAACAGCCTCTACAAAGAAATTACTACCGGTTTATTGTTTATTATCGGTATGCTCGGTTTTCTGTCGGGCCAATTCGTAATTTCTACATCGATGTTCGGCGCGGCTTCAATTTTCAGCAATCTAACCTAAGTGATGCTATCGGGCCGTTATGGTTTCAGTTACACAACTCAAGGCGCTGGCGGTGAAAGTCCATGTCTTTCATCATCGGGTTGGGCGCCAATTCGCGTAAGGAGTATCACATGAAAATTCGAAAGGGCCGCGCAACGGTTAAAGTGAATGGGCTGGATTTTTTTAGGGCGTTGAGTATCTGGCGAATACCGACGCGACATAAATTAAACGCGGCGATGCTGGTTTTGTTTGGCTTATTGCACATCGCCGATGGCGTGATTACTTATCTCGGCTTGAGCTTTACCGATGTCGACGAGGTCAATCCCATTTTAAATTACTTCGCCGGCTTGGTGGGTTTGGGACTGGCCATTACATCGCTGAAAGTGGCGATACTTCTGGTGATTGCTTTTATCTTCTTCGACCGTCACTCGATCAAAGGGCGTTGGGGTACGGCCACCTTGGTTTGGGCCGATGCCTTTTACAGTTGGGTGGTGACCAATAATTTTACATTGGTCATGGGTGCTTGATTCCTTCTAACGCACCCGTTTGAAAAGCGTGGGCTCGGTTCTTTAGGCTCACGCGGTGTTGATGTAAACCCCGTATTTCTATCGTCCGTTGCCTCGAATCCCGTTTCCCGCTCTGGCGGGAGGGGTTCCGGATTCGAAATCCCGCTTTTATTCCGATTCGTTAGCCACGACAAGGCAACCCTAAACCGTTCAATGTTGGACGCGGCAACCTCTTGCTCCTATACTGCGACCGCTTAACCGCCTGTCCAATTGACGGCCATTTCGAAACGCCGCCGGCTACGAAAAATTCCACATGAAAATTCCGTTCCTGACCTTGCTTGGCCGATTTTACGCGGCCCTGTTTATTGCCGGCTTGACCGGATGCGCCTATGTCACCGAAGGCAGCAAACTGGGGCCGATCACGCCACAGGCTAACGCGATGAGGCCGATGATAGAACATACGGTCGGCGACTTCGCGTTTACGATGGATGGCGGTGGTCTGGTGACTGATCATCTAGCTGGCGTGTTGATCAACCAGAACGTGCTGAATGCCTGGCTGGACAAAGCGTATATCCGCGATCACGAAGCGGTGGGGCCAAGCGAATTTACCGGCAGAGCCGATTATCAATTGACCTTGTCCGGCAGCCAGCACGGCGAGTCTAGTATCGCTATGCAAATCGTCAGCGGACTGACGTTGTTTATAATCCCTTATACGGTTACCCAACATTACGATATTCGCTTTACGTTGATCGATGCGAAATCCGGTAAGTCATACGCCGCAAAGGTCGAAGAAGCGAATAAGGTGTACATGGAATTGTTTTTGTGGCTGGCATTGCCGTTTGCCGCGCACAACGAGCAGACCCTATTCGAGCGGATAGCCGACCATCTTTACGATCAGCTTTACCGGCAAGGCGCGTTTCAAACGACCAGCGCCCCGGTCGGCTTACCGTGAGGGGATTCGATTCCTGGACACTGTTAGGTCAATGCGAGCGCTATCCTCTCGCCCAAGCCTCGTCGGATTTGAATCCACGTTGGCGCGAAAGTCCACGCTCGGACTGGATTTTATCGTTTAGCCATCCATTAATACTAAAGCCACTATGCATATTTGGGTTGACGCGGACGCCTGTCCGAAGCCGGTCAAGGATATCTTATTTAGAGCGGCCGAGCGTTGCCGATTAGGGACGACCTTGGTGGCCAACCAACCGATACCGGTTCCACCGTCGCGCTACATCAAAATGCTGCGCGTCCGCAGCGGCTTCGACGTGGCGGATAACGAAATCATCAAACGGCTGGAACCTGGCGATCTGGTGATAACCGCCGATATTCCGTTGGCTGCCGAAGTCGTCGCCAAGGGCGGTCACGCCATCGATCCGCGCGGCGAGCGCTATTCCAACGAAAACATCGGCGAAAGATTGCAAATCCGCTCGATGATGGACAGTCTGCGCGCCAGCGGTATCGACACCGGCGGTCCAGCGCCCTTGCATCCGCGAGATATTCAAGCATTCGCCAATCAATTGGACCGTTTTTTGGCGACCTTAAGCCGCGCCTGAAGGCGGTAATCATCCGCCACGCCGTTCGGCGAGGTGTTGTCGCGATCACCAGCAAGCCCCTTAGTGTTTCCGTGTCTAAGCGCTCCAACGTACTGACGTCGCGTATCGGACGCGCTAGTCTGTCGTTGGCTTTATGCCAAATCGTGTTGATCGCTGCCGGTATTCGGGCTGAATTGCCGTCGAATTGCCGGGAAGACATTAACATTTCGATGTTCCTGAGTTAGCTTCAACACCAAGGACAGAAAATGGAAAAAAAGACTTCGTTGACCATTGTAAAAGCGGGATTCTGCTTATCGCTGCTTTCGCCGTTGCCGGCGTCAGCGACAAACGTCTACATCGACGTATCGAGCGGAACGCCGGTCGTATCCAGCAACGATATTTGGTTTGCGCCGCTAGGTGGCGGCACGTCGGTGACGCAAATCATACCGGGCGGCTGGGCAATATCGTTTAGCATGGGAGGGGTATGGAACGGCTTTGGTGGTCCAAACAGGGGATTGGAACTGACGGATCTTTATACCGGGAAGTTAGTCGACAGTTTTGGCGTCGATTCGGTATCTTGGTCGGGTTTCCTGGATTACACCACGGTTTATTCTCAGTTATACATCCAGGACAGTGCCGGCGACGTCACAGGACGGACCCCCAGGATCAACAACGCTCCGGTTTCCTCCGCAGTGGAAATTCCCGGGGAATTTCAACTGGCGATGTCGAACATGCACACCGCCTACACCACGTTTGATGTTTATCTGAAAGGTTTCACCGTCAACGCATCGCCGATACCGCTACCGGCGGCTGCATGGTTGTTCGGTTCGGCGGTTTTCGGATTCGTTGGTTTGTCGCGCGGTCGCGTGAAACGTTCCGCCGGGTAATCGGTGAATAACCGCACTTTGACAAATCGCTCGGTAGCCTCGCGACGAACGCACCATCGTTGATGTTCATTCGCGGTTTTACAGTAATTTTGCCGGCATATTGACGCGACCTCTTGGCGTCGCCGCCGAGAGATTGTCCAAGCCGAGCCGATTGGCGAACGGTATAGGTTAACGGCGTTAGGCCGTGCCCGGAATGGTTGTTACGATCCCGTTCCATGCGTTGAAGCGGGATCGAGCGCCGTGCGGTACTTATTTCTTGGTCATGAAAAAGTAGATGGACTGACATTTCAAGACCATTTTCGCACCGTCCTTCTCGACGGCGATACAGGTTTCCATTTTAGAGCGGCCCGGTGCGGCTTGTTTGTTGAGTTTGCCGTTTTCCACCGAATAATTCAGTATCGCCTTCAACTGGTCGATTCGGGCATGAGAGTCGGAGTCCTGGGTAATGCCTTCCAGGGTGCCGTCGTTTTTGAACGTCCAGGTGGTGTTCAGGCCGCGGGCGCCGCTGCCGTCGGCGTTCAAGGATTCCTTATCGATCTGCCAGGTGCCGAGCAACTCGGCTTGGGTCAATGGCTGTTCCGCCGCGCCGGCACCGAAAGAAAGAGTCAACAGCGCCAGCGCCGCCAGTTTGCGATAGGACATGATAAATTCCTTGAATTGCTTGTGGGAAAGGCTGCGATTGTAGCACGCTGGGTGCCGCTCGCTCAGTTGGAATGCCGCCGAAGCGTCGGTGGCGGGTCGCAATCGGCGAACAGCGCGCCGAGCGTCTCGGCCAGCGCATCCGCCGGACCGGCGCCAATGAAAATCAAACGGCCGCGTCTATCGTCGTTGGCGCGGGGCGGTAGCGGCGTTGCCGGGTAAAGCCGACCGGAAGCGGCCTGGATCGCGATCGGCCCATTGAAATCGGGCGGATAAACGACGCCCTTGATTCTCGGCAGCGCCGGACCGAGTTGGACGATGAGTCGCTGTAATGCGCTTTGCAATCGCGGCCAGTCGGGCGTTTGTTCGAAGTACAACGATACGCTTTGGAATGCATGTTCGATCGGATCGGCGTTTGCGGGCAGGCGCCGAAACAGAGGCAACGGCGCATTCAGCAAGTCGCCGGTATCAAGTTGTGCCAATGTCCTGGTCAGGATCGGCGTGGCCGGTGCCAGGGTTTGCAGGTACGCTTCGAGACTACGGAGCTGCGCCGGCTCGGCCAGATCGGCATGGGTCAGCAGCAAGGTGTCGGCCCAGACCGCCTGGGCTTTGGCTTCGGCATGGCGTTGCAAATGCTCGACGGCCGATGGAATCGCCAAGGTCGCGATCACCTGCCGGAGCCGGTAGCGTTTGCTCAGCCACGGTTCGCGCAACAAGGTGTCCAGAATCGGCTCGGGGCTGGCGATGCCGCTGGTTTCGATGATGACTCGCGCGAAAGGCTTGACCGTCGCACCGTCCCAGGCCATGCGCAAATTTTTCAAAGTTGGCGCCAACGCACCCTTGATCTGGCAGCACAAACAGCCGCCGGACAGTACCGTCATTGGGATGCTTTGGTTTTCCAACAAATCCTGATCAACCGGCGTACCGCCGAATTCGTTGATGATCACCGCCGTTTTGATGCCGTCCGCCAGCAGCCGGTTCAGCAAGGTGGTTTTGCCGCTACCGAGAAAGCCGGTGAGGATCAGGACCGGGATGGGTTGAGGCATATTGGCTGGCATGATCGCGGAAGACGAAAGTCAAAGAGGAATCGGTGGAGTACAAACCTAGGTTTGTACTCCGGCTAACGCTAAGAGCTACCCCACGGTAACTAGATAGCAACCGCCCTCAAACCGCATCCAACGCTTGCTCCAAATCTTCGACCAGATCGTCGATGTGCTCGATACCGATCGACAACCGCAGCATCTCCTCGCTGACTCCGGCCTTGGCCAGTTCTTCCGGATTCAACTGGCGATGGGTGGTCGACGCCGGGTGAGTGGCCAGCGATTTGGCGTCGCCGATGTTCACCAGCCGGGTGAACAATTTGAAGGCGTCCAGTACCCGCGCGCCTGCCTCGCGGCCGCCTTGTTTCAAACCGAAACTCAAAATGCCCGAGGCCCTGCCGCCCATGTATTTTTGCACCAAGGCGTGGTCGGGATGTTCCGGCAGGCCGGCGTAATTGACCCAAGCCACTTTCGGATGGTCTTGCAGCAGTTTGGCGATTTCCCAGGCATTCTCGCAGATGCGGTCCATCCGCAACGGCAGCGTTTCGATGCCTTGCAATACCAGGAACGCATTCATCGGCGCGATCGACGCGCCCATGTTGCGCAAGGGCACGACCCTGGCTCGACCGATGTAGGCTGCGGCGCCTAGCGCTTCGGTGTAGACCACGCCGTGATAGCTGACATCCGGCTCGTTCAGACGCTTGAAGCGGGCCTTGTGTTCAGCCCACGGAAATTGGCCGGAATCGACGATGATGCCGGCCACCGAGTTGCCGTGGCCGCCCATGTATTTGGTCAAGGAGTGCACGACGATGTCGGCGCCGTGCTCGATCGGCCGGCACAAATACGGCGACGGCACGGTGTTGTCGACGATCAGCGGAATGCCGTGGGCGTGGGCGACCTCGGCCAAGGCCGCGAAATCGGTGACATTACCCAGCGGGTTGCCGATGGATTCGCAAAAAATAGCCTTGGTGCGGCTATCGATCAACGGCGCGAAACTGCCCGGCTGACGCGGATCGGCAAAGCGCACTTCTATGCCCAGTTGCGGAAAAGTATGGGCAAACAAATTGTAGGTACCGCCGTACAAAGTCGAGGCCGAGACGATGTTATCGCCGGCTTCGGCGATGGTTTGGATGGCATAAGTGGTGGCCGCCTGGCCGGAAGCCAGCGCCAGCGCCGCCAAGCCGCCCTCCATCGCCGCCACCCGCTGTTCCAACACGTCTTGGGTCGGATTCATGATGCGGGTGTAGATATTACCTTGCACTTTCAGGTCGAACAAATCCGCGCCGTGCTGGGCGCTATCGAAGGCATAGGCGACGGTTTGGTAAATTGGCACGGCGACCGCCTTGGTGGTGGGGTCCGGCGTGTAACCGGCATGGACGGCCTGGGTCTCGATTCTCATACACACTCCTGTTGTTTATTATGGTTTGCTAATCCTCGTCGAGGAAGGCGGGATTATACAAGCCGCCGCCCCCCACGCCAGCCCGGTTCTCGCGATTTGCGGACGATAGGAAAGGCATGGCGGTAGCTCGGACAACCCGAACGACCTTTCTGGGAGCGGGATAGGCTAGACGGGACACGGGCGGGCGTTCGATAAAAATCGGGACTTTCTCACCTGCCGGGTTAGCGGTTTATCCTAGAAAAATCAGTTGAGCATTCCAAACCCCGTTCGCCCCGAGCCCAGTCGATGGGTGGGCAGGATTGGAAATGCTCGCCAAATGCGGGAGGTTTAACTTCCGCACAGTCTTTGGAAAGCCCGACGAGAACGGATTTACGCGTTCGAACTGATTTTTTAGGTTTATTTGCGTTTGGCCTTCTTGGCCGGCGCGGGCGCGGGAGGTTCGGAGACGGGCGGCTTGGTTTCCGCATTAGCCGAACAATCCTTGGGTTTAGGCTCGACGTAGGGAATTTTGACCGACAGATCCTTGCCGTCCACCGGATAATCGCTTTCCAAGTACTTACCGCAACTGACGTGCTTGGGCGAATAATTATCCACGTAGATTTGTTGAGTGTTGTTGGCCGGATAGAATTCGCCGCTCGGGCAGCGCGCCGACTGGGTGGGGCCGATAGCGATCAGGGTGCCTTTCTTCAGGGTACATTTGGCGACCCATTTGAGTTCATTCCAAGCGGGGCAGATCGCATTCTTGGCGCGGTAGTCCTGGTCCGTGCCGGACGGGCGTTCCGCGGTCCACCAAGGGCCGAGCCGGTTACTGCCGCCGTAGGCGTTCAAGCCGCCGTCAGGGCCATTCCACATCCGGTAAACTTCGACGTCGTCGGTGATGCGGAGCAGTTTGCCCGACGCTATCCCGCCTTTTTCCGGTTCGGCAACCGCGCTGGCGAGAACGTCGTTATCGCAGCTTTCGGCGCAGTCCTCGACTAACTCGACCTTGCCGGCCATCGCCGCCGGCAGAAAAATCGGCTTTTGCTGACATTCGCAGCCGGCCGCCAATAACACTAACGCCAACAAGCCGATTTTCGCGCCGGCGCCGATGCCGGCCGCGATGCCGCCGACTACGGGATTGGCGGCGCGAGGATTTTTCATGAGTCGAGGAAATTGTTCGGTCATCGCAAGTTGTCCTGGATTTGGCTGAAGTTAACGGAGAAGGAAGCGCTTATTTATCCGCGTCGGCGGCGGGCGGTTTGCGGCCGGAGCCGCGAATCGCAAACAGTTTGGAGATCGCGTCGAACCAAAATGGCGCGCCCAAGGTCCCGGTCATCGCTGTGATTAGCCAGCCTAGCCAGGGAGCTTTTTGGTCGTCCAAGCGTTGGATCGCGCAAGGTGTGCCCTGGCTGTCGTATTTGACGTTCCAACCGATCGGTAACGACAGTTGCCGAAAATGATCGAGGTCGCGGCGCAAGGCTTCGATACTTTGCCGCAGTTTGACTTGCGCTTCGCTGTCGGCGCCGTCCGGATTCAGCGGCCCGGCCGCATTGTCCGCCCGCTGGGCCGTTTCGACCAACGCCGAGACCATGGCCGGATTCGAGCGCAAATAGTGGGCGATGTGCAGAGTATCGACATTCAGGGCGGCGGCCAATAAAAAGCCGACCGCGAACATCACCGCCTGACTGCGGCGTTTGTACCAACCGCCGACTCGGTCCATCACCAGCGAAAAATGTTGCTCGACCTTGGTCTTGAAAGCCACGAGATCGCCGCCGGCGGTTTCCAGCATCGGCCCGAACAAGGTTTGCAGATGCGGACTCAGTTCGGCCAGGCTGGCGGCAATCCGTTCCGGGGTGCGCTCGCCCTTGGCCAAAAATTGCACGAAGACCTCGGCGAAGCAGGCCGGCTCGATGTAGGACGGTTTGGAGCCGGGCTGCGACAAGGTATCGATCAAGGGATGGGCGAACAGCTTTTGGGTCAATGCCGGCAAGCCGGGCACCGCCGCCAAATCGGCGGTATCGTTCAGCACCTCGTGGATTTTGCGATCCACTTGTCCCAGCCAGCGCCGCCAGCGGCCGCTGCCTTCCAGTTCGCCCATCAACAACGCGACACCCTCGAACAACACCTTGCCGCGCATTTCCAGCAATTGGGCGACCACTTCGTTGACGCTGCTCACCAAGCCGGCGAACATCGCGAATACCAAACATAAGCCGATTAAAATGTCGATCATGCGCTTTACGTCCCCCCAATTGAAAGGGTGTCGGAATGCCCCTCTCCTAGAGAAAGAGAGGTCGGGGTGCGGGGAAATGCAAGGTAACGCATTGTTTTTACCCCCTCCCCCTGCCCTGTCCCGCGAGGATAGGGTTCTGTTTTGACTTTTACGACAGCCTGTTGACGCTTCAATGACGAATTTAGCCGCCGAACACGATCGGCTGGCCTTCGGTCCTCGCGGCATCGCGAGTATAAGCCACGCCGTCCACCTTTAGACCGCGCTGGTCCAGCAACGTGATGGTACCGCCTTTGTTGGACAATTGCGCGCCCTTGCCGCTCAGCATCACTGTCAAGGCGCGGCCGGGCTCGATTTTGCCGGCAATCGCTTCGGCCTTGTCTTGCTGATCCAGAATTTTCCAGCCGGCCAGATCCAGTGTGTGGCCGGAGGCGTTCAACAGCGTCACGAATTCCTGGCCGGGATCGGCGCCGGGCGGATTGACCATCGCCGCGACGATACGGGCCAAATGATAGGGCGAATCCGGCGCGACCACCGGCCAGGGATCGACGCTGCCGGTATCGGGAATCGGTACTTCGGGCACCGACGGCGCGTCGCCGATCGGATCGGCGGTCTGGTCGTCGGTATGCCAAACCTGGTTTTGAAATTTGATGAACAGCCCGACCGCGCCGCCGGAGCCTGAGAAATCAAAGATCAAGCCACCATCGTGGAAAGTGCCGTTGCTCTCGCCGGCGCCACCCTGATTCATGTGGATCAAATGTACGCCGTTGCCGGGTTCGAAATGGAAATACTGGTCCGGTTTTCCGGACTCGGGCCCCCATTTTTCGCCGAAGGCGTAAACCACCGCGCCCGGATCGGCGATTGCCCGCTGCGCCAAGTCTTCGACGAATTCGAACAAATCGTTGTTGGGGCCGGGCGCCAGATGGGGGATGGGCTTCATGTCTTGGCCGCGAAACAGATTGCCGCGGATGTAATCGATCGCCGCGCCGTCGGCGACGCCGTCCGCCAGATTGCTCCAGCCTTCGGGCAGTTCGCGGGCCCGGTCCAACACCGGATGTTTGAAGTCATGCACCATCAGGTATTCGACCAAGCGTTGCGCGACCGGACCTCGGCTGGAACGCACATTGATCGCGATGCGGTATTTAACGCCGCCAACGCCGACCAGCAGTTCCGAGTGCGGATCATCGTCGCTATCTCGTTGGTAGTCGATGGCCTTGGCTTTTAATACGCCGTAATTCTTCATTGTCATCTCTCCTGGAGCATGCCGGCTATGTTTTGGGGCTCGCGTGGGTGCTATTCGCGCTCCAACGGCCCAAGGGTTGCGCCGATATTCTCGGCGAAGTTCCGCCAGCCGGCAACGGGGATTTCGTACTAGTACAAACGTACTGGGATCGCCAAGATTCTGAGCGGAGCTGGACGCAAAATCGTCAAGCACTTCCCGTTGGACAGACCAATCGCGGGGCATTTTTCCCCCGATCCGGCTCTTCGGCGCGATGCCATAAATCAGTGCCGACCGGCATCGTTAAGGTTGGCTCGGAGGCAATGTCGAGCGGCCTGAAGCGAGCGCTTGCGAACCGGCAACCCACTTGGAAGCGAGTACGACATAAAACGATATTTCGTAAGCCAGACGAAATATCGTCTCCAAACTCCCCGGCATTTGCCGCGCTTGGGCTTGAGCGCCAGGCGTCTATTCGCGCAAATTTGATTGATATCAATCCTTTGTGAGGTTCTAAGCGGTTGACTTCCCAATTGGCACGCAATTTGACTGAAGTATGCCGTCAGCCGCCGAGCGGCTTCCTGTAACTTTGGCTTAATCAGGATTTTATCTATGAATATCGACTCCGTAGGGACCAGTGCCGTCCCCATGTCCAGCCGTCAATCGGCCGCGATTTTGCGGTCGAATCTGTTTGCCGAGCGCCAGACTCGCCCGGAAGCAACACAGGTGTTCGCCCCCGACATCCCGATCGCTTGGAACGACCGCGCCGGTACCGAGTCGGTGGTCAATGCGGAGCAGGCCGGCGGCGAACGAAATTGCGCATTGCATGGCGATTGTTTGCATTTGCATCAAGTCAACGCCGAAGTCGCCGAACTGAAACGGGCGCTAGCCATCAGCCAGCAGGAATTGGCCGCCGCGCGGCTGACCATTGCCGAATTGACCAAAACCGAAGCGAATTTAAGCCGGCAATTGCAGCAAATCGCCGAAAGTTGCGAGCAAGCCTTGCATCTAGCCCACCATGACGAATTGACCGGTTTGGCTAATCGCAGCCTGCTGCTGGACCGCTTGCAACAAGCCTTGGCGCAGGCCGATCGCCAGCAAAAACCGGTCGCCGTGTTATTCATTGATCTCGACGATTTCAAGACCATCAACGATAACTTTGGTCACGATGCCGGCGACCGTTTGTTGCGGGAAGTCGGCCGGCGTTTGTCGGCCGATATCCGTTGCGGCGACACCGCCTGCCGCTACGGCGGCGACGAGTTTTTGTTGCTGCTGACCGACATCGACGGCGAAGCCGGCGTCAATGCGGTGATCGAGAAAATTCACACTTGCCTGGCGGCGCCGTATCAATTGGCCGGGCGGGAAATCTCGGTCAAAGCCAGCATAGGCGCGGCGCTGTATCGCCGGGACGGCCTGAACGGCACCGAGTTGTTGAAACAAGCCGACCGGGCGATGTACCGGGCCAAACGGCGGCGGGGTTTAGGCGATTCAGTGTGTTAGTCGGAATGACTTTCCCGTTTCGGCAAGCCGGCGAAACGGGAATGCGTCGCTAGCCGGGGCGGCAATGTACTCCGGCCCCGGCTTTACTTGAACACCTTACCGCGCAGCTATCCAGCCGCCAACCGTCGCCGGCCGGTCAACCAGCCCAGCAGCATCGTGCCGAACAGCCAAGCCGAAGCCGGCACGGGGACCGGGTTAATCGGCCCGGAGTCTTCGGGACGGCTGATCATCGTCCGGGCTGACGCGGTGGCCCCGAAAGATCCGCTCACCAAATGCTCGCCGTCGCCGGAAATCACGAAGACAAAGCTGCCGTTTCGCGTTTGCGGTACCGCATCGTAGCTGTTGGTGGACACCAGAACCGACTTGTTGGCGCCCGCGCCGTCGCTGCCATAATAGTTGGCATAAATACTGGTCGTCGCGTTCGCCCAATTGTAAATATCGCCTTCGCCGCCGCCGCTGACCGAGTGTTGCCAGTCCAGCGTCAGTATGGCCAGACCGTTACCGCTCAATTCGAAGTCGCCGTTGTTGCCGGCAGTCGCAAAGCCATTGGTATAGTAATCGGTCGCGCTTTGCGAATGGCTGTCCAGCGAGTCGGCATTGCGAGTCGCGCGGCTTTGCGAAAGCGTGGTGGCCGTGTCGGTAGTCAATGCGCTGCCGAAATCCGCCGCCGTAACACTTTGGTTCGGATAATCGTTGCTGGGTGGATTGGTCCACACGAAGGCCCAGGAGTTGGCGACGCCGCTTTGGGCGGTCCAGCGAAACGCCGGCGCGTTAGTGCCGTTCGATAAGTCGATAAGTTGGATGTTGAAACTGCTCCAGTCTATCGTCGAACTGGCGACGACCGATGCATTGGCGCTAGGCAGGCTCCCGACCGCGCACAATGCGTATAGCGCCGCGACGGCGGGGATAGATAAACATTTCATAATGATATTCCTTGAATAACGAATGGGGTTAAGCAACGGCCGAACGGCCGATCCGCGATGGGATCGTCAGCGCCGACCGGCGACGATAAAAGAGTCGGTTGGACAAGGCCGCCGGATCGCACGTCGATGCGTTGGTGATCCGGCCTTCGGGGCACGCGCGCTAACATGAAGCCGATAGCGATTTGCGCTTCAGGCCGCCCCATGCGGCAACGACCGTACCGCCGAACAGCCAGAACGCCGAAGGAATCGGCACCGTACTGACCGTGCTGGTATTGACATCGGCCATGACGCCAAAATTGCCGATGACCACATTGACGCCATCGCCGGTTACGGCAAAGCGAAACCTGCCGCTTTGGCTATCAGAACCCTGAGAGAGACTGATGGATGCGCTCTTACTACCGCCGCCGTTGGCGCCGTTTTGGTCGGTATAATTGCCGGACAGATTGACGCTGGCATAGCCGTATGCCGACAAATGGTCGGTGAGCTCGGCGCCGCTGACCGCCAATGTCCAATCCAGCGTGATCAGCGCAACGCCTTTGCCGCGCATCTCGAAGCTACCTTGGTTGTTGGCCTGGGTCGCCGCGAAATTGTTGCCGAGCGCATCGCTTTGGGCCTGGGCTTGCACGATCCCATCACCGCGTTCGGCGTGGCTGCCGGAGTGTGTGCTGTTACTCGCGGAGCTTAGCTGGGTCGTGAAATCCTCGACGCTTTGGTTGTCGGAGTTGCCCTCCACCAGATCCGTGTAAGCACTGCTATTCACACTGCCAAACTGCGAAATCCAACTAAATTGCGGCGTATCGAATCCGCCGGACAAGTCGATAATCTCCACGTCTAACGGGTTCCAATGAACGGTAGCGGTGGCGACGACCGTCGCGCCGGCGGTTTGCGGGCCTACGCTTAGCGCAAGCAGGCCGAGAGCCAGTAAGGGCTTGAAACTAAAAAATGTCATACGATGGTTCCTGAGGGTAATGTTGGGGGTATGAGGCGCTTGTTCCGCGCGATTTAACACGCATTCGGACTTAAGCGTTGCCGACGCGAAATGCCCATTAGACCCAGCATGGCCGAGGAAAACAGCCACGCGGCGGCCGGCACGGGTACCGGGCTGGTCGGCGTCGTCAGTGAGGGGTTGAGGGAGAAATGGCCGATGACGCGGGTGTCGCCGTCTAAATTAAAAAATATTCGCGAGTACAGGGAGTCGCCGAATTTTAAATCGGCGTCGATACTCAACAAGCCGTTATCCGGATTTACGCCGATAACCGGATCAATCAGTTCGAAGAATGCTCCGCTTGCTGGACCGGCATCGTTGCCGATATACCAACTCTCGGTTTCGCCGCGATGCTCCAACGTCAAGCCCCGCATCCACAGCACGCCGGAAGGCGAGTTGAAATCGCTATGCAGGCGTAGCGAGCCGCCGAGCGCAATCTTGCCGACCCCGGTGGTCGGGTCGAAATCGGTCGGGTGATAGCCGTCAGCCCAGCCGGGGTCCAGGCCCTCGTCCAGCGAATCGACCGCCATGGCCCAACCGCCAGCCGGTTGCGCCGCCGGAACTTGCTGCGCGGGATCCAGCACCCGCCATTCGGCAAGAGCCGCCGCAGTCGCGGTACCGTTGGCAATCGCGGCATTGGTGGCCAACCACCAGGGTTGCAATTTGGCGGGCACGCTGTTGTCGACAAACAACTGCGGATAAGCCCAACGCCGCCCGGCTATGTCGGCGGTGGGTATCCGCTGACCGCCGTAGAGCTCCTGATAGTTCATGTTTTTATAGCTTTCCAGCGGTTTCAGCGTCGCCCAGGTTGCTTGATCGTAACTGAGATAGGCCGTGCCGCCGATGGAGCCCTCCAGCGCCACGGCGTTGGCCGACACGGCTATTGCCGCCAAGCCGCAGAGAGAAAGTTGCCGGACCCTGCTCGACGGTCCGATACGTGAAGTATGCATTGTCATCATGTTTGCTCGAGTAAAGACGTTTTTAGGAAAAGTCGTGAATCGCTAACGGGTATTGCCATCAGCGTATTAACCCGGCCCTATTGATCACGGGTATTCCGTTCGGGCTGAGCGCGTCTCAGCCCCCGCAGGCGTGGCCTGAGACAGGCTCGCGGCGAACGGTATTTAATAGCCGGGTTAATAATTCAATAGGCATTAACCATGCCGTTAGGAATAGATTCTGAAATTTTTAGTTCGCCATTTGTTAGCAACTGATTTGATTAGGCAATTTTTCTATTTAGACCGATGGGTCTCGACGAGTATCTAGGCGTGATTGCTGTCTAGCGGAGACAAAGTGCGGCATTTCACGTTTGATGCGGGATATGCCGTATTTTGGGCGATTCCCGAAGGTGCGCAGGTATTCGCCAGAGACAATGACGATCATCGGAGAGACTCGCGGGGCGGTTGCGGCGCTTGAACGCCCCTAGCATTTAAGGTTTAGCGCCAGGTTTTACCGATTAGTGCTTTAGCGAAGTAGAGCGCGATAACTCGAACAATCAGCGCAATCCCCCTGCCCGCGAGGCAGTCGCTCGCATAGGCTAGGCACTGCCGGCATTCAACCGGCGCACAGGGCTTTGCAGGAAAATCGAAAGATCAACAGCACGATCCAAATCAGCGCTAGGCTTGGCGGGAGAATGTTCAACGGCAACGCGCCGGCCCAATGGGTCCAGTGCAAATCGGCTTGGCGGTTGGGCCGGCTCGCGCCTATCAACGGAATGGAAGCGCCCGCGACCGCGTTGATTCGCCCGGTCAATTTGGCCCGTTCTTCCGCCAACGAACGGACGACCGATTCGGCCGCTTTCGCCGAGAAGAACACGATAACGCTCGAAACCAGTCCGAACAGCGGCATCGCCCAGAGCAGGAACTCGAAATCTCGCCGCGCGTGTGCGCTTTGGGCCGTGACCAGCACCGCGTGCGTCGCCAAGCAAAAAGTCTGGGACATGTAAAACCACGACAGCCGATTCGATATCCATTGATGCTCCGCGGCGATAATCTGCTCGACATATTGAGCGACCGCGCATAGATCGGCTATTTCGGTTCGATCGGCGTTGTTGGGCTGATTTGGAGTCATGGCGCTAGTCCGAGTTTGGTTGGTTAATACCGAATCGTTGGCGTTCCGATCGGATCCGCGCCCGATATAAGCTACTCCGTCGCCCGGCGCATCGCAAAGTCCAACCGGTCCCTGCGGCCAATCGCGCGCCGGAGTGCAAACCTAGGTTTGTACTCCAATCAGCAGCATTCGGCCGAGTCTTAGGCTAGAAGGAGAATCCAAGCGAGCGCTGAGGTTTAAATTTGGCGGAGACCGCGAATCAGGCCGCGACCCGTGACTGTTTGCGCCGCAAGCCCAACCAGCCCATCAGCGCCGACAACATCAGCCATGCCGACAGCGGTAGCGGGACGATGGCGGCTTGGCTGTAATCGAAACCACTGGAAGCGCTTAAGCTAAAGTTGGAAATGGCATTTCCTTGATCGTCGAAAAAGCCGTCGATGCCACCCCACAACAAGGTGTGCGATAGATCGGCCACGGCATTGACGCCACCGCTGCCGGCGGTTTTGAAGTACTGAACGTCCGACAGCGCATGGCTAGACACCGATAGACTGTAACCGATGGTTTGGGCGATGCCGAACCGAAAATTTATCGTGACGGGTATTGTGATTGAGGCGGTGCCGCGATGGTAATCGACATTGGGAATCGGACTGAACCCATAAGAGGTATTGGCGCATGCCAATTGTCCGCCGCCGCACGCGTCGTCCCAAGTTTGAGTGGGCCAATTCAGTCCGCTGCCGGCCAATGAAACCGACGACCGGCCTTCATTGGATGCCAACAGCAGGCCGCCATCCGGGCTCTTAAGCATCACGCCAGGGTCGGTGTGGACCAGCGCATTGCCCGAGACGACGATACTCGCCGAGAAACTGCCAAGACGGCCGTTCATGCCAGACGCGTTGATTGTCAACAAGTCGTACCAATTTGCGCTGGCATGGGTATCGGCGCTGCCGCCGCCGGCTCCACTAAGATTGCCTTGAGCATCTTGGTGTTTGGTACTGTACATGCTATCGCTAGCGGCATAAACCCCAAGGTAGCCGGCCGAGGCATGAGCGGAGGCGGTCGAGCGCGCGTAACCCGATTCGCCGTCGGCCGACAAGGTATAACTGGCAACCGCCGAGGACGGCGTGTAGCCAGAGTGATTGTCGATGACATTCTTCGTCGCGTTGGTTCCTGGATTGGGAACGCTGTACTTGTTGGTTTGGGCAATAGTCGTACTGACCGTGGCGTTGGTGGACGCCGATGCGATGGGACTGGTCAGCATGACGCTGAATACAGTTAGATAATTTTTGATATTCGGCACGGTCATTACTCATCGGATTGGATTTTAAATCGATTGTCTTTTAAAACGGCTGTTCTATTCGGCCTAGATTATTGTTTCTGGGTTTCCAATTCTGGTTTTGGTTTGGATTCGCATCGCACGAAAAATAGCCCAAGGAATTATTGGGTACTTCGGTCAGGCAAGAAAAATTATTGACGTTTCTAATGATAAAAGCATTGTTGTTTGGCACAGGCATGGCTTCCCAAAGCTGGTTGCGGTCAGTCGAATCGCAGATAGCCAGGTTAATTTGATTAGCGTCTCCCACATGCAGGCATAAGCAGGGGTTATCTACACTAGCGATCATACCGATCTGTTGAATACCGTATACGGTCATAAAATCCCAACGACTAGCGGGCGAACCTGAGTCGGCGGTCATTTCCAAGCCATCGTTGGCGGTTTTTCCCATCACCGCACCGCTCGCTTCGTTGATTAACGTGTAATTTTTTTGTCCGGCGGGCCAGCTTTCCGGGGAGACGCAGATATTCGCTGTGTCGACGAAATGCGTCGGGTTGGGAGAGCAATACCAGCAGGGAATATCCGCTTCGGCGGTTATGGTGTGTTTGCCGGCCGGCAATTGCAAACTACCCGTGCGTTCGCTGTCCGAAATATAAGGGACTTGATGGGTAATATCGATCTCTCGAACCGTGCCGACGTCCAGTTTTACCGAACTTCGGTCGATACTGGGTGTTGCTTTAATATCGATACGGGTGGCGGCGGGCAGTTTGATAGTCGATAGATCCTTGGGAGCATATATTCCAAAACTGGCACAGCCGTTCGCCAATGTCGAGGCAACCAAAAATGGCAGAAAGTATTTTATATTCGCCATATCCGCAATCTCCGTTGATTTGGGACTTTCATTCACGGCTGATAAACCCAATGAAAAACGATTTAATACCAGCGATATTTGAATTGAATTCTACATCAGGCTAAATGGGGTTTTTGAGGTAATTTTTCACAGCCATGATATTCGTGTCGATTCGCCAATCTGCGCGGAATTGCCGAACTGAATCGCTTTTGGACTTACCCACTCTTTCCGAATCATTGGTTTGCGGCCGTCGACTGTGGCCGCCATTGCGTTTAGCGCATGCCTCATGCCGCCATTAAGCGCGTTTCCGGACACGGAATTGAGGTTTACAGCCGAATTTAAAACGCCAATCATCGCGCCATAAACACTCACAACGACTTCGGGAACCTTCCTGGCGAGCTCGGGGACATTTTTTTCGGCGCCGGGGTGTCCCCAAAAACGGCCGGGAACCTCCCCAGGACTTTTGGGAAAGTCCCTAAGATGGCTAAAAATGCTGACGAGAGCGCTGGGAACGTTGCTAAAAGTTCTGGGAGCGTTCCCAGAGTCGTGGTGAACGTTTCCGACGGCGTAATTCGCATTTATTTCGCCGCTGGGAACCGCAAAAATGCCGGTTGGCGTGTTTAAAACGGCGCGAGCCGCGCCTGGCTCTTCGCAATGGCTGAAATTGGCCGATTCAAAAGGCGGAATTTTTTTATCTTGATTATTTCATTAAGCTTGGTGGTAACTCCTCGTAGAGTCCACTTAGTGGGCGCATACCCCTAGAATTGATACTGAGCGCCATGGAAAATTTCTTCCGGGAAGATCAATCATGGCTATGAAGACTGGAAATGAGAGAGCGAATTCAGGTTTCTACGGTCGAATACAGGCTCGTTCGCCAAAATCTCAGTGGAGGGGTGCCAAACTGTGTTCCGTTCGTTTACGTTAAAATGATTTCGTGCTGTTAAACTGGGTGCGTAATTCCTAAAGTTATTAGAATCATGGACTACGACTTATCCCGCCTCTCTACCCGCACTTTCGAGCAACTGATTCAATCCTTGGCGCATTCGGTCGTCGGCCCCGGTATTGTTATTTTCGGCGACGGGCCGGACGGCGGACGCGAGGCCACATTCGAAGGAAAGATAGCCTTTCCCAATAACGCCGAGTGTTGGCACGGTTATGGCGTTGTTCAGGCAAAATTCAAGCAGCGCCCGGAAGGTAGTGGAAAGGACGGCGATTGGGCGTTACAAGAACTCAAAGACGAACTCAAAAAATTCACCTCGGCTGAGAGCAAGCTTAAGAAACCCGAATATTACATTTTTGCCACCAACGTGGTACTGACACCGGTTGCCGAAGTCGGCGGCAAGGACAGGTTAACTCGTTATCTGGAGAGCCATAAAGTAGAGTTAGGGCTTAAGGACTTTCGCATTTGGGATTACGACCAATTGCGGGTCATGTTGGATAGCTGCGCCGATGTGCGCACGGCTTACGCGGCCTGGATCACCGCAGGCGACGTGTTGGCGGAATTGATAAAGATGATGCAGCCGCAACGTCACGATTTTCGTGAGGTCATGACTGGTTACCTGCAAAAAGAGCTGTGCGCTGATCAATATGTCAATCTCAATCAAGCCGGGCACCAGCCGAAAGATCGCATTCCACTGGCGCAAGTCTTTGTCGATTTGCCGATTAAAGGTGAAGGTGAGCCATTCAATGTCGTAGCCAGTCTCTTGGAACATGGGGCGCAGAACTTTAGCCCGAAAGCCACGCTAAACGAATCGCAGCGCTATCAAAGTCACGGAAGACCTCGTAGAGACCGCTTGGTATTCATAGGCGGCCCCGGCCAAGGCAAGACGACCCTCAGTCAGTTTTTATGCCAACTATATCGGGTTGCGCTGTTGGGGCTAGAAGAACAACACCTGATTTCCCCCGAAGCCAAAACCGCATCCAGGCTGATCATCGAGCAAATTGCCCATGAAAGTTTGGAACTACCCTGTATGCCGAGGTTTCCGGTTCGGATCGTGCTGAACCGTTTTGCCGCCGATTTGGCCGCCGGCAAAACGGCGTCTTTGTTCGACTATTTGATACGGCGTATTTCACAACTGTCGGAAAGAACCCTGTCGTCCGACGATTTGCGCGGCTGGCTCAAGACTTATCCGTGGCTGATCGTCCTGGACGGGTTGGACGAAGTGCCGGTATCGTCGAATCGCGAGCAGGTCATTAACGCGGTGCAGAATTTTCTGATCGATGCCCGAGCTTGTAATGCCGACTTGCTATTAGTCGCCACCACCCGGCCCCAAGGATATAACAACGATTTTTCTCCGGCTTATTACCGTCACTTCGAGTTTTTACCGTTGGATGTGCCTCGGGCACTGCATTACGCCGACCGCTTGTTGGAACAGCGCTGGGGCGGCGACCCCGACAAAATCGACACATTAACGCAACGCTTGCAGCGCGCCGGAGAGGAAGAAGCCACCGCCCGGCTGATGCGTAGCCCGTTACAAGTCACCATCATGGCCATGCTGGTGGAAAATGTTGGCCAACCGCCGCGCGAACGTTGGCGCTTGTTCAACGACTACTATGACGTGATCTACAAACGCGAGCAACAGCGCGACATCCCGGCCGCCGAGCTTTTGAATTCCTATAAAGCCGATATTGATGCAATTCACCAGCGCGTGGGATTGCGCTTGCAAGCCATATCCGAACAGTCCGGCGGAACCGATGCCTTGTTACCGCAGACCGAATTCGCGGAGCTGATAAATCAGCGGCTGGCGAGCGAAGGCCATTCCAGTGTAGATGGTGAACGCTTGCAAGCGGACATCGTCAACGCCTCGATCGATCGCTTGGTGTTTCTAGTGGCCCCGCAGGCGGATAAAGTGGGCTTCGAGATACGTTCACTACAGGAATTTATGGCGGCACAATGCTTGATGAACGGTAGCGATCAAGACGTCAGCCAACGCTTGCGCGCCATCGCGCCTGCGGCGCATTGGCGTAACGTGTTTCTATTTGCTGCCGGCCGGTGTTTTCACGAGCGGCAACATTTACGCGATACCTTGTATACCTTGTGTTGCGAGCTGAACGAGGGGGATGGAGTTGATGACGGTGAGTTGGAAAAAGCCACCCTCGCTGGATCGAGATTGGCATTGGAAATACTCGAAGACGGCGCATTAGCAAAGGCACCCGGCCAACTGAGGCTATTTGCCAAACTCGCGTTGCGTTTATTGGAATTGCCTCCTTGTGAGGCTCAAGTCCGTTTGGCAAACCAATATGTTGCTTCGTTAGAAGAATGTTTTAAATCTGCGATAGAAGAACGGATGGCAACTAGCGGACTCGAGCGCCATTTAGCTGCGTGGCGCGTGTTATTACATTTGGACTGTCAAAATATAATTTGGGCCAATGAGTTGGCGAGAAACAACTGGCCCAGCAATGCCGAAGAATCAATTCAAATTATTAAATCTTTATCGGGAGTCAATAAGGGTAACTGGTTGGCGGATAAGTATTCAATGGCTATTTTGAATGCTTCGCCGCTACAAACACACTACGGAAATGAAAAAGGTTGGGCAAGAGATTGTAGTGGCTTGATCCTTCACTCAAAGGAATGGATAGGTTTTTATGAGAAATTAGAAAAAATTGACGAAACAAAAATTCGTATTGAAGGGGTTGATGATGGTCGTTTCGAGATGTATTTTATCCCAATTATTGATAGTAAAGTCAGCGACCTGGATGAATCAATAAACAAAGTAGAAGCCAATAAGCAATGGAAGTGGCTAATACAGGCCTGGAGATTTTCATTGGGCTTAAGCTGCTCAAAATCACACTTAGCGGAGTTGCTTCAAGAGTTTTTTGGCTGGACATTAAACGAGCAGAAGTCAATTGGAAAAATGCAGAACATGTTTGCATGGCCTATTTCGGCTTGTATTTTAGCTGTTCATGCAACTGAGGAAAAAGCACAATTGATTGCAGCTATAAAAAAAGGAAATTTAGGCGACAAAGAAGATTGGCTGTTGGCGCAAGTTCGTTGGGAGAATGCCGGAATAACCAAAGATGACCTGAAGTTTATTCCAGAAAGAAACCTTCCTTTCGACAGCCAAATTGCCAAAATTGGCTATCCTTTCGACTTGTATGGAGCAACTATAACGCATCAGAACTCTAATTTTTTCACGATGCAACAGCTATATAATATTTGGAAGTCTTTGGAACCATCTAAGGCAAAAACTAATATGGCTGGCAATGTATTGTTCGCGTTATCTGTAATGGGAGGTAAAAATGAAGTAATGAAAGACATTAATATTAATGATATTTTTGAGTTAATTAATAATCACAACAGTAAATACTTTTCCTGGCACGTGCTTGGATCATTTCCAGAAACAGCCTGGTCTTTTGAGAGATTATATTCAGTTCTAGAGGCTTTAGAAAAAGATTCGTTCATTTTTTATCGCGAATACAAAACTGATAATAACTTTGTAGACAAGCTGGAACCTTTGCTGATTGCAAGCCCCAATAATGGCTGCTTGACAAGATTATTATCCATCGCCTGCTTAGTTGGACATAAAGCTAGTGTTGAGATTAAAGCCTTTCCAGGCAACTTTATTGATGAAAGATATCAATATTCTGCCTTGATTTTACGAATGTCACAGGCTGATTGGGATAAAAACGAAGCCATTCGATTAGCAGAAGCTATAATAAAACTAGCCAAATATCAAGACGAAGCAGTCGATTCCGCGTTAAAGGTTATTGCAGCACAAAATTTAACCGGTGGAGCGGTTGAACTGTTTTTGTATCGGATTTTCGAAGGTGTGCCCGCCAGTCAATGGGAACTCCGCCGCGATGTCCTGCAAGCAATGCTGGATCAACAGCGGCATCGGCAGGCGAATGTTGCCGTTCTCCCGGTTTGACCGATAGTGTTTAGCACCATGCCCACTTGCTGGATCATAGCCGGCCCGAATGGGGCAGGAAAAACCACCTTCGCCTTGAACTTCTTACCGGCCTTGGCGGGATGCCGGCGTTTCATCAATGCCGATTTGATTGCCGCGGGCTTATCACCACTGGCACCGGAACAGCACTTGCTGGAAGCCAGCCGCTTGTTTTTACAGGAAATCGAACGGAGTATTAGTGCCCATGAAAATTTCGCTTTGGAAACGACGCTGGCGGGCCGGAGTTATCTGAAACTGATACACCGATTACGGGTACAAGGCTGGCGAATCGAATTGATTTATCTGGCCTTGCCCAGCGCCGAAATGTCCAGATTGCGCGTTGCGGAGCGGGTCCGCCACGGCGGTCATGACATTCCATCCGAAGACATCGTTCGCCGCTTTCCGCGCAGTCTTTATAACTTGCTTTACGAATTCGCGCCGATTGTGGATTCCACCTCGTGTTATATGAATATCAGCGGCATTCCCGAGTTGGTGTTCGAGCAAAGCGGGCATCAGCCTGTAAGAATTCATCATTTGGAATACTATAGCCACCTACTAACCCAGGCCAGTCATGCAAAACCCTGAGAAACTAGCGCCGACACCGGACGCCTTCGCGATATTGGAATGCCTGCGCCAGACGGCGGAGCAGACGTTGGAGCGCAAACGGCGCTTGGGCCATTATGCGGTGGTTTGGCAGGATGGGAGGCCTGTGATGATCGGGGATGACGCCCCTAAAACCGAAGCGGATAGCGACCCGAGTTTGTAGCATAGCCGCCGAATTCCTTTAGTATCCCGTTCATTTACCTCACCAATCGCAACGCCGAATTGATCGGGCAAACGTTCCCACGTGTCGCGTGCTACCCTAGAACTTGGCCGTTTTACGGCCTGATCCCTACGGCAGCGCGGTCGCTTGACGTTTCCACGCTGCGCTTGGGAATGAGGGAACCTTGGCAAAAGCGCGCGGCGCCACCCCGCGGCTTGCCGAGGCAATCAAACCTCGGAGTACAAACCTAGGTTTGCACTCCCGGTTTCGCCCGCTCAGGCGACTTGGCAGGACGCCAGCGCTTCCAGCATGTCCCGCCTGGGCAGGTTGCGGCCGATGAACACCAGCCGCGAGGCGCGGGTTTCGCCGGCGGGCCAGGGATTGCCGAAGCTTTCGGTCAACAGCATGTGTACACCTTGATAGATGACTTTCTTGTCGCAGCCGGCGATATGCAATATGCCTTTGTAGCGCAGCAGGTCGTTACCGTAGTCGCGGACCATGATGTCGAGAAAGGCCAGAGTCCGGGCGGCGTCCAGCGCGCGGTCGGTTTCGAACACGAAGGAAGTGATGTCGCCGTCGTGTTCGTGGCTGAGGTCTTCCAAGAAATCCGGCTCGATTTTCAGGATGTCGTCCAGTTTGAAGCCGTCGATGTCCAGAATGTCGCTCAACTCGGTTTCGCCGAAATGTACGCGCTTGATCGGCGCCCTGGGGTTCATCGCCCTTAGCCGGCTTTCCAGGTCGGCGGCGATTTCGGCTGCGACCAAGTCGGTTTTGGACAGCAAGATTCGGTCGGCGAAACCGACTTGTTCCTGGGCTTCGTGGTGTTCCGCCAATTGTTGATGGGCGTGCGCGGCATCGACAACGGTAACGATGGCGTCCAGTTTGTAGTTTTCGGCGATATCCTGATCGATGAAAAAGGTTTGCGCTACCGGCGCCGGATCGGCCAGGCCGGTGGTTTCGATGACGACCCGCTCGAAATACAGATCGCCGCTTTCCCGGCGCTCGGACAACTCGCCGAGAATGCGTACCAGGTCGCCGCGCACCGTGCAGCAAATGCAGCCATTGTTCATCGTGACGATCTGTTCGTCGGCTTGCACCAGCAACTCGTTGTCGATGCCGGCCTCGCCGAATTCGTTTTCGATGACCGCTATACGCCGGCCGTGATGTTCGGTGAGGATGCGGTTGAGCAACGTGGTTTTGCCGGCGCCGAGGAAACCGGTCAGGATCGTGACCGGGACCGGGTAATTGAGTTTGCGGTTCATTGTATCTCCAGTGGATGGATCAAAACGGAGTCGTGAGCTGTTCGGGCGCGTCATCCGGTAGCCGGCCAAAAATCCATTGTTAGCGCCTAGGTCCGCCGGATTTTTCAAGCGTCATCGGCGCTCCGCAGGGTTTAGCGCCGGGTCGGCCGGCACTGCCTGAGCGTGCAGTGCTTTTTTGCGGCCTTGGCATCGGCCTTGGTGATGATGCCGTTGCCGTCAAGGTCGCGAATGTCGTTGGCGGTGTCGGGGCGTGGTGTCTTCTTGACGGCGACCAGGATCAACGCGACGTCGATACGATCGATGTCGCCGTCCAAATCCACGTCGCCGAGCGCCGGCACCGAGAAGGTGACTTCGTCGTAGGCGGTGCCCGCGCCGTCGCCGAGTGCCAATTTAAACGAGTAATTGCCGGCTTGCGTGGGCGTGAAGTTTGGCGTCGCGGTATCGGCGCCGCTGAGCGCGACGCTTGGGCCTTGCGATTGTTGCCAGCGGAAGCTCAAGGCCTCGGGGCCGGGGTCGGGGTCACTGCTGGCGGCGCCGCTCAGCGCCACGCCGGCGCCGAGACGTACTAGCCGATCGGCGCCGGCGTCAGCCTTGGGGAGTTCCGGAACGGTGATGCCGACTTCGTCGTAGGCACTGAGTTGGCCGTCGTCTACCGCCAGCCGAAATGCATAAGTTCCGGCTTGGAGCGGCGTGAAGCTGGGTGTGGGGCTGTCGGCATTGCTTAGCGCCACCGGCGTGCCGGCGGTTTGCAGCCATTGATAGCTTAGAGCGGCCGGTCCGGGTTCCGGATCGTCGCTGGCGCTGCCATCCAACGTAACCAAACTATTCAGGCCGGCGATCCGGTCGCTGCCGGCGTTAGCGACCGGCGATACCGGCGCCGGCAGCGAGGCGCTGATCGAGACTCCGACTTCGTCGCTGGCGTCGGCGGCGCCGTCGGTGACGGTCAGCCGGAAGCGGTAGTCGCCGGCCTGGGTTGCGGTAAAACTGGGCGTGGCGCTGCCGGCGTCGCTTAAGGTCACCGGCGCGCCCGCGGTTTGCAGCCATTGATAGGTCAAGGCGGCCGGTCCCGGTTCCGGGTCGTGGCTGGCACCGCCGTTTAAAGTCACCGCTTGATCGATCTCGCCGGTTTGGTCGGGGCCGGCGTCGGCGAGCGGCGGCACCACGGGCGGTGGCGGCGGCGGTAGTGTGTCGATTCTCGCCAATAGGGCTTCGGAAAAGTCGGCGGTCGTCAAACCGGCGTTGAACAGCACGTAAATCGGTGTGGCTGGCTGGCCGCGCCGATTGGACAGTACCCGCATTTCCAGCAGATAGGCGCCGATCGGCCCGCCCAGCGTGCCTTGAGCATTTTCCAGAAAGAAATTCAAATGAGTGTGCAGACTGCCGCGAACGTTGGTGGCGTCGATCACCATTTGCGCTTTGCCGGCTATGCCGACGCCGGTAAACAGCGTCACCGCGGTTTGAGTGTCAAAGCCGTCGGCAAAGCAAAACAATTGGCCGCCGCATTGGTTGTAATCGGTAATCACGAAATCGGGATCGATCGCGCCGGCCAGTTTGACCCTGACGTTGCTTGGGGCGGCTTCCCAAGCCCGGCTGGCGGGGTTCCAGTATTCCAGGCTGCCCAGCGCCTGATAACTGACCAGTTCACCGGCGTCCAACGCGCCTTCCACGGCCTGAAAGCCGGGATTGGGGGTTTTGTAGGGACCGCCGGAAAAGTCGCGGAAATCGGTCAGAAAAATCATTTGGCCGCTGGCGCCTTCGACCGGCAAGGTGTTGGCGGGCAAATTCAGGCTGCCGATCAGTTGGGTCAGATCGCAGCCGACCGCGCCGGGCGTCCGGCAAAAGCCGGCCCGCATCGCGTCGCCCTCGCCCCAAATCTCGACGTCCAGATGCACGGCTTGGGCCGGGGCGGCGGCGATGGTCAGCAAGCAGGCAAGCGCTTTCGCGGGCGCGGACCATCGAATGGACGGCGCGCGGCGCGGCGCGGCGGTTTGGCTTGACGAATTGGTGTAATACATGGCGGACCTCTTATGTCGGGAATTCAGTCGCAAGTCGCGGCACCGGGCGGATTCGGCGTGCTCGAGTCGGTAGCGGGCCGTTCATCGGCGATCGGTTTAGATCGGTGCGCATGTCGTGGCACGCGGGCGCGAGGCTCTAAAACGTGGCCCGAAAGCCAATCACGACGCTGCGTCCAGGCTCCGGCGCGAAATTGCGTAAAAACGACACCGAACTACGGATTTCTTCGTTCAGCAGATTGTTGGCCTTGGCGAACAACCAAAAATTCACCGGTTCCAGGCTTTTCCAATGAAAGTCGGCGCTGGCGGCCAATAGGTGATAACCGGGTGTTGCCGATTCGCCGCTGCCGGGCCGGTCTTGCGCTTCGGCGCGGGTATAGCGGATCGCGGCATTCCAAGTGACGTCGCCGAAACCGAGTTCGGCGCCGAAGCGCAACGGCGGCAAGCGCGGCACGTCGGCGCGATCGCCGTCGGCAAACCGGCCCCGCACCCAGTCCGAAAACAGCGTCAGCTTGACTTGGCCGTAAGCGGTGTCGGCCAGTGTGGCTTGGGCCTCGGCTTCGTAACCGAAAAACAGCGCGTTGCGTTGGTCGTAGGCATAGATCGGCAGGCAGTCCACCAGACTGACGCAAGTCGCGTAAAACTGGGCCTGATGGTGACTGTAATAACCGGCGCTACGTTTTTGATAGATGTAGTTTTCGGTCCAATTGTAATAACCGTTGAGTTTGGCGGCCAGCCGCTCGGAGTGCCAGTCCAAGCCCAAATCGGCGAGGTTGACGGTTTCGTTGCCGAGTCGGACGTTGCCGACTTCGAAGTTGCGCGTGGACAAATGCGGGCCGATCGCGAACAGTTCCTGGATGTCGGGCGCCCGTTTGGCGCGGCTGAGCGCCAGAACCAAGGCCGCGTCGTCGCTCAGATCCCAGCGGCCGGACAACGAGGCCGAGTCGGCGCGGAAGGTCAGCGTGTCCGGTAGGGCGATGTCGGCGAAACTGGGGGGAACGCCGGGCGGCGACGGAAATTGCAGGAAGGCGACGGTTGGGTCTATGCGTACGCGCTCGGTACGCAAACCGGCCTCGAAGGTCCAGTCGGCCAGCTTCAGTTTTTGCAGCGTAAATAGACCTAGCGTATCGCCGCTGGTCGGCGGCACGAAGGTTTCGACGCCCAACGCGGAAAAGTCGCGCTCCTGCCACTGGGCGCCGAAACTGCCGGTCAGTGCCTTGAATAGTTTGTGGTGGATTTCGAAACGGCCTTCGCCGACTTGGTTGGTGAAGGTAGTAAACGGCAGCCCGCCTTCGATTTCGGTATGGGCGTAATCGACGACGCCATAGCGGAAGGTCAGTTTTTCGATGCCGGGCAACGGCGGATACCATTCGCTTTTGAAATCGTAACGGGTCTGGCGCATGTCGATGCGCACGCTGGGGTTTAGAGCCTCAGCGCCGAGAATGTCGGCGAACTCGCCGAGTAGCGCGGGGTCGATGTCGGGCAGCAACAATTCCAGACCGTCCAGATCGCTGGGATCGATGCCGTGAGTGCCCTTGGGAATGCCGTAGCGGTTACCGGTCCGGCTGACCGCCATGCCGGCCATCGCCGACTCGCCCAGCCAGGACAAGCCCAGCGAGCCGCCTGCGCTCTCGCTGTCGGTGTTCGGAATCGTACCTCTGGCGTTGACGATGTTATTCAGGCCAAACTGTTCGCGGACCGCGCCGGTATCGATGGCTTCGCCGGGAATTTCGGTGTCGTTGCGATTGCGATGAAAACCCGCGACGCGCAGCGCCAGCGCATCCTTGCCCAGGTCCAGCTTGAAGCCGGAGTGGGTGCCGTCGGCGTTGGTGTCGAAGCGGGTTTCGACGGCGCCTTCGATCAGGCGGTCGGGGACGCGCTCCGGAATCCGGTTATCCTTGACGTCGACAATGCCGCCGATGGCGTTGCCGCCGTAGCGGATGGTGTCGGGGCCGCGCACGACGTCGATCTGCTCGGCGAACAGCGGTTCGATCGCGACGGCGTGGTCCGGACTGAGAAAGGAGGCGTCGTGGCTGCCGATGCCGTCCTGCATGATGCGCACTCGCGAGCCGGTCAGACCGCGAATCACCGGCACGCCGACGCCGGGTCCGAACGAGGCGTTGGCCAAGCCCATCTGATTTTCCAGGGTTTTGCCCAAGGTATCGGCTTGTTGTAGCCGCAAGGTGTCGCCGCTGATTCGGCTTTGTTGCGGTGCCGAGTCGGAACGAAGTTTCTTTTCGACGACTTCGACGGCTTCCATTTCCAGCGCTTCGGATTCGGCGCTGGATTCCGCCGCGAGTGCCGATACGAGACCCGGCGACAGCAGCAACAAAATCGACGCGCCGAGTTCGGAGCGAATCACGCGGCGGCGGGTTGCCGGCGGTTCGAGCGGCGATAATCCGCGCGCTGCGCATGGGGCGTTGTCGGCGGGGATGTTCGGCTGACGGCGAGACGATCCGATTGGAGGCGATATCGAGCGAAAAATCATCGGGACTGGGTTTTGGGTGGGCTCCACACCGGGAGCGACTTGCGTCGCCCCCGGATTGGAAACGCCATGCTAGCAATACGGCGAGGGATGCTTAGGCATCCAACGCGGAGCGGCGGCGCACGCTCCACAATCCGCCCATCAAGGCGCTGCCGAACAACCAAACCGCGGCCGGCAGCGGTACCGGCGCCGGATTAACCGCCGCGACCGCGTTTTCGTAAGCGGCGATCTGCAGACCGCGATTGAAGATAACATCGAAGGTGGACGAAACGGCCAGCGCGGACTGCGAATTGGCGGCGGATTCGAACAATTGCAAGGTTATCCAGTAGGCGCCGACGCTACCGCCCAGGCTGTTGTCGGCAGTGCGGATGGTCATGTCTAAATGCTCGTGCAAATCGCCGGCGCTGTCGAATTCGCCGATCACTCCGGCCGGGTTGGACGCGCCGGACGCGGAAATACTGGTGGTATTGCCGAGCGCGTCTTCGAGTTCGACATGTTCGCCGTTCGGAACGCTGGCATTCCAACTGAAGCCGTCCCAATATTTCAACGAGCCGATGGCTTGAAACCACAACCAATTGCCGGCTCCGAAAGCGCCGAGTGCCGTGTCGGCGTCGTAGCCGGGATCGTCGGTGCGGTAGGCGCCGCCGGACAGGTCGCCGAAGTCGGCTTCGAACAAACCGGCATTCAGTTCGATCTGGCCGTTTGCCAGCCAGGGTTGAATGTCGCCGGCATGTTGCTCGGCCGCTACGGCCGCCGACAGGTTCAGGCCCAGGCCCAATACCAAAGCAGGTTTTAACCACGGATTACGCATTTCTAATCTCCTCAAATAAACAGACCCGCCGAACGTTTTTGGCGGGAGTAATGTGAGCAAACTCACAATGCAACAATATAACATCTAGCGTATTCGCCGCAACGGTTTTGTTTGTGTGGGATTTGCGAATTCGGACCGGTTCGAAGTAAACAAGAAACACTGAATGAGCTGATTTCGCTCAAGGCTAAACTAAGGCTCTCCGAGCGCCGTTTAACCGGAACTGTTAAACAAGTCAATAGTTTAGCCTTCGTCCGTTTAGCGATGAATGTCGTGCCTGGCGCGAGCTCCGGCTGAACGGTAGAGAGGAATCTTCGGACAAGCCGAGATTAGTCGCGACAGCCGGTTGTCGCCTTATCGCGCTCGATCAACGCATACGCCGAGTGGTTATGTATCGATTCGAAGTTTTCCGATTCCACGGTGTAGGCGCTGATACGCGCTTCGGCGTCGAGGCGGGCCGCCACGTCTCGAACCATGTCCTCGACGAATTTCGGGTGGTCGTAGGCGTATTCGGTCACGTATTTTTCGTCCGGGCGCTTCAGCAAGCCGTAGATCGGCGACGAGGCTTCGGTTTCGACCAATGCAATCAGATCTTCCACCCAAATAAAGCCTTCGGTGACTACCGTGACCGTGACGTGGGAGCGCTGGTTGTGGGCGCCGCGCTCGGAAATTTCCTTGGAGCACGGGCACAAGCTGGTGACCGGCACCACGACTTGCACCTTGGTGCGGCAGCCGGCGGCGTCGATTTCGCCGATGAAGCCGACCTGATAGTCCAGCAGGCTGCGCACGCCGCTGACCGGCGCGGCTTTCTCGATGAAGTACGGAAAGCGCATGTCGATATAGCCGGATTCGGCTTCCAGGCGGTCCAGCATTTCGCGGAGCATGGCCGGAAACGAGGCGATGCTGATCTCTCGGTCGTGGCTATTGAGGATTTCGACGAAGCGCGACATGTGGGTGCCCTTGAAGTCGTGGGGCAGATTCACGTACATCGCGAAGCGAGCCACGGTGCGTTGTTCGCCGACGCTTTTGTCCTGAACCCGCACCGGATGCAGGATGTCCTTGATGCCGACTTTGTCGATGGCGATACGGCGACTGTCGGCGCGGGCTTGGATGTCTTCGATGGGCGTCATGGCTTTGGTTTACAGGTAATGAAAACGTGGCCGCTCGCCGAAATCGCCGTCGTTGACCGCGTATTGATTGAGTTTCAGGCTGTAGAAGCGGTCGAAATGCTGCTTGACGGTGCGGGCGATGCCGGCGTCGTAATCCGGCGTGAAAGTCTGGGCTTGGCCGTCCGGGCGGTCGACCACCACGCCGTTCTCGACCACCACTCGACCGTTTTTGAACACCAATGCGGCATCGGCGAACATCGCCCGATAGTCGGGACGAGCGCCGGCACGCCGGCCCGGATCGTAAACGGCGATGTCGGCGATAGCGCCGGGCGTCAGGTGGCCGCGGTCGTTGAAGCCGAGCAGCTTGGCGGCGGCGGAGCGGGTCATCGTCGCGATTTCGGTCAGCGTCAATTCGCGTTTCAGACTCGGCAACAAAGTCAGGGCCAGGGCCTCCTGGTTCAGGTGCGCCATGCATTCCCGCCGGTAATCGGCGTCCATCAACAGGCGGATTAATTCCGGGTAGGCGGTGAACGGCGCGCCGTTGGGGTGGTCGGTGGTGAAGAACAAACGTTCCGGTGCCTCGGCCAGTAAGAACAATTCCAGGCCGATCGCCCATTGCAAAGTGTTGACGAAACTGACTTCGCGGTAACGATACGGCACCACGCCGCCCGAGCCTTCGTTCTCGGCGTCCCACATCACGTATTTGCTCGGGCTGGCGTCGGCGTGGCGGCTATATTGGGCGATCACGTCGCCGGAGATCGTCACGGTTTGGCCGAACAGGACTTGGCCCACGTCCATCGTGATATTGGGATGGCGGTTGAAGGCTTCCAGCAATCGCGCGGCCGCCGACGAAAAGCCCTTGGCGCCTTCCGCTCCGTAAGCGTAAAACTGAACGTGGGCCAGATGCATGGGCAGGCCTTGCGCGGCCTCCATCGTGGCGACGGCGGTTTCGACGTTGCCGGGCGTGCCCAGATTGTTGCAGTGCACGTGTACCGGATGCGGTACGCCCAATTCACAGGCGGCGCGTTGCAGGGTTTGCAGAATTTGTCGGGAACTGACGCCGTAATCGGGCACGATGTCGTCCAGATCGAACTGGCGGACGTTGCTTTTGAAGGCGTTGGCGCCGCCGGCATTGATGACTTTCAAACCCAAAGCCCTAGTGGCATTTAAAGTCCAGGCCACGTAGTCGTTGATTTGATTCTGCCCGGCCTTGGCGCGCATCAGTCGCAACAACAGATCGTCGTTGCCCAGTATCGCCAGCGCGGCGGTATCGATGATCGGAATGTCGGCCATTTGCAGATGCACGTCCAGCGCGCCGACCGGCAGCATGGCCGGTTCGACCACGCTGGTGTAGCCCATCCGGGCGTAGCGATAGCCGATGTCGGTACTGGACCATTTGGCGGTGGAAAACGGATGATTGAGCCGCCGCGCCATCCGGTTGCGGTGCTGCTCCGGCAACAATAGCCTTGCGGTGTTGACGTTGCCGCCGGCGATATGGCTGTGGATGTCGATGGCGCCGGCCATCACGATCTGGCCGGTGGCGTCGTAAACCGCATCGAAACGCGCGTTCGGACCGGGGTCGGCGACGATGATGCCGTCGCGGATGAACAGGTCGCCGATCTCGCCGTGCAGGTTTTGCGCCGGGTCGTAAATGGCGCCGTTGTGGAGCTTAATCAACATAAGATGGTAGGGTAAGCACCGCGTACCAAGCTTGAGATTCCCAACGAATCAATGGCCGAAAGCCGGGTATAGCCAAACACGGCTGGCTTCGACTCCGCTCAGCCACCGGAGATTGGCTCCGCTTGGTCGATGGTGATTGGCGCCGTTCGAGCCGCAACCTTCGACGACGATAGGCCGGAAAGCGAGCGGCAACGCCCCGGCGGCTCACAACATATCCAAGGTCAACAACAGCCGCCGCGGCTGGACCGCGGTTGGGGTTGGCGAACGGTGGACCAAACCGCGGCCTTCATTGCCTACCCAGTGCTCGCCCTTCATCAAACCGACCGCGTAAGCCGGCATTTGCCGAATCGCGGTGGCGTCGGCGATCAACCCGGATACTTGATCCGGTACGCCGCACCCACCCATGCCCAGTTTGTCGCGATCGACCGCGTATTCCGGCAGCCATTCGGTGCCGATGCCGCCATAACTGCAAATCATCCGCGCCGGCACCCTATCGACGTGAAAACGCGGGCACATCGCGTTATCCAGAGTCCGCAAGCGCAGGCCGGCTTCGCGCTGGCCGAACAATTCGCAAAACGCCGAGGTCAACCAGACCACGTCGTCCAGCCAAGCCTGGAAGCCGTCCAGAGCGGCAACTTGCGGCCAAATGGCCCCGAAGTCGTAACGGCTGGGATCGACAGCCTGGCTGATTTCGATTCTGGTCTTGTTGCTGAGCGCGGCGTAGACGAAGCCTTCGATCTCGAGCGGTAACGGTCGGTCGATCAAACACAGATTGACGTCCTCCTCGTAGATTCGGGCCAGATCGGCAAATCGATCGGACATCACGGTTTTGGTCGCGGGGCGTCGCTCCAGCGGTTGAAAGCTGTTGGGCGGTACCCGTGGCGATCCGACCGTTTGAGCGAAAGGTGCGCGGGCAAACATGGGTCACTCCTTAGTGGGCTAACAGGGATTGTTCGAAAACGACGATACCTTGCATAAAAGCGATGCCGAGCGCGAAAGACGCGCTTTGGCCGCCGAGATGGCGCAAGGTCGAGCGTTCGTGCAGCACCGGAATCAGATCTGAAGCAGCGATGTAAATGAAACCGCCGGCGGCGATCGGCAACAACACGACCAAGGACGATGCGGCGACCTGACTGAGCAGCAAGGTAAACAAGGCGCCGGGCACGACGCTCAGCGAGCAATAAAAGTTGTACAACACCGCCTGCCTAGGCGCATAACCGCCGCGCAGCAATGCGCCGACGTCGCCGAGTTCCTGAGGCACTTCGTGGGCGACGATGGCCAGCGTGGTGGTCAGGCCCAGTGCCGGATCGGCCAGGAAACTGCCGGCGATCAGAATGCCGTCGACGAAGTTGTGGATGGCGTCGCCGATCAAATTCATTTTTGCCAACGGCAGGATTTCGCTACCGGCAGGCCGGGTGTCGACGTTATGATCGTGGCGCCAACGCACCAGCTTTTCCAACACGAAGAAACCGAACACACCGATCAAAGCGGTCATGCACACCTTACTCACCGAACCTTGGCGGGCGACCGCGTCCGGAATCAAGTGAATGAAGGCGTCGCCCAGTAAAACCCCGACCGCCAGTGCCACCAGGAACGGCACGATGCGCTTCAAACTTGCCGCCGGCAGCCACAATGCAAACGCGCTGGATAGCGAGCACAGGCTGACCGCGAGACTGGCGGCGATGGTGGCTAAATAAGTATTCATGGCGGCGCTACCCCCGATGTGGAAGCGAAAAGTGTTGGCGGTGCGAGTGGCCGCTAAATTCGGCGATACGCCTGGACGGCGCGTGAAACAGCACCCCTGCGACGGTGCAACCCAGTATCGGCGGATAGGCGGAGATCAAGGTGTCTCGCCGCGAGGCTTGGTCGCGCAAGCTCAGCACGACTCCGAGCATCGACGGCAGTTCGCCACCGGTCAACGGCGGAAAGCCATCAGTGTCCGCCATCGCTAAACCACCGTGGGAAATCGTCCCGGAGTTTGCGCCACGCATCCGGCCCCGCCGCTAATTCGGCGTCGGTCAGCAGGCAAGCGTCCAGTTCGCGACGGACCTTTTCGGCATCCACGTTCTGACCGATGAAGACCAGTTCCTGGCGGCAATCGCCGTAGGGCTCGACCCATTGTTCGCGGATGTCGTCCAAATACTCGGCCGGCCATTGCTCCTCGGGTGCCGAGGCCCACCAGCGCCCGGCCAAGCCGTGGCGCATGATGCCGCCGGCTTGCGACCAGTTGCCGGCGTATTCAGGGCGCGAAGCCAACCAGAAAAAGCCCTTGGAACGCAGCAAGGTGCCGTTGTCCCATTCGCCTTCGTGCAAGTGGCGGTAAAAGCGTTCGGTATGAAACGGCCGGCGGGCGCGGTAAACGAAGCTGGAGATGCCGTACTCCTCGGTCTCGGGAACGTGCTCGCCGCGTAACTCCTTCAGCCAACCGGGCGCTTGCTCGGCTTTTTCGAAGTCGAACAGACCGGTGTCCAGCACCTGGCCGAGATCGACTTGGCCCATAACCATCGGCACGATTTCGGCATCGGGATTCAGACTGCGCAAAATCGCTCGCAGATTGGCGATTTCGTCGCCGGCGATCAAGTCGATCTTGGAAATCAAAATGACGTTGGCGAATTCGATCTGGTCGACCAGCAGGTCGGCGACATTGCGCTCGTCGTCTTCGCCCAAGGCTTCGCCGGCTTCCTTCAAACTCAAGGCTTCCTGGTATTGGCGCAGGAAATTCACGGCATCGACCACGGTCACCAGCGTATCCAGCTTGGCGATGTCGGACAGGCTGATGCCGCTGTCGTCGCGAAAGGTGAAGGTCTCGGCAATCGGCAGCGGTTCGGCAATGCCGGTGGACTCGATCACCAAATAATCAAAGCGGCCGTCCTTGGCCAGTTTGCCGACCTCGATCAGCAAGTCCTCTCGCAGGGTGCAGCAAATACACCCGTTGCTCATTTCGACCAGCTTTTCCTGGCCGCGATTCAGTTGCACCTCGTTCTTGACCAGCGCGGCGTCGATATTTACCTCGCTCATGTCGTTGACGATCACCGCCACTCGCCGGTTTTCCCGGTTACCGAGAATATGGTTAAGTAGCGTGGTTTTACCGGCGCCGAGAAAGCCGGACAAGACCGTGACGGGCAGCTTGGATGGAATTAGTGTAGTCATGCCGATGTTATACTATAACAATTGCAGTCCAAAAAAAGGGCGCCAGCGAATCGCGGCGCCCTTGCGTATTAATAGCTCAGTCTAAATCCGACTTCCGCGCCGCGACCGGCCTCCGGCGCGAAATTGCGCAAATACGACGTGGCGTTGCGGATGTTTTGATCGAGCAAGTTGTTGCCCTTGGCGAACACCAACAGCTTGGCGTCGCCGGCGGCTTTGATTTGGTAATTGACGCCGACGTTCAGCAAGTAATAACCGGCCGTCGAAGTCTCGAACTCGCCGACGTGGGTCTGATCGTCGGCGCGGGTCAGGCGCAGATAGCTGGATAGTTGGTCTTTGTTGTAATCCAGTTGCAGGCCGTAGCGTAGCGGCGGCATGCGCGGCACGTCGCCGCCGGTTTTGAATTCGCCCCGGGTGTAATCGCTGAACAAGGTCAGTTCCACCAAACCCAGGTGATTTTCGACGACCGGGAAAATCAGCTTGGCTTCGTAGCCTTTGAAAATGGCGTCCTGCTGGCTGCTTTGCACCACCGGTTTACAGTCCACGGCGCAAGGGTTGCCCTCTTCGTCGACGAAGGCGCCGGTGCGGTGCTGGTAAATGTAATCGCCGGCCCAGTTGTGGAACAAGTCCAATTCGGCGCGCAGCCAGTCGCTTTTAAAACGGTAGCCCAGGTCCAGGTTATAAGCGGTTTCTTCCTTCAAGCTCAAGCTGCCCAGCTCGAAGCTGCGGGTGGCATCGTGATAACCGTTGGCCAGCAGTTCCTGGACATTGGGCGCCCGCGACGAGCGGGTGATTGCCAAATTCAGGCTGTTGCGGCCGTCCAGCTTCCACAGTGCCGACACCGAGGCGCTAACCGGCGTGTAACTTAATGGGGCGAAGCCGTCAGGATGTATGTCGGTTTGCTCGACGCGGGTGCCGAGTTGGTAGGTGACCGGGCCCAAATCGAAGGCTTCGACGCCGAACACGCCGTAGCTGTAAGTGTCCGAGCGCGGTACGATGCTGGCGCCGGTCAGTTTCTCGACGGCGTCGAAATCGCTGACCTGAGCTTGAAAGCCGACCGCGCCGCGCAACGGGCCAATGTCTTGATGGTTGAGTTCGACGCGGCCTTCGTAGCTTTTATTCGTGAAAAAAGCGCCGGGTTCACCGTTGGCGATTTCGGTGTGTTGGTAATCGGTGTAGCCCAGCCGGGTGCGCAAGGTTTTCGCGAACGGCAGCGGATTAGTCAGTTCGCTCTTGAAATCGTATTTGTTCTGGCGCATTGCGATGCGCACCGTTTCCGTGCCGGTGCCGTCCGGGGCAATGCCGTAGCTATTGTTCAAGTTGTTGATCGACGCGCCGGCGAAGCCGTTGTCGCCGACCCAGGACAAGCCGGCCGAACCGCTGATCGCCTCGGCACCGGTGTTGTTCAAATAGCCGCTCGGGTTGTCCACGACTTCCAATGAAGGATCGGTGATCGCCACCTTGGCGGTATCGATGCCGCTGCCGCCGATGTCCAGATTATTGCGATGCCGATAAAAGCCGTCCAAGTGATAGGCAATGTGATCCTTGCTGCCTTCGACTTTCATCGTGGTGCTGGTTTCGTCGCTGGTCGAATCGAAGCGTTGCTCCAGCGCCGCGTTCAAGGCTTTGTCGAAGGCCTTGCCGGGAATCCGGTTGTCGATCACATTGACCACGCCGCCCATCGCACCGCTGCCGTACAACAGCGTTGCCGGGCCGCGCAACACTTCGATGCGCTCGGCCAACAGCGGCTCGACGCTGGTGGCGTGGTCCGGACTAATCGCGGATACATCATTGCTACCGATGCCGTTGCTCAACACCCTGACCCTCGGGCCGGCTTGGCCGCGTATTACCGGCGTGCCGACGCCGGGGCCGAAAGACTGACTGGAAATGCCCAGTTCGTTTTTCAAGGTATCCCCTATGCTGTGGCCGGTTTTCATCCTCAACTCGTCGTCGCTAAGCACAGTGACCGGCGATCCGGCCTCGGCTTTTGTCACCGGCAACGGCGCGGTGACAATAACCTCGTCCAGCGAGATGTCGGTTTGGGTTTCCGCGTGAAGCAAACTCGCGGGCAGCATCAACAAGAAAAAAGCAGTTTTATTCATCGGTGGAACAGGAAAAGGGAGTCGGCAAAAATGTTATATTATAACGAATGCGAATGCAACAATATAACACCCGCATTCGTAGGTAACGCCATCAGAGCTTCCAGTCACGCCATAGAAGTACATCGTAGACGGCTACGGACCATTGTTTAACCGAGCCGGTCGAGGCTCAAACACTTTGCAACATCAGGCTCGGGCTCACGATGCCCTCAAAAGCGGGTGCTGGCGAGTAGCGGATTCAATACACCGACACATCCGTCCGACTGGGGCCGACCGGATAGGCTTTGCCGAATGCTTAGTCCGGTTCAACGCCGGTCATTTCATAACGCGACTGTTCGGCGACTTTCGGCCATCCTGGTGTAAGCCGCTATACTCTAACCGCTAGCCGAACTCGCCGTTCATCGGCCAGGCTCCTCGCTTTATTCAACCCAAAGTCATTCGATGACAAGGAGACCACATGCCCCAAAATCCGTTGGTTTGCATCCTGTTTGCCGCAACGTCGCTTTTCAGTTGCGCGGTCGCGGCAAGCGATCCCGCGCCGGATACACAAGCGCTCAATAATCCGGCTATCCCGATGGGCATTTACTCCATGCCCTCCGCGAGCGAATGGTCGCTGCTCAAATCCTTCAACGCGACGCTGATCAATCGTCTGGCCGGACTGGCGGTGCCGGATGCGCAAGGCGCGCTGCAGCGAAATCGTCCGGGCTATTTTTCGGTGCGCTTTCAGGACGGCGTCACCTGGACCATCGTTCGCGGCTTGTATCTGCGTAACGCCGCCGTACTGGAATCCGGCATCAAAGCGCTGGAATACGCCTTCGGCCATCAAAATCCCGACGGTTCGTTTCCGATCATGGTTCCGCCGACGTTGCCGGCCAACCTGATACCTTATCCTCAAGACTACGCCGACGCGACGACCTTCTTTTTCAGCGAGCTCGGCCGCTCGCTGATTTTGCTGGACGGCAACGCGTGGTTTCAAACCAGCGCCGACACGGCCGACCTGCGTCGCCGGGTAGGCATCATCAAGGAACAGGCGGACCGCTCTATCGATTGGTTGTTAACTCAGCAGGACTTGTTGATCGACTACGATACGCCGCTCTCCAATCACCTGTATTACGACGGCGCCGGCTTCTATTTGGTGGGCCGCGCTCTGAACCGCCAGGACGCGATCGATGTCGGTATCGCGTTTACCGAACTGGGCTTGAACGCCCAATGGCCGAACGGCGTGTTGCCGGAACTGGATGGCTATGACAGCAGCTATCAGGGCGTAAGCTTGTTTCGTTTGTTTATTCTGTATCTGAATGCCGATCCGACGGATGTGGTGATCAGGCAAAGGCTGTGGGATGCGATAAGCTCGGGAATCGCTTGGGAACAGACCCGCGTCAAGCCCAGCGGCGAAATCCTGTCCGACGGCAATAGCCGGGTCTATCCCGGCGGCGACAAATTTCTCGGTGTCGAAAAAGGCATTTCCTACGTGAACATCGCGCTGTCGTTCTATTACTACGCGGTGCTGACCGGCGACGCCGGCGCCAAGGCCGTCGCCGACAAAATCATTGCCTATTACACGACCGCGCACTGAAGCAGGAGCATCGGTGATGTCGGTAAGTCGAATCGCTCAATGGATCGCACGATCATGAAACCACTGCTTCGCCTCGAAGAATGAAACAGCGGGGCTGGCAAGGCTTTAACCGCGATCGATGGCATTGCGATTCGATGACGACCGGACTTTGCCCAACGCCTTTTTGAGTGAACTGAATCATTCGCTTCAATTCCACTCGCTGACCTACCCCAGCTACGATATTTCGTCATCACTACTGAATATCGTAGCCAGAATCCGCAATAATATCGATTTTGTTCAACAGTGAACTTAACTATTCCAAGGTAAATCAGTTATTTAAAATAATCTCGCCAAACTGGCACAGCGTTTGCCCCTCATATATCGATCGTTTCACTTAAATATCTTTTTTAAAACATCAATATGAGGATCCAACCATGAAACTAAAATCCACTTTCGCTGCTTTAACATTTGCCGGTATAGCTTGCTTCAGCGGCAACGTATTTTCGGGTATCGATACGGCGGCCTATTCTCACGATGCCTATATTGGCGTTTACAATAACGAGCAGTGGATGAAGACGCTACCGGATACGTTAAAACTCAGCGAACTTTCGCTGCCGGGGACACACGATTCCATGGCTCGTTACGGTGACGACGATATACAAACCCAATCAATGAGCGTCGCCGATCAGTTAAACTCCGGAATCCGCGTGCTGGATATACGCTGCTGGCATAAAAACGATAATTTAATTATTTCTCGCGCAGGGGTTACCCAAAATGCCACCTACCAGGACGTATTGAACGCTGTGGATGACTTTTTGGCGACTAATCCCAGCGAGACCGTGATTATGCGAGTTACTGAAGATGTTGTCGGCGTGAATAATACCCGCAGTTTCTCCGATACCTATAATTACATCGTCGGCAAGTTCCCCGGCCTGTTTTTGGATCTGCAAGGTACTACTAATCCCACGCTAGGCGAGATGCGGGGTAAGGCGGTATTGTTACAAAATTATTCCGGTTCGCCCATTGGTATTAACTATTCCGAAATCTACAAGCAAGGTACCGTACAGGACAATTACAAATTGAAAACAAACTGGGATTTGTACGGCAAATGGGAACAAGTCAAAGCGCATTTCATGGCCGCCTCAACCGGCGATGCCAATAAAATTTATATTAACTTCCTGGATGGCGGCAACGGCTCATTCCCTTATTTTGTCGCCAGCGGCCACAGCTCGCATGAAACCAATGCAGCGCAATTATTGACCGGTTTAACCACGCTAACCAGCCCGAACACCTATCCGGATTTTCCTAGAGTCGGCTGCCTGGGTAAATTGTGCTCCATCGCTTTCCTGGGCACCAATCAACTCAGCAGCAAATTCCTGGCGGATTTGGCGCTTAATTACCAATCCATCAATCAGTTGTATAAAAACTTGAATATCAATCTCAAACTGACCAAACGGATGGGTATTGTCATGATGGACTTCCCGGGTAGAAGTTTGGTGAACAACATTATTGCAATGAACGAAGTGCTTCTGAAAAAAACCAATTAACCCATAATACCCGGATCGCCCCTCGACTCTCCGCAATGAGAGAAAACACGAGGGGCGGCTTTATTTTAACAGCTGATTATGATGAATATTTTGGCTTCGCCACCGAAAATTAAAGTCAGCTAGTGTTTTTACGAAAGTAGCGACTTTCCACTATCAAACCCGAGGTGTTCCATGAAAGGCAATAACGCGGCATTTCGTCTCAACCCGGCAACCTATATGGGCCAAAAACTCATTTACAGTTATAACGCCGGAAAAACCATGGATGGTAAAGACAGCTTAAACGAAACCATTAATGCCAAACATTTGGCTAGTCAATTTAGCGATAGTAAACGAAAATGCCGGATTCCATTGGAGTTCGACTTAGTACCCATCGCCAAGTATCCGGCCGTCGTCGATTTAAAAATACTTGGCGCACAAGGTGCGTACGCGCAAACGTCGCGCAAGGGCGCGCCGATAATCGCGGGTTGGATACCCTTCATCAACGAAGACACCAACGACGCCAGCAAATTCGGTTACATACCGGCCAACAGCGTGCCGGGAACCGTTCAATATATCTTCACGGTGGGCTTGGGCGGCTGCACCATCGTCGCGGTCGATCGCGGACCCAAAGGCATTTATTTTTATCACGAACCCACCAAGGCCGCGTGGAATAACTTACCCGTTTACCCCGACGGCAATCAGGTGTTGGTCCGAGCATTGCCCGCACTGGCCGGTAGCGCAATCATTCGGCGGAGCACAACGGCCGCACACGGATGGGAAATTTTGGTACAGGACGCCAACGGCTTCACGTCCGGCGGCGTCACCGCGTATCCTGTCTAGTCCGGCGGCCTGCTAGACAAGGCCGACCCTGTCTTAACGAAGCAAACTTTTTACGATCGATTTCTCTCGAAGTGCGTTAAGGAATATTCAGGCATCTTTACGCAAACCTCCGAGCAATAAACTCAGAGAGCGGCGATTCCCAAACGCCAGTTTGGGAATCACGCCTTGATAACTCCAGCTTTCATTGATTTGACCGGAAATCTGACGCTTCCAAAATCGGGTAACCAAGCTCAAGCGTGATTACCATTCGAAATAAAGCATCGCGGCAGCCTGTCGGCGAACCGGCATTCAATTGATCTTAGCGATAGCGAAACAATATCCCGCCGTTTTAATTCCGCGTGGGCAAAAAAACCGTGCCCACCCTACCCTGCTATTCAAGACCGTAGGGAATATTTATTGCTATCAGCGAGCTAATATCCACTATTTTTCCAGCATGTTGCAGGTCAATACCCACCAAAGCACCGGCCGCATCGAAGTCTAATACAACGCCATCGACAATCTCTC
This sequence comes from Methylomonas sp. LWB, assembly GCF_001856095.1. NCBI lineage: Bacteria > Pseudomonadati > Pseudomonadota > Gammaproteobacteria > Methylococcales > Methylococcaceae > Methylomonas > Methylomonas sp. LWB. Next base: position 52,429 of record NZ_MKMC01000100.1, read on the forward strand.
TGGAATCAATAGCCGGTTGATCTTGCAAATGGATATATAGCGAATCGGTCGTCGGTTCGTAACTTAATTTCATTCGACTTTATTCTCCAACAGCGGGTTTTGTCCCCTGATGCCGCGCCGAGCACCGCAGGGTTTGGGCGGAGTTGCCAGACAGGGGCGCGGCAGGGATGCCGCGCGTTTTCGGAGGGCTATGGATAGCCCTTCCGAAAACCCCGCACAAACCCGCAGGAGCGCAGGATCAAAGCGGCATGGGGTGTCGTTTATTTTGGATACTTTTCTTTGGACAAGCAAAGAAAAGTATCGCGGTTGCCGGTCCGCGAACCGGCGTTAAATTGAGCCTCGCGATAGTGAGGCATTAAAATAAAAAGTATTTCAATTAAATCATGCGTCCGATTACGCGACCGATGCGCTTCACTTTGTTCAGCACATCCTACGGCCCTCATTCACCTGGCTTTCGCCATCTTGAAATCCGGCAAACCTTTTGATCCCGATTTTTCGCTTGCATGAGCAGGATTAAGACGGTATCTACCCGCTTGACTTCGATAACAGTATATACGGTCCTTGTTGGAACGTGAGAATGCCGAAATTGCTTATCTTCTAAGTGACATCAATGATTGTGGTTTATAAATTTCACAAAAAACTTCAATCCCAAGTTTTATAACCAATGCGGTCACATAAACAGCAATAGCATAAACTCCAGCCTTGAACTCATTTAATGCTGCCACAATAGCTGTAGTCAAATATTTTTTATCAAGAACAGCTTGAAATCCATTAGTAAACCACATTTTATAAACGTCACTTTTTTTGTCACATAATGACCGCCAAATAACTCTATTCACAGCAGAAAAAACAGATTTACCAATTTCTCTTCTCTCTTTAGATGGAGGCGGGAGCTTTTTTCTCTCTTCATATGTCAAGCACCTTAAAGAAGTTTCTCTGACATTAGAAATAAAACCCAATGCATAATCTGATACTGACGAACCCAATAAAGAATATAATTCATCTTCATTTTTCGAATAAACAAGATTTCCAGCATCTGCTTGAATCATTTCTATATCAGTGAGCGGCGAACTATTTTCTTGAAAAGCAAGACTCGCCAATAAAGCTTCATCATCAAACCTTTTGGCTAAACCGAGTTTAAATTTAGCCCTAGAATCATCAGATTTTATATTTTTTTCACATAGTAGAGCTTCCTCCATAAATGGTTTGGCGGAAGAAAAATCGACTTTTCTAAGATAACAAATAGCTAACAAGGCAGTGGCCTCTAAATAAAGCCTTGATGTTTTTGAAACTTTTTTCCTAACACCTATAAATCCTAAAATTGCTGTTTCAAGTTTGCTGGCCTCCATAGCTGTTTCAAAAAGAATATTTTTGGCTTGCATCAATCTAGTTTCATGGCCAGTCGGTCTTAACAAAGCCTGTATTTCTGCCGTTATTTTCTCAGCCTCTTTATAGTCAACAGCTTTTAATGCTTCTCGTAATTTTGGCTCAAGTTCAGATAACTGCTTCTTTTGATCGTTTGTTAAATTATTAGACATTTTATCTCTAAAATTTAATAGACTTTAGCTAAAAACAACTTTCAGGTTGTTTACCTATTAACATGTGTCCTACAAATCACCCACACTTACTCTCCCCACAATTCAAACAAGTCATACACCCATCCATCAACACCATCGCCTTGGTCGAACACTTATTACACAGCACGGCCTTTTCCGGAAACGCCTGCCCCTCGCTGGAACCATGCAAAGCCTCGAATTCCCGGCGCTTCTCGTCCAACAACTGCTGGTGATGGTCGCTGAGTTTATCGGGCTTGATCATGCCGATGTGTTTCATGTGCGATTCGATGGCGTGGCCGATTTCGGCGACCAGCGACGGCATGAACACGCCACCTTTTTTGAAATAGCCGCCCTGCGGGTCGAATACCGCCTTCATTTCTTCCACCAAAAAGGTGGCGTCGCCGCCTTTACGGAACACCGCCGAAATCAAGCGGGTCAGCGCCAGCACCCATTGAAAATGCTCCATATTTTTTGAGTTGATGAAGATTTCGTAAGGCCGGCGTTCCTGATGCACCGTACCTTCGTTCAGGATGATGTCGTTGATGGTGATGTACAAGGCGTGCTCGGACTGCGGGGTTTTGATCTTATAGGTGGAACCCAGCAGCATCTCCGGGCGCGCCAGATTTTCGTGCATTTCTTCCCGCGAAGGCTTTGCCGCTTCGGCTTCGGCCTGGGCCGTCGCTTCCAGGTTTTCTTTGGTCAGCACTTTGTAGCCGACGATTTTTTTGCTGATTTTGTGTAGGGTCATGGGTATTCCGTAATCTGTAGGTTGGGTTAGCGTAGCGTAACCCAACATTAAATGCCGTCGTGTTGGGTTACGCCCTTCGGCTTTGCTCAGGGCTAACCCAACCTACATTTTTTATCAAAACTTGCCGTAATAGCCTTCCTTCAACGCATCGAACAGATTGGCGGCGGTGTGGATTTCGCCGTCGTATTCCACTTCCTCGTTGCCTTTGAATTCCACCACATGACCGTCTTCCAATGTGAACTGGTAGGTGGTGTTTTCCAGGTCGGACTCTTTCACCAACACGCCCTGGAATACTTCCGGGTTGAAGCGGAAGGTGGTGCAACCTTTCAGGCCTTGTTCGTAGGCGTATTCGTAGATCGACTTGAAGTCTTCGTAGGGGTAGTCGGTCGGCACGTTGGCGGTCTTGGAAATCGACGAGTCGATCCAGCGTTGCGCGGCGGCTTGAATATCGACGTGCTGTTTCGGCGTGATGTCGTCGGCGGCGATAAAGTAGTCCGGTAATTGCTGTTTCGGATCGTCGCTGTAGGGCATCGCGTCCGGGTTGACCAAGTGGCGGTAGGCCAGGAGTTCGAACGAGAACACGTCGATTTTTTCCTTGGACTTCTTGCCCTCGCGGATCACGTTGCGCGAATAATGATGGGCAAAGCTGGGTTCGATGCCGTTGCTGGCGTTGTTGGCCAGGGATAGCGAGATGGTGCCGGTCGGCGCGATCGAACTGTGATGGGTAAAGCGGCAGCCGGTTTCGGCCAGTTGCGCCACCAGTTCCGGCTCGACTTGCGCCAGCTTTTGCATGTAGCGGCTGTATTTGGCGTGCAACACCTTGCCGGGCACCTGGTCGCCGAGCTTGTAGCCGTCGGCTTTCATTTCCGGGCGTTTGTGCAGCATTTCGCCGGTCACTTCGAACAACTGGTCCATGATCGGCGCCGGGCCTTTTTCCTTCGCCAGTTCCAGGCCGGTTTTCCAGCCCTCCACGGCCATGACTTTGGTGACTTCCTCGGTGAAGTCCAGCGACTCGGCGTTGCCGTATTTCAGGCCCAGCATCGTGATCGTCGAACCCAGACCGAGATAGCCCATGCCGTGGCGGCGCTTGCCGGTGATTTCGTCGCGCTGTTTTTGCAGCGGCAGGCCGTTGATCTCGACGACGTTGTCCAGCATGCGGGTAAAGATGCGCACGGTCTTGCGGTAGTCGTCCCAATTGAAGCGGGCTTGCTCGGTGAACGGTTGTTCGACGAAGCGGGTCAGGTTGATCGAGCCCAACAGGCAGGAGCCGTAAGGCGGTAGCGGTTGTTCGCCGCAGGGGTTGGTGGCGCGGATGTGCTCGCAGAACCAGTTGTTGTTCATCTCGTTGACCTTGTCGATCAGGATGAAGCCGGGTTCGGCGTAATCGTAGGTCGAGGACATGATGATGTCCCACAGGCGGCGGGCCGGCATGACTTTGCTGATCCGGCAGGCCACCAGACCGGCCTCGTTGACCACGTAACCTTTCTTATTGGGCAAATCGCGCCAGATCACTTTGGCGCCATCGTTCAAATCCAACTGGTCGGCGATCTGTTCGCGCTCGGTAATCGGGAAAGACAGCGACCACGGGCCGTTGTTTTTGACCGCTTCGACGAATTCGCTGGTAATCAATAACGACAGGTTGAATTGGCGCAGTCGGCCGTCCTCGCGCTTGGCGCGGATGAAGTCCACCACGTCCGGATGGGCGACGTCGAAGGTCGCCATTTGCGCGCCGCGCCGGCCACCGGCCGACGATACCGTGAAACACATCTTGTCGTAGATGTCCATGAACGACAGCGGGCCGGAAGTATAGGCGCCGGCACCGGACACGTAGGCGTCGCGCGGCCGCAAGGTCGAGAATTCGTAGCCGATGCCGCAGCCGGCTTTCAGGGTCAAACCGGCCTCGTGGACCTTATGCAGAATGTCGTCCATCGAATCTTCGATGATGCCGGACACGGTGCAATTGATGGTCGAGGTAGCGGGCTTGTGCTCCAACGCGCCGGCATTCGACACAATCCGCCCGGCCGGAATCGCGCCCTGGCGCAAGGCCCACAGGAATTCCTTGTAATGCTGTTCGCGCAAGGCCTTGGTTTTCTCGACATCGGCCAACGCGCGGGCAACCCGCTTGTATGTGTCGTCGATACTGGCGTCGATGGCCTTGCCGTCCTTGGTCTTCAAACGATATTTGCTGTCCCAGATGTCCAGGGAAGCGCTTTGCAGCGGAATATCGGTATCGGTGGACGGTACAACGGAAAGTTTTGCGGTCATGCGCGGATTCCCTTTTGGTCTGATGGTTACTGGACGAACCCGCTCGTCGGAGCGAGTTTCACAAGCCGACAAACGCGCCGCCGCGAACCGATAGTGTCCGAACCGGCGAACTCGGCGACGTTTGTGCTTGTAAGATATTGATGTTTATTACGAATTAACGCGAAGACACTGTGCGGGCTTGCGCCACTGCATGTAGTGCCATTTGAAAAATGTTAGCACAATATATTGTGATGCCGGCAGAACTTTTTACGCTACGCCCGAGGAAAAACGCGCAGCCTTTTCAGTTCAAGGAGTTAGCGTGCGCAGTTGAAACCGAATCGATTTCCCGGTTAGCCGGCAGGGTTAAGAAAGGTTTAATGGTAGCGACTAAAATGGGCCCGCCGGCTTGAAGCAAGCCGGCGCCCGGCCGATAGGCCGAGCTCACTCAACTCACGAGGAAAACCACCGATGAACAACATCGCCAAGATTGTTAGCACGACCGCCCTGTTGGCGGCGATCGGGTTCTGCCAACCGGGCGTGGCCGGCACGCCACGCATCGATCAGCGCCAAATCGATCAAGAACGTCGTATCGAACAAGGCGAAGCCTCCGGCGCGCTGACCACCCGCGAAGCCAATCGTCTGGAACATCAACAAACCCGTATCGAACGCCAGGAAGCCAATGCCAAGGCCGACGGCGTGGTGACGAATACGGAACGCGCCCGCTTGACGCATCAACAGAATAAGGCCGATCGGGCGATCGCTCGCAAGAAGCACAATCTAAGGCGACAATAAGCCGCTATGCGACTTCGGCCTTCATCAAATCCAGCAACTCGTTGGCCGTGACCTTGCCGCTCAAGTCGGCGCCATCCAACAGACTATCGGCCAGGTCGCGCTTGTGGCCATGCAGCGCGACGATTTTTTCCTCGATGGTTTGCTTGGCGATCATCCGGTAAATCGTTACCGGCCGCTGCTGGCCCATCCGGTGGGCGCGGTCGGACGCCTGATCCTCGACCGCCGGATTCCACCACGGGTCCATGTGGATCACGTAATCGGCGGCGGTCAGGTTCAAACCGACGCCGCCGGCTTTCAAACTGATCAAAAACAGTTCGCCTTCGCCGCGTTGAAAGGCATCGACCCGCGTCTGGCGTTCCTTGGCCGGCGTGGAGCCGTCCAGATACTGGTAACGAATGCCGCGCCGCTCGACGTATTGCTTGATTAATTGCAAATGATCGACGAACTGGCTGAACACCAGCGCCTTGTGTTTGTTATCCAGCAATTCGTCGACGATCTCGCCGAAGGCGGCCAATTTACTGCTGGGCAGTGCCAGATCCGGGTTGACCAACTGAGTGTTGCAGCAACTGCGCCGTAATTTGGTGATCGCGGCCAGGATCTGTAGATGGCGTTGGCCGGCCGGTCCTTCCGCCGCGCTGAGCACGCGCAGACTGTCGCGGCGCAAGGCCTCGTAATAGGCGGTTTCTTCCGGACTGAGTTCAACGTAAATCGGGATTTCGGTGCGCGGCGGCAACTCCTGCAACACCTGAGTCTTGGTCCGGCGCAGGATGAAGGGCTGGATCAATTTCTTCAAGCGAAACCGCGCTTCGGCGCTGCGTTCGCGTTCGATCGGTCCGGCGAAGCGCTGATTAAATTGTTCCAGCGAGCCGAGCAGGCCCGGATTGATGAAGCGAAACAGATTCCACAGCTCGCCCAAATGATTTTCCAACGGCGTGCCGGTCATGATCAACTTGAAGCCGGCCTGTAAATTCATCGCGCCTTGGGAGCGGCGAGTGGCTACGTTTTTAATGGCCTGCGCCTCGTCGAGAATCACGGTGCCGAACTCGATTTTCGCCAGCATCTCGGCCACCTGCTCCTGCTGCAACAAGCCGTAGCTGCAAATCAGCAGATCGAAGGCTTGCAAATTTTCCAGCAAGCGCTGGCGGTCGCCGGTACCGAGCACGATAGGGTTCAGAGTCGGCGCGAAGCGGATCGCTTCGTTCTCCCAGTTGGCGCACACCGAGGTCGGCGCGACGATCAAGGCCGGTCCCAGCGGCGCGCGCTCGACCAGCAAGGCCAGACCCTGCACGGTCTTGCCCAAGCCCATGTCGTCGGCCAGACAGGCACCCACGCCCCATTGCGCCAGCCGCGCCAGCCAACGATAACCGTCCATCTGATAGTCGCGCAATTCGGCCTGAAAGGTGGACGGCACTCGCGGCTGGTAATCGCGGGACGCCTGCAAGCGCTGCATGTGCGCCTGCCAATGCTGATCGGCCTTGAAGCCGACCTCGTCTTCCCAGTCTTCCAAGGTCAGCGCCGCCAGCGGATTGATGCGGACCTTCTTGCCGCTAAGATCGGCGTAGGCTTTCAAATCTTCCAGACGGCGGCGGAATTCGTCGGTCAACGCGATGAACTGGCCGTCCTTCAGTTGCAGAAAACGGCCTTCGCGGTTGTCGAGCAAACCCAATAGTTGCTGCATGTCCAGCACGGTGTCGTCGCCGACTTTCAGCTCGCCCTGTAGGCTGAACCAATCGTTGTCGCGCTTGATTTGCAGGCTGAGGCCCTTGCCGCTGGAATGACCCAACACCTTGAACCGCACGCCTTCCGGCCATTCCAGAATCGCCTGACCCTCCGGCAAGGCCTGGATTTGCAGCAGCAACTCCAGACAGGTTTCCGGATGATCGAGCAGCCAGTCGCCGGCGCTGTCGCGCTCGCCGTCGCCGAGAATCGGACAGGCATCCAGCACCGCCTCGGCCCGGCGTTTTTCCAAGCGCAGATTACGCGCGGCCTGCAAGGCCTTGCCGTCGATCTCGGCCAGCACGCTTTCGCCGCCCTGGCCGGGCTGAAAATAGGCGCCGCCATTGGCGAAGGGCCGCACCAGCAAGGCTACCCTCAATCCTTCGCCATGCGGCAACAAATGTAGGCGCGGGGTCGGATCGGCTTCGACCTGCTCGGCGCTGCTGGAACTGCCGCCGATGTCGGAATGCACGGTCAGCAACCCGGAAATGCCGGTCAGGGTTTGCAACACCCGCTCCTGGGCGGACATCGGCACTTCCAAGCCCTTGGGGCCCAACACGCCGTAAATTTTGTGGTGCTCGGCGGTAAATTCCACCACCTTCAAGCGGGTCGGCGCTTCCTTGGCGATATAAAACTTTTGCTCGAAACCGGGCGCCGGCTCCAGACTGATCTTGATTCGGTCGTCCTTGCCCAACTTCTTGACCCGCAATTCCGCCTCGCCCTTAACGATTTCGACCCGGACTTCCGACGCGTCGGCCCAAAACACCAAGGGATGGCCGATCAAGGCTTGCGGCGTGCCGGCGTCGAACGCGAAAAAAGTGTTGCTGCCGTACCAGCCGCTATCGCGGTATTCCTTGATGTGGGCGCAGATTTTCAGGTCCTGGTCGGTCAGGTAATCGAAACCGGCGGTTTCCTGGGCCAGGCGCTTCAACGCCACCGCCCGGCCCTTGCTCCAGCCGCCCTTGCCCTGCTGTTTTTGCTCGCGCGGCTCGATTTCGATACGGTGATTTTTCTCGTCGTGACTGATCAGCCAAACCAGCCGCAATGCCTTGTCGCTGGCGGCCGCGTCCGGCTTTTTATCGGCCAGCGGCAAATTCAGCAGCGCATCCAAGGCCACTTCCCAATCGGCGCGACTGACGAACAACGTGCTCAGCGCGGTCCGACCTTCCAAGAAACCCGCATCCCATTGCTTGGCGCGCGGCAAGTCGATACCGGCGAAGATCTTGGCCAGCTCCGCCGCCGGCCAGCGATAACCGTTGGCCAGTAAATGACTGTAGAGCTTCTGCTCCAACGGATCGACCTTATCGACAAAGTCGGTTTTGACCCAGGACTTGATGACCAACAACAACACGTATTGAAACAGCGACGTGGCGTGCACGCCGTCCGGCGTGCCGCTGTCGCGAAAACCGCCGCTGAGCCGAAACGGCAGCTCCAGCCGCAACAGTTGATCGCGAACCGACAGGTCGCCTTGCAAAAACTGGTTGAAGACCGCCAGATAGTGATAGATGCCTGTCCAAGGACCGCCCAGCTTGCCGGCTTGATTCAGCAAGGTCGCCAATTTGGCGCGCTGCTTGGTGTCGCCGTATTTGAGAATGGCCAGCGGATAAAACACCCCCGCCAACCCGTAAAAGTAAATGTTGCGTTGGCCGCTGAGCTTGCGAAACGCCGCCAACGCCTTATCGTAACCGGTCAGCGCGGCGGAAGCTTCGCCACGCAAAAAAGCCAGCATCGCCGCGACCGCCTGCAACTCGGGATCTTCGGTACCCCGCACCGCGCCGGCCACGCCGTCCCAGTCGCCCTCCAACAACTTCAACTCCAGTACCACCCGCGGCAACAAGGCATCCTCGCGGCCCTTGTCGGTATCCAGCAAATGCCGGTAAAGCTGTTGCAAGTCGGAGTTGGCGTACAGATAAACCAACTGGTGCATCGCCGCGAATCCGGCCATTTCCAGTAATAGCGGGCCGTGTTGGCGGGCGAATCCGGCCAAGTCCAGCGGATTCAGAAACCAGGACAGGTATAAATCGATCGGGTCCGGAATTTTGCCGGGATAGTGATCGCCGATCTTCAAACATTGCGCGACTTGCGCGTAATCGCCGCGATGAAAAAACAGTCTGGCCTCGCGGATGCAATCGTCGACGCTGTTATAGCGGTAATAACCGTGACCGGGCGGATTATGGGTGGTGACGACGGCCGCGTAGCGTTCGAATTCGTTGTCGTCGACCATTTGCCGAACGATCACTTCCGCCAGGGTCCGCGAACAACGGGTACCGCCGGGCCGGGGATTTTCCTCGAGCAACCCGGCGGCGATCAGCGGCTTGATCCTGGCCTTGACCGACTCGGACTTCAACACCTTGCCGCCTTCCTTGATACCCAAACTGGCCAGGCATTTAGCCAATGTGGTTAACGAACAGTATCCGTAATACAACGCCAGCAATTTCACGATCGTCTGGTGTTCGGCCGGCAGACGGCGGTAATGGTCGAGACACTGGCCTCGTTGCGATGCGGATGTCATAACTCGGATCTAAGCAAAAGGAACATTGGAAATAAAAAAGCCCGCATCCCGCGGGCTTGGTGGCGGCTGGCCCGGCCGGATTTACAGCTTGGCCAGTACTTTGGCGATCGTCTCGCCCATTGCCGCCGGTGTCGGCGCGATGGTCACGCCCAGTTCTTTCAGCCTTTCGACTTTCTCCGCCGCCGATTCGCCGGTCGAGGAAATAATCGCGCCGGCATGGCCCATGCGGCGGCCCTTCGGCGCGGTCAGACCCGCGATATAGGCCACCACCGGTTTACTCATGTTTTCCTTGGCGAATACGCCGGCTTCGACTTCTTGCGGTCCGCCGATCTCGCCGATCATCATCACCACCTTGGTCTCCGGATCTTGCTCGAAACGCTCCAGAATGTCGCGGTGCGAGCTGCCGTTAATCGGGTCGCCGCCGATACCGACCGAGGTCGATACGCCGATGCCCAGCACCTTCATTTGGTCGGCGGCTTCGTAGCCCAGCGTGCCGGAACGGCCGACGATGCCGACGCTGCCGGGAATGTAAATGTGGCCCGGCATGATGCCCAGCATCGCCTTGCCTGGGCTGATGGTGCCGGCGCAGTTAGGCCCGGTCAACACCATGCGTTTTTCCTTGGGGAATTTGCTCAGAAAGTTTTTGACCTTCATCATGTCCTGAGTCGGAATGCCGTCGGTAATCGACACGCAGTATTTAATACCGGCGTCGGCGGCTTCCATGATCGAATCAGCGGCGTAAGCCGGCGGCACGAACACGATGCTGGCTTCGGCGCCGGCCTGTTCGACCGCTTCCTTGACCGTGTTGAACACCGGCCGGCCCAAATGGGTTTGACCGCCCTTGCCCGGCGTGATGCCGCCGACCACGTTGGAACCGTAGTCGATCATTTCCTGGGCGTGAAAGCTGCCGATCTTGCCGGTAAAGCCTTGAACGATGATGCGGGTGGATTTATCGATGAAAATTGACATAGTGTTTCCTTATCCTTGCTCGGCCACGACTTGGTTGCGCGCGGCGACGGCTTTTTCGGCGGCTTCCGCCAAGGTATCGGCGGTAATGATCGGCAATCCGCTATCCTCGATGATCTTGCGGCCCTGCTCGACGTTGGTGCCGGACAAGCGCACCACCAGCGGCACTTTCATATCGATGTTCTTGACCGCTTGGACGACGCCCTCGGCGATCCAGTCGCAACGGTTGATGCCGGCGAAGATATTGACCAGCATGGCTTTGACGTTTTTGTCCTGCAACACCATCCGGAAGGCTTTTTCGGTACGCTCGGCCGAGGCGCCGCCGCCGACGTCCAAAAAGTTGGCCGGCTCGCCGCCCGCCAGTTTGATCATGTCCATCGTCGCCATCGCCAAACCGGCGCCGTTAATCATGCAACCGATGTCACCGTCCAGGCCGACGTAGCTCAAGCCGCGGTCGGCCGCCGCCATTTCGCGCGGATCTTCCTGGGTCTTATCGCGCAACTCGGAAATTTTTTGACGGCGGAACAAGGCGTTATCGTCGAAACCCATTTTCGCGTCCAGCGCGATCAATTCGTCGTGACCGGTAATCACCAGCGGATTGATTTCGATCATATTGGCGTCCAGGTCGCGCATCGCCCGGTAACAACCTTGAATCAATTTAACCGCTTGCGGCACTTGGTCGGCGGTCATGCCCAACGCGAACGCCATCTCGCGCGCTTGAAAATCTTGCAAGCCGACGGCCGGCTCGATGTGGATTTTCTTGATCGCATCCGGGTTGGTCTCGGCCAGTTCTTCGATTTCCATGCCGCCTTGCGCCGAGCCGACCATGACGATGCGCTCGTGGGCGCGGTCGATCAGCAGGCTGAAATACAGTTCCTTGACGATGTCGGCGCCGGCTTCGACATACAGGCGCAAACATTGTTTACCGGCCGGACCGGTTTGATGGGTTACCAAACGTTTGCCGAGCAAGGCTTCGGCGGCGGCGCTGACGTCGTCGTGGGTTTTGCACACCTTGATACCGCCGGCCTTGCCGCGCGCGCCGGAATGAATTTGGGCCTTGACGACCCAGACGTGGCCGCCGATTTCGCGCGAGCGTTGCACCGCGTCTTCCGGACTGTAAGCCAGACCGCCCTCGGCGATTTTCACGCCGTATTCCGCGAGCAACTGTTTTGCTTGGTACTCATGAATGTCCATGGGTTCTCTCGTGATATTAGAAAATGTAGGTTGAGTTAGCGAAGCCTAACCCAACATTTAAAGCCTTCGTGTTGGGTTAGGCCCTTAGCCTTCGCTCAGGACCGACCCAACCTACAAGAATTGAATTATTTAGTTTTCGCGGCGATCGCTTCGGCGGCGCGCACAATGTTGTTGGCCATCCGTTCGGACGCGGCGTCGATCAAACGACCGTCCAGCGCGGCGGCGCCCTTGCCTTGGGCGGCGGCTTCCTTCAAGGCTTGCAAGATACGCTTGGCTTTTTCAACTTCGGCCGGCGGCGGGGTGAACACTTCGTTGGCCAACGCGATTTGCGACGGATGGATCGCCCATTTGCCTTCGCAACCCAGCGCTGCGGCACGGCGGGCGCCGGCTTTGTAGCCTTCCGGGTCCTTGATGTCGCCGAACGGACCGTCGATCGGCCGCAGGCCGTAAGCCCGGCAAGCCACCGTCATCCGGCTGATCGCGAAATGCCATTGGTCGCCCGGATAATCCGGATTCAAACCGCCGATGTTGACGGTACGGGCGCGATTGCTGGCCGCGTAATCGGCGACACCGAAATGCAGGGCTTCCAAACGGCCGCCGATGGCGCCCTGCTTGGCGATGTCTTCGACGTTGGCCATGCCCAACGCGGTTTCGATCAAGGCTTCGATACCGATTTTATTGGTCAGGCCTTGCTGCATTTCCAACTGGCTCAGCATCGCATCGACCATGTAAACGTCGCTGTAAACGCCGACCTTGGGCACCAACAGGGTTTTGATTTTAGCGCCGGCCTGCTCGACCAGATCGACCACGTCGCGCACCATATATTGAGTATCCAGACCGTTGATCCGCACCGACAAGGTGATGCCGTGGCCTTCCCAGTCCAAGTCGTTGATGGCTTGGATCACGTTTTTACGGGCTTGCAGCTTGTCGTCCGGCGCGACCGCGTCCTCCAAATCCAGGAAAATGAAGTCCACACCGCTTTTCAGGGCTTTTTCGAACATGTCCGGATTGGAACCCGGCACCGCCAGTTCGCAGCGTTGCACGCGTTGCGCGTTGGCTTGGTAAAGAGTGTGGCTCATGAATCAATTCCTAAGGTTAGTGAGAGAACGGCTGTTTTTGCTGTTCCGGCAATGATTTAAATAGCCAGCCATTTTACTTTCGGGACGTGCAAAGTCAACGCTTGCGGACGGATGCGCGCACTACCATGGAGCAAACGCCGACGCCCCCAGCCAGCGGTCCGTGCGCACCGACTGCCGGTAGAGTAAATGGCTTGGCCTGAAAATCGCCGGTTAAAACGCCGGCTAGCGGTGCCGCGATGCCAGCGATTGCGAGTGACGTGGAGATGGCTGCGCCAATAGGCTTAGCGCCGGCCGGGATTTCGTATGACCGCGGGGAGTCGAATGGGGTTAAACAAGACCGACAAATTCATTTTTAGGATGCACGACTAATCTCAAGTCACGCCTGGGCGAGACTGCGAGCATGGCCCAGGCGACTTAAATGCCCCCGGCAGTCACGGCGCGCAATTCACTACCAGCTCCTGGCTGTACTGGCCGACTTCCTGGTCCTTGGACATGAACACGGCGGTGTAGCGGCGCAATTCCGGCTTGCCGGGCGTCAGCAGCGGCCGGCGATCGACGAAGGGCGAGACGGTGGCGCGGCCCAGCAACACCCAGTCGGTGTCGATGTCGCGCTGGCAATAAATATTCACGCCGTCGCTGCGATTTTTCACAAAACTCAGTACCACCACCCCACCGGTTTGATCGTTGCCGCTCAATTTGGGGTTGGCCGTGGACAGATCGCCGGCCCGGCTGCTGCTGTCGATACCCAATTGCGCGCCGATACCGTCGGTGTAATTGGCGCGCGCCTTGATGCGCCGCACTTCCGCCCGAATCAGGTTTTCGGATACTTGGCGGCTGTCGCTCTTGTCGGCGGTCGCCTGCTTGGCGAGTGCGGCGGCGTTGCCGGCCAGCCGCGACTTATCGTGAAAATCGGCGTTCGCCGCCGTCAGCGCCGCCAAGTCGGCGTCCGCCACGCCGTGTTCGGGTTTCAGATTGGCCAGGAAATGGTCGAACCAGGCCAGAAAGTCGTGATCGGCATTCGGGATAAACGTGGATTTGGGCATGTTAAATTCCTTGATGAATGAATTGAATCCGCCCACCTACTCCAGTTTCGCCACCGGCAACGCCCGCGACGAGGGTATCGGCGTTTCCACGCCGTGTTTTTATGTTGGAAACACGTCCTTCCGCTGTCTAGTGACGTGCTTCCAAGGTTCCGTGACGTGCTTCCAGGCTTCCGTGACGTCCTTCCAACGTTCCGTGACGTGCCTCCAGCGTTCCATGACGTCCTTCCAACGTTCCGTGACGTCCTTCCAGGCTTACGTGACGTGTTTCCACGGCTCCGTGAAACCCGAATCGCCGGAAGCCTTGCCGGCCGTGGCCTGCAGCGGTTTTCCCCCAACGTTGGAAACACGTGTAAAAACCGTTCCGGGACGGGCAAGCAAAGCGGCTTACCGCCAGCCGCTTTGTCATGCGTCTCTATCCGTTCGCCAGGGCACTAACTTAAGCAGTGCAACTAGCGGCACAACCGAGGCGCACTATCCTTGAATGACCGAAAGGATAGTCCATAAATTGAAAACAGCATAGAATAGACGCTAACGACTTCGCATAGGCATTTTTCCAAGCGCTATGCTTGCCGCTCGTTGTGTTCAGGAAGTTTAGCGGGCGACTTGCGACACGTTGCGGTTTATTGCTCCGCCTAGTTCAATGACAGCAATTTGATGTTTACCGGCCAAATCCACTTGTCTCTGTTGATATACAGAAGGGGAAATCATGCGATATTATCAGAATATAACCATCAAAGGATAAAAATCATGGCATTTAATAGAGACATAGAAGCCTTTATAAAGAGTTTTGTAAAAGACCTCGCGGAAAATAACGTTGCAATTTTTGCTGGTGCGGGAATGTCAAGAGAGGTTGGTTATGTTGACTGGCAAGAGTTGTTAAGAGATATTGCCGATGAAGTTGGATTGAAGGTGGAAAAAGAGCATGATTTAATATCATTGGCACAATATCATGCAAACGAACGAGGAGGAAAAGCAGGTTTAACTAGAAAAATATTGGAGGAATTTTCAGAGCAAGCAGAGCCCTCGAAAAGCCATAAAATCTTAGCTCGACTTCCAATTACAAGTTACTGGACAACGAATTACGACACTTTAATTGAGGATTCATTGAAGGAAGCATTAAAGGTTGTTGATGTAAAGCACCAAGTAAGGCAGTTAGCAAATACTAGACCGAAAAGAGATGTTGTTGTTTATAAGATGCACGGAGATGTTCATCACCCAAGCGACGCCATCCTTACAAAAGAGCAATACGAATCTTACTTTAAAACACATGAGCATTTTATTGTTGCATTGGAAGGAGACCTAGTTTCAAAAACCTTCCTTTTTATTGGATTTAGTTTTACTGATCCAAATCTTGATTATGTGTTAAGTAGGCTAAGAATTAGGTTTGGAGAAGATAAAAGGCAACACTATTGTTTTATAAAAACAGAAACAAAATTGGACGAGGATGATGATGAGATATTTTCTTATAAGAAGAGGAAGCAGCAACTCAGAGTTAATGATTTAAAAAACTATGGCATTAAGGCTCTTTTGATTGACGAGTATAGTGATATACCTAATATTTTAAGGGAGATAGAGAGTAGATTTAAAAAGAAAACAATATTTATATCCGGGAGTGCCGAGGATTATGGATATTGGGATAAGGACAATTCTCAGAGTTTTATACATTCACTCAGTAAGGCTGTGGTTTCATCAAATTATAGAGTCGTCAATGGTTTTGGTTGGGGCGTTGGTAGTGCTGTTATCAACGGGGCGTTGGAGGCTGTATATGAAAAGCCTAACAAATATTCAGAAGACCAGTTGATTATGAAGCCTTTCCCTCAGTATGAGACGGGAGGCAAGAAACTGCCTGAGCTTTGGGAGGAATACCGTCAAAAAATGATTGCATTGGCAGGGGTTGCTATCTTTATTTTTGGGAATAAAAAAGACGCTTCTGGAAACGTAGTTCTTGCTAATGGGGTAAGAAGAGAGTTTGATATTGCAGTTTCTCAAGGGGTTATACCAATTCCTGTTGCGGCAACTGGATATATGTCAGAAGAGCTATCAAAAGAGGTTATAAGTGATGTTGATAGATACTATGGAGGGTGTGATTCAGTTGTACCACTAATTAAGGAGTTGGCTTCTGAGAAGCTTGAGCCAAATGACATTATACAAAAAGTGGTAAAGATTATTGATATGATAAACAAGTAGCTTAGGGTTCAGATGCAGTACACTAACATTTATAACACTAGAGGATAAAGAGATGGCAAAGAGACAGGTGTTCTATAGTTTTCATTATGGAAACGATGTTTTGCGCGTTCAGCAGATTAGGAATATCGGTGCATTGGAGGATAATAAGCCTGTATCTCATAATGACTGGGAAACCGTTAAAAAAGGAGGCGACAAAGCCATTGAGAAATGGATAGATGATAATATGAATTATCGCTCCTGTGTTGTTGTGTTAATCGGCGAGGAAACCCACAAAAGACCTTGGGTGAAATACGAAATAGAAAAAGCTTGGAAAGAAGACAGGGGGCTGTTAGGAGTTTATATTCATAATATTAAAGACCCAAATACTGGTACATGCAAAAAAGGAACAAATCCTTTCGCTCAATTTACATTTAAGGACAAACAAGGAAATGTAAAAACAATTCCATGTAAAGACCCAAAATCAACTGATGCATACAACGACATCAGAAATAATTTGGAAGATTGGATTGAAGAAGCGATTGAAAATGCCAAGTAACATTGGCAAAACAGGTTAAGCTTAATCCTTAAAAACCTTGTAGCCCGGTGGGCACGGCTTTTTGTGCCCACCCTTCATCTGCTAGAAGCACTTAGCCGGACGATCAACAATTAAAGAGCCGTCCGCTTTTGGCCGATTTTTACCGTCAGCCCGGAAAGATGCGCCAAGGCACGAACCGTATCGATCGAGAAAGGACGTAGGTTGCAACGATGACAGGCCAACAACTGGACTTATTCAAACTTTCATCGTTAATATGAAATTACTATGAAAGTCACCGAACGCGGTCACCCAATTCGGTGTGGGGCGCTGTCAATCGCGGCTAAAGCCGCTCCCACGCCATTGACTTTCATTTGCCGGGGCGACGCAGCAGTTTCATGACCGTTAGGTGCTTATTCCGAGAATGGGGACATGAAATCGATTTGCCTAAGGTAGCGGTTAGAGAATCACATGATCGATGCGGTTGATTTTAGCCACTACATCTACTTGCTTACGGTTCTCGTCACCGGTGTCGGCAGTCCCGCAGGGTGAATCCGTGCAATTCCCTTTGCGCCATCCCTCCATCGCTCGGCAAACCGGCTTTAGCGGGCGAACCTCAAGCAGCCAAGTCCAGAATTATTAACCCGGCCCTATTGATCACTGGTATTCCGTTCGGGCTGAGCTCGGCCAAACCCTGACCAGTGCGCCCCTCGACAGGCTCGGGGCGAACGGTCTTTAGGGGCCGGATGAATAGAAGATACGCAAGAATCGGAAAATACCGCGATACCAGTCCGTGGCGATTTTGAAAAGTCATGATAATTCCAAAGACTCCCAGTAACGAGGAAACATGCTGATGCGCCGCTTCAGGGCCAATGGCAAGGCCTTGTGTATCCAACCTAGCCGATACCCCAACAATTTCAGCGCTGAACGCAAAATGCATTCGGGTATGCGCCAAGTTTGCCCCAACTGCATGATGTGCTTGATCTCGGAAATCACAAAGCGCCGCCCTTCGCCGCGCGCCTTACCGAATTGGCGTTCAATCCAGTCTTCCTGGCCGTAAAACACACCAATATCGAAATAGCGCCGAAACTCTTGCCGCAGCGAGTAGCTATGCGAGTGAATCACGCGGGAGTCGGCTTCATACCGAACGCTCCAGCCGGACAGCAACATTTTAGCGGCAACATAGGCGTCTTCGCTGCCGATCACGTCGAGCGGAAATCCGCCGACCGCATCAAGGGCCGTGCGTCTGTACGCCGCGAACGAGTCGGAGCTGAAGCAAGTCTTGATACCCAAGCTGGCGGAATCGGAAAGCTTCTTGGTTCTGCTTCGCGCGGGGTAATTGAAATAACGGGCGTGCGCTTCAAGAGTGCCGGCTTCGGGGCGCGGCAACTGTCGCCCGTATGCCACGCCCACGTTGACATCCAACAACACCGCATCCCGCAACTTACGCAAACTTTCCGTATCGGCCAAAATCGCATCCTGCGTCATAAAGATCAGTATGTCCGCAGACACCAGCTGGCTGGCCCAACGCCGAGTCCCGCCATGGTTGAATGTTCCCGGCGGAATCGTTTCGACTCTAGCGCCCGCCGCCAAACAACGTTGAACGGTGTCATCCGTCGAGTGACTATCGACTATCAGCCATTCATCGGGTTGCAAAGACTGGCTCGCCAGTGCCGGCAACAGCCGATCCAAGTGCTGACTGGCATTCCAAACCGGAACAATGACTGCGGTTCGTACTAATTCAGTATTCATCTACTTACTCCTAGGGTTCAAAAATAAATTCAAAATTTCAACGACGTCTGTGACGGCTCAATGCCGGGCATTTGCGTGACGTCCAAAACCAACTGCTCGCTTCTCGCTGAATGCAAGTCGCTGCCTATCTGAATCCGTACTCCCGCTGACTTAAACGCCTCGCCCTCATCGAAAGAACTCGTGCTGTAATAGCAAGACCCTGGCGACGAATAACCGAGATCGCCGAGATCTTTGGCCAGGTTGAGTGCTTTCAGTAAGGTGATCGGCATACGCAGAGTCCCACAATTTGTTTGATTAATCTGTTAACTGCGACCTCTAATCGAGGTCATGACGACGGTGTCGTTTATGCCCGCCGGCCGCTGACGAAATCATTGGTTGAGGCGTTTCCGACCCACTTGTTAAAAACAACGCAAACCCCATGCCGATTTATTTGAAATACATAAGCAGTTGAATTTAAATAGACAAATTGATCTTTGTAGGAAAGATAAGGCTTATGGCAACATCAAACCGAGACGACATGTCGTATATCTGCGATATTTCGCCCCGGTTTGTCATGACTACTGCCATCGGTGTCAAACCGCTTCGACAGGTCACTCAACCCAAACAGTGAAGGCGCGTAAATTTGGGCGGCTCTATTGGCCGACTTTTACCTTCAGTCTAAAATCGCCGCGATAAATCCAATTCAATCCTGCCATGGACACACCATCCCATCCGTTACCGCCGGCTGACCGCGCTCAAACCCGGCTGTACTATTGGGTCTTGGCGGCGATTGTATTGGGTGGATTATTCGGCCATTTCGATGCGGCGCATGCGGTGGCATTGAAGCCGGTCGGCGACGGTTTTATCGGCTTGATCAAAATGCTGATCGCGCCGGTGGTGTTTTGCACCGTGGTGCTGGGCATTGCCGGGGCGGGCGACATGAAGAAAGCCGGGCGCGTCGGCTTTAAAGCCTTGCTGTATTTCGAAGTGGTATCGACCTTTGCGTTGGCCTTGGGCGTCATAGTGGCCAATGTGCTGGCGCCGGGCCAGGGCTTTAACGTCGATCCGGCCAGCCTGGATGCGCCGGCGGTCGCGGGTTTCGCCAAGCAGGCCGGTCAACAAACCGTCGCCGAGTTTTTATTGCACGTCATTCCCAAAACCTTTACCGACGCCTTCACCGGCTCGGGCGATTTGCTGCAGGTGTTGCTGGTCTCGGTGCTGTTTGGGCTGGCGCTGCAGAAAATGGGTGAAGCCGGGCGTTTGGTACATCGCTTTGTCGAGGAATGCGCCCATCTATTCTTTGCGATGATGAACGTGGTCATGAAGTTGGCGCCGATCGGCGCGGGCGCGGCGATGGCTTTTACCATCGGCAAATACGGCATAGACGCCTTGAAACCCTTGGCCGCGTTGATGGGCTGTTTTTATCTGACCTGCGCGCTGTTCGTGGTGCTGGTGCTGGGCGGGATTGGCAAACTGGCCGGCTTCAATATCTTCAAGCTGCTGCGTTACCTCAAGGAAGAGTTGCTGCTGGTGCTGGGAACGTCTTCGTCGGAAACGGCATTGGTACCGTTGATGAATAAACTGGAGCGCTTGGGTTGCTCGCGGTCGGTGGTCGGCTTGGTCGTCCCTTCCGGCTATTCCTTTAATTTGGACGGGACCAATATTTATCTGACCCTGTCGGCCTTGTTTATTGCTCAGGCGTTGAATGTCGATTTGAGCTTGTCTCAGCAATTGACCTTGTTGTTGGTGGCGATGTTGACGAGCAAAGGCGCCTCCGGCGTGACCGGCGCCGGCTTCATTACGCTGGCCGCGACGCTGGCGGTGGTGCCGGCGGTACCGGTGGCTGCCTTGTCGCTGATCTTGGGCATAGACCGCTTTATGTCGGAAGCCCGCGCCTTGACCAATCTGATCGGCAACGCCGTGGCAACCATCGTGGTGTCGCAGTCCGAGCGCGAGCTGAATCAGGCCCAACTGCGAGCGGAATTGGAGGGCGGCGTTCGCGGCTAGAGCCGCTTAGCCTGCTTCAGGCCGGCGCCGAACGCCGGTTTTCCCTTCGGTAGAAGTGCGGTCTAGGGCCGATTTACCGAATCGCGCCTTAAAATCTCCATCGACTGGGGCTGCTCAGAACAACAGGAACGAAGCCGAAGCCAAGTCTGGAAACTAGACCGTTCCTTGCGTAGAGACTTGCTCAAAACCCGCTTCTGTGGCACTATCCGGCGATTTTTCACGAAACAATCAATCCCTTTAAGGAGTCAGCAGATGGCGGGTCGCAATCACCTTTTTGTCCCAGGTCCAACCAATACCCCACACGAAATCTTGAGCGCGATGCACGTGCCGATGGAAGACCACCGCTCGCCGATCTTCCCCAAGCTGCTGGCGCCGATTCTGGAAGACCTGAAAAAAGTGTTCCGCACCGAAACCGGCCAATGCTTCGTGTTCCCGGCCACCGGTACCGCCGGCTGGGAAGTGGCAATGACCAACTGCTTGAACCAGGGCGACAAAGTATTGATTTACCGCTTCGGCCAATTCGGCCATTTGTGGGCGGAAGCCGCGCGCAAATTGGGCTTCGACGTGGAAATCCAGCAAGTCGAATGGGGCAAGGGCATTCCTTTGGACCACCTGGAAGCGCGCCTGAAAGACGACAAAAACCACGAGATCAAAGCCGTTCTGGCGACGCATAACGAAACCTCGACCGGCGTCACCAGCGACATCCCCGGTGTGCGCAAAGCGCTGGACGCGGCCGGCCACCCTGCCCTGCTGTTCTCGGACGGCGTCAGCGCCATCGGCAGCATCGATTTTCGCCAAGACGAATGGGGCGTGGACGCCAGCATCGCCGGTTCGCAAAAAGGCTTTATGCTGCCGGCGGGTTTGGCAATTTTAGGCTTTAGCCAAAAAGCTCTGGCTGCGATCGACAACAGCAACTTCCCTCGCTCGTTCTTTTCGCTGAAAGACATGGCGGCCTCCAACAAGGATGGCTACACCCCTTACACCCCGTCCACGCCGATGTTGTACGGTTTGCGTAAAGCGCTGGAATTGTTGCTGGAAGAAGGCATGGAAAACGTTTACGCCCGCCACTATCGCTTGGGCGAAGGCGTGCGCCGTGCCGTAGCAGCCTGGGGCTTGCAAACTTGCGCCCAAGCAGGCTGGGCTTCGGATACCGTCACCGCCATCGTGGTACCGGCCGATAAAGATGCCCGCCACGTGATCAGCACCGCTTACAGCAAATACAATATTTCGCTGGGCGCCGGTTTGAACGAAGTCGCCGGTAAAGTATTCCGCATCGGCCACGTCGGCGACATGAACGACGTATCCTTGCTCGGCGCGATTGCCGGTGTGGAAATGGCGATGCTGGACAACGGTTTCGATATCAAGGCCGGTAGCGGCGTCGCGGCCGCCGTCGAGTATTATCGCTCGACCGCCAAATAAGTCGGCCACGCCTGGGCGACCGAATCGTCGCCCAGGTTGTTAGCATAAGTCGGGCGATGTTGCCGGTTGCGGAGTGTCGCAACCGGCACCAAAACGCGACAACCCCGCACCAAAGTACATCCCTCTGCCGGACTGACGCCAGCTCGGCCCATGCATACACCCATACCAATCAACAACTTATAAAACTGGCACCTGAATTGCTTGATGCTTTGCACCGTAAAACAGGAGCATGCCATGAAACTCAAGCAGTTATTGATAATGCTGTTCGTCGTTGCACTCGCGATTACCCAATCCCGCGCCGATTCCCAGCACAGCGCGTTCGCGCCGGAATTCGCCGACACCGTACACCTGCCAGACCAATCGGCATGGCAAGCAAAGTCCAGCGGCTGGACTGCCTTCTGCGCATCCTCGGCCTGCCGCGGCGAAGACTCGGTGTCATACTTGCCGAAATCGTCCGCACGAACCGGCGTTCCCGCCGGCGCAACCGGTCGGTCCTTCGAAGTCGATTGGTTCGATTACCCGGCCATCAGCAGCGGTGCCTGGGCCTTACTCCCGGATTTCAGTTACCGCCTGACGATAGCCGAGTCGGCGAACCCGCCTCGCCAAAGCCGACTGGCCGCTCTACCCAATTTGCCGATTGCTACCGCCTGGTTCGGTTTAGGGAGCTTGCTGGGCTGCCTGGCCTTACAGCGCAGGCGCTACCAAACTTCGCGCAGCCGTTAAGCTTCCTGTAGCCCCCGAATGCGCGGAGCGCGGGGCAATGGCGACTAATGATAGGTAATGGGCCATAACACCCAGGTTTGCGGGTTTCTAAGCACCTGTTAAAGCTAACTCAAGCTCCGCGGGCTTCGTCAGCCGGACCGACCGAGGTTATACTTGAGACTTCTCCAGTAAACTCAAGGTGTCCCACATGCCCAAGCCCAAGGTATTGATTAGCCGCCGCTGGCCGGCCGGCGTCGAAGCGAAGTTGCTCAGTCTATACGACGCGACGCTGAACCCCGAGGACCGGCCTTTGGATACCGACGCATTCCGTGACGCCATGCAAACATACGACGCGATTTGTCCCAGTGTCTGCGACACCCTCGGGTCCGACATTCTGAATGCCGCCAACCGGCGTTGCAAAATCATCGCCAACTTCGGCGTCGGCTACAACCATATCGACATCGATGCCGCCCGCGCCAACGGCTTGGTCGTCACCAACACGCCGGGCGTTTTAACCGAAGCTACCGCGGATATCGCAATGACTTTGCTACTGATGTCGGCGCGGCGCGGCGCCGAGGGCGACCGGCTGGTACGGAGCGGACTATGGAGCGGCTGGTGTCCGACCCAAATGATGAGTAGCGACGTCACCGGCGCCACGTTGGGCCTGATCGGCTTCGGCCGTATCGCTCAAGCGATGGCCCGCAAGGCGCACCACGGCTTCGGGATGAAAATCCTCTATGTCAAACCCACTCCCGCCGATCCCGAAGTGGTCGACGATCTACATGCGGAACGTTGCGCCAGCATCGAAGAGCTGCTGCCGCGCTGCGATTACGTCTCCTTGCATTGCCCCGGCGGCAATCAGACCCGTCATTTGATGAATGCCGAACGTTTGCGACAGATGAAGCCAACGGCGCATTTGATCAATACCGCGCGCGGCGACGTGGTCGATAGTCGCGCCTTAATCGACGCGTTGACCGAAAAACGCATCGCCGGCGCCGGCCTGGATGTCTACGAAAACGAACCGCATCTGGATCCCGGCTTCTTGAAGCTGGACAATGTCACGCTGCTGCCGCATCTGGGTAGCGCGACGATCTCAACGCGAACGGCGATGGGGGAAAAAGTGCTGCGCAATCTGCAGGCGTTTTTCGCGGGAGTCGAACCGCCGGATCGGGTCGTCTAAACGCTGGCCGCCGCGCCGACTCCGTTTAGCGACTTATTGGCAAGCCTCGATCGCGGTGGCTTGGAACGTCAAATGTCCGTGCAAATTGGATAGGTTAAACGTACCCGGATTCGTGCCGTAACCTTGGGCACCGAGCGCGCCGGACGCGGCAATGATGTAGTTGCCGGGCGCCAGTTTAATCGTCAGACTTTCCAAGGTGTCGTTGGGATTATTGGAGAAGCCATCGGCTGGATTATGCGAATTGGCTGCAGCGACGAAGGACACCGCGCTCCAATTACCCGCTTGGTTGCCGCAGCCCCAATTGTCGAGCGCGTTGAATTGGCCGATGTAGTTGCCGGGACCAGATGCGGTGGTATTCCGGTAGGCCGAGGCGATTCCCTGCGCATCCCGCACGGTACCGGTATCCAGCGCGCTTTGCACCTTGCCAACGCCGAACGTCGTCGGATTTAAGCGTTCGCTGGAGTCGTCGTGAGTTTGGTAATTCATCACGCCGCGAAACACGCTAAAACCGTTGTCGATATAGTTTCCGGTACTGTCGTCGACATTCCAGGTGATCGTCACCAACGACGCCTTGGCCAGCCGAAAATTAAAGAAATCTACCTTATGAGTATCGCCCAAGGTGCCGATAGGCCCGGTCGCCAAACTATGGGTACCGTCGCCCCAGCCCCAGTCGGTGACATCGTCGACATCGACGGTCGCGCTGCTAAGATCCGCATCGTAATGCACGTTACTGAAGGTACCGACACCGGTGTAAGACTGGTAGGTGCCGTTCCAGTAAGCCGGATCGTTTAGCGGCCGACCGGAGGTCGTATTCAAGGTCACCCCCGGTCCGGTGACGGATGGATTCGCGCCGTATTGCGCCGTGGACTGGGTCTTGCCGGCCACCGTTAAGTCGCCGATTTGCGCCCCTTGATTCAAATCGTAGTACTCGACATGCGCAAGCGCCGGCGTCAACGATCCGCTCGCGCCAAGCCACAAACCCAACAAAATTCTAGATACGTTGGCGCATCCGCGATGCTGCCTTTGTCTGCCATCGGAATCTAACACGGTATTCTCCGTTCTTGCTTCATCATCGTTTACTTGCAAACAGCCCGCTCGGGCCGGCATTCGATCGGCCAGCCACTGCCTCAAAACATATAGTTCCAGCGCGCCGAAAACGCTCCGGTGCGCTCCAGCTGATAACCGTTGACATAGTCCTGAATCGGCTGCAGCCATTCCAAACTGAAGGTATGCCCGGCGAATTTGCCGCCCGGCACAGCCACCTGAAGCCCCAAACCGATGTCCCAGTAATGGCCGCCGGAATTTTGCGGGTAATCGACGGTGGAGGTCAGATTATGCGCCAGTTGCGTAGTCTGGCCTTGCAGCAAAGCGGTCGGATTCAATTGGTATAAATCGCCCTTCAGCTTGTTCTGTTGGGTGTAAACGCCTCGTACCGTACCGGACAGCCAAGGCGTGACTTTGTAGCCGGCCCAAGTCGAACCCTGATAGGTATCGCCGAGCGCATAACCCGATTTGTTTTTATCCTGCAAGCGTTTGACCGCGCTAAATTGAGCGCCCCAGAACACGTCGTCGTGCTCGCCGGTGTAGGTCAGCGTCGGCTTGAAATCCCAAGTACCGCTGCCCGATTGCATGCCGTAATCTTGCAAGACCTTGATATTGGCTTGATAGAAATGATCCGCCCCCAGACTGTCCGGCACGTTGACCGTGCTCAGCGTCGTATGCGGAATCGCGACATTGCCGGTCGGCGCGCTAACGCCGATACCGGCGTGCAGATGGTGGGCCGTGTCGTCGAACAGCTTGACCAGCGCGATCAACGAGGTATCGCCAAGATCGAACACGGTGTGATGCATGCCGGCATAAAACGAACTGGTATCGGTGACGTAATGCTTTTCGGTGTAGGTCGAGTTCGGCGTGTAGTTCGCGGCACGCAGGTCGTCGCTCATGGTCATATCCATGTCCATTAGCTGCGGCATCACCATCAAATTCAGCCAGTCGGTCGGCGCATACATGATGTCGAGCATATGCATGCCCATATGCATCGACGCCGGCTTGACCAAACAGCCGTTGAAGGCCGCTACCCCGGAGCCGTAGCCTGGACAGCCGCCCGCTACGATTTGGGCGTCGGATACCGCCTGGCTGCCGTGCAGCATGGTGCCGGCTTGGCCGTTGTACATATACATGTAGCCGACCATGACATCGTCGGCCTTGGGCATCATATGACCGAACATCACGCCGGCCGGCACCGGCGCGCCGTGATGATGATGGTGGTGATGCGCATGCGGATCGCCATCGCCAAACAAGCTGTCGATCAAACTGCCGTCGCCGCTAAGCAAACTGCCGGGCGCCGACAGATTGATGTTGACGCCGGCGTGGGCGAGATAGTAGCTGTAGTCCGCATAATCGCTGCCGCCGCCTCCGCCCAGCTTGAAAGCGCTGGCACGCTGGTAATATTCGAAGCCGGCTTCCAACTTAACCGCCTTGCCGATTTGCTTAGACAGTATCACGCCGCCGCTCAACGCGCCGAACCCGGACAAGCGAAAATCGCTGGAATAGAAGCCGTCGGCCCGCGGCGCCAAGTAATACGGCGCGAAGAAATCGGCCTTCGATTGCGAGTAATAACGAACGCTGGGCGTCACCGTGATGCCGAACGGCAGCGATTGCAACCATTTCATCTCGAAGGTATGGGCGTCGATTTTCCAATCGTCGTGGTAGTAGCGGTAATCAAAATGCAGCGCCGCATCCAGCGCCGGAAAGTAATGATTGACCCCGCCCGAAAACGAAAACAGATTGCGCTGACCCGGACGATTTTCCCTGAACAATTCCGGGCCGACAATTTCCAGCTTGCTGATAGCCTTCCAATCGATCGCGGAATTGGCCCCGGTATTCGACAAGGCCAAATATTCTTCCGGGGTGATTTCACCGCGCACATAAACCGTCTTGTAGGCATTACTCAGAAAGCCGGACTGGTGCGTGAACGAGCCGGCCAAGTTCAGCAAGGTATTCTTGTCGAGCACGTGCGAAATCGCCAAGTTGACGCCGTGAAACAGGCTGTTGGCGTTCAGACTGGAATAATCCGTACAGGTACTGATTTCGCAATCGGCCGGGTGAATGTGGCCCAGGCCCAAACCGGACGGGGTATGGGAATGCCCGCCATTGCGAAAAATCGCATTGCGAGTAACCGAATACCCACCAGACACCGTAGTCAGCTTGTCGTTGAATTCGTGACTGAAGTTCAGGCTACCGAAGTTGGACTGAAAGTCCGGCTCTTCGGACTGACCGCCGGTAATCCCCAGCGTGGTGTCATCGAAATAGTATTTGAGCCCTAAAACCGGCTGGGTTCGCGTTTCCAGCGGCTGGGTCTGAAACCGCTGCACGGCTTTGTCGTTGGCGGGTATGAAATTGTTTAAGGCCGCGTCGAAACCCGCCAAGCTGGCGATCTGTTGATTGTTGGCCAATACATCTTGCGGAATGTTATTACCGTAGATCGCCGCATCGGCGTCGTTCAGCGACGTCAAAATGCTGTTATAGGCCTCTTGATAGAACGACGAAGTTTGTAACAGACTCTCCGCGCCGGACAAGGTGGCCGCCGAAACCGCCGATGCGGCGGATACGACGTCCGCGTAGTCCTTGCCGTTTTCGGTGGTCTTGATCGCTACCGGCTGGTTGGTCATCGCCGACGGCAAACTGTAAGCCGGCGACGCGCCGGTGTAGGTGTCGCGGTCCAGGCTAAAGTTGAATTCCAAGCGGTCGTTCAACGGAATAAGGCCATCCGCGTGAAAGATCTGGACGTTCATCCGCCCGCTGCTTTCCTGATAATAACCGTACTCGGTATTGCCCTCGGCCTGAGTGGAAGGCACTCCAGCCGCGCAATCCAGCCCCGGCAAACTCAACGCGGCGGTCGTCAGAGCCGCCAGCGCCTTGGATTTTTCAGTACTAATTACAGCCACAACCGCCTCCCGATCCTGAACGGCCGCCTTGCGCTGCCTCCCTGCTGGTAAAGATATGGTCGCGGATGTGATTCAGATTGGGGTTAGGGTCCAACGACATAATGTCCTTGGCCATCACGCCGCGTTCCCATGGCGCCACGTCCGCACAAGCTTGGCAGCCCAGCCACACCAGGGTCAGGTACGCCGCCCGCTTTAATTTTCGCGGCTTATCCATGAATACTACTCCGCCAACAAACCGGCAATCTTTTCGGAGAGCACCGCTTGATCCTCTTCCCTAAATCCCAAATGTACATAACGAATCTTGCCGGTTTTATCGACCAGATAGGACGACGGCATGGCCTTGACTTGAAACGCACTCGGACAAGCGCCTTCCGCATCGAAGGCAATCGGATAGCTCACCGGATGCTGATCGATAAATTGCCGCGCTTGTTCGGTGTCTTCATCGACATTGATCGCGACGATTTGCAATCCTCGTTGCTGAGATTGACTGAACAAGCGATCGAAAAACGGCATCGACTTCAAGCAGGGTCCGCACCAAGTCGCCCAAAAATCGACCAACACCACTTTGCCACGGTAGGCGGAAAAATCCAACGGTTCCTTGCCGGCAAAGCTCGCCGCGCAGGACGGTAGCGCTTGCCCTACTTCTGCGCCAACCGCGTTTAGCGACAGCGCGATGCCCAACACAAAAATCAACACGGACGAACAATAGCTCTTATTCATAAATTACAACAATGCCCAACAAGCCTTAGCGAAAGTTAACGTTTAATTTGCGTCGCGAACCAAGCGAACGTAATGCGCGGACGTTTTGGCGTTCAAGACATAACCGCCGTCCTCGAACGACACCCCCCACGCGTTGCCGTCGGACGAATCGGAATTGGACCAATAATCCGCCGTTTGGCTATTCGGATAAAAATCGTAGTCGATCAGGCGCGTGACCCGCGCAGATGCATCGTCGGTTCGGGCGCCGACTAGGCTGAGCAATTCCTCGGCGGTCGGCAAGCGCCAATCGAAGGCACCGCACAAACCTTGGGCGTTCACCGATTGCACATAGGCCTGAGCTTCGCTCCAGGTGTACACGTTATCCTTGTCGCGTAATCCACCATCATCGCTTTTTACCTCCCAAATCAGGCCGCTGCTGTTATCCTTGACGCAAGACCAACTGGCGCTACTGGCAATCGCCGCCACGCCGTTCGTATTCAATTTGGTCAAACCGACCAGGCTTGGGCTGGCGCTGACCTCGCAAGACAACGGCGCGGTCGTCAGACTAAAGCCCACGGTCTGATTGCCGTCCAAATTTAGCGGATTGCCATCAAGAGCCAGACTCCATGCCTTGCCGTGACGGCCCGACAACACGCCGACACTGGCGGAAACGGCGACCGAGAAGGTTTTGGTTTCGCCTATCCCCCAAGTATTGGCCACCGCGGGCGAAATGGCGCCTATCGTCAAATTGCCGGTCGCCGAACCGGGCGACAAGCTAACATTGTTCAATACCACGCTGCTGTCGTTGCGGATATCCCATTTCACGGTACGGCCACCCCCCTGAGCGATCTGGCTACCGTCGACCACGGCGGCATTGTTTTCAAAATAGCGCCGCACCAACACCAAATGAATATTCGGATTTGGCGTTTGCAAGCTGAAACCGATTTGCTGGCTATTATCCAACGTCAACGCTGTACCGCCACCGTAACTCAAATTCCAGTTTAACGCATGACTTCCACCTAAATCGTCGGCGGGCGCGGTCACCGTGACCGAAAAGGTCTTACTTTCGCCGCTCGCCCAACTGGCGACCGACGCCGGCGAGATCGCCGCGACCTGCAAGTTACCGGTCGCCGTACCCGCCGCGAGCACGACGCTGTCGAGCGAGGTGTTGCTATTATTTTTCACAACCCAATTCAGCACCTTAGACGTGCCTTGAGTGATCGAATCGCCGGCATGGTAAGTGTCTGACGCGTCGCTACCGTAATACGCGTTCAGCAACGAAACGCTGACGATGGGCGCCACCGAAAGTTGCGCCGACAATCCGCTGTCGTTGCCGGCGATCGGTAAACTCTGGCCGCTGTCGTAACTGAAGGTCCAAGCCTGTTGATAGCTACCGGCCGGTATCGTCGCCGGGGCTATCGCGCTCACCGAAAAGTCCTTGGTAACGCCGTTCGCCCAATCGTCGGTACTCTCCGGCTGAATCGTTGTATAGGTCAGACCACCGGTGCCGTTCGCAGCGACCAACGCAATTTTACAAGAACTGATGCCGCCTTCCCTCGCGCACAAGGTGTAGCCGCTGTCGTTGCGCACGCTCCAAGTCAACACCTGGGTCTGACCGGCGGCTATCGCCTGATTGGCGTTAAAATTTTGCGAAACCAGGGTCAAACCCGGCGCACTCGGCACGACCGTGACGCTGACGACCGCGTACGCCTTGGGCTTGGCTTTGTCGGTGACGGTCAACATGAATTTCAGCGTCCCGGCAACCGACGGACTAACGAAACTAGCGGACGCGCGATTGGCGTTACGCAACTTGACTTTCTTGCCGCTAATCTGCCGCCATTGCCAGCGCTTAACGGCCTTGGTCACATCCGATGCGCTACCGCTCAGCGTGACGGTCGCGTTGTAGAGCACGGTCTGATTCGAACCCGCGCTGGCGGACAGAACGGCCCAACAGTTCTTCATAGGCCACATCAGCAAAAACACAGCGAGCCAGATTAGGCGTAACCAAACTTTACCAGTCAAAAATCGATTCATAGTCACCACGGTCAAGCTTACTTTATGCTATCGAAGCGTCATTCCTGCGGACGATTCGGCGAGATCAAACGGTTATTCGGTATTAAAGCAACAATAATTCGGGTGCGATTCGTTCCATGAAAATTTTCCGGTAGCTCTCGGCCTTCCTGACCTGCATGCTTTCCATCGGATTATAATCGTCGGTAATCAGAATACCGTCGGCATCGGTCATCGCATATTCGTGCTCCGACAACCATTGAATCGGCCGAGCGAGTTCCGGCTTATTGCGATCGAATTCGATGCCACCCCGCGAAGCCAGAAAAATAAAATCGGTGAATTCGCCTTTTTCGGTGGTGAAAACGCGAATATTCGGGAACAGACTGGCCAACGTTTTATAAACCGAGGTCACCGCGTTCGCGCCTTCGCCTTGCGTGAAGCCGACGTAGTTCAGCGCCAGAATACCCTGCTCGTTCAACATCGCTCTCAAGCCGCTCAACATCTCGACCGTCAGCATATGTGTCGGCTCTGAACCGCCGGTAAAACAGTCGTGGATGATGAAGTCGTAGCGCTTATTGAGCTTTTTGACTTCGTAACGCGCATCGCCCACCAAAAATTCGCCGGTCGGCTGAAAATTGAAATACTGCTTCGCGGCATCCGCGACTACCGGATCGATTTCTATCGTGTCCGTCGCCAGTCCCTTAGCCTTTAAATCGCGAGCAACATGGCCGCCGCCCAAACCGATCAGCAAGGCTTGATTGGCCTCGGGTCTGAACAACGGCGGCACCAAACCCAATATCACCTGATACCCCAGCAAACTGCGACCTTGGGCTTTTTCGACCGCACTCAGCACCGAAGAATCGGACAACAGCAAGCGAAAGCCCTTGCGCTCGTCGTCGACGACTCTAACCCAGCCGTAGATGCTTTCCTGTTCGTGCAACACCTTAAAGCCGCCGACCGATTTGACGGTCTTCGCATAGCCGTTCGCCGCCAACGTACAAGTCAGAGCGGCCACCAATACCACCGAAAACGTCGCCCCACCCGTTGACGGCGCCGGCCTGTCGAAAACCAGTAAACCGATCACCACCACTAATAACGCCAGACTCAAGCTGAACACGATCGCGCGGGTACCGAATTCCGGCAATAAATAGAAAGCCAGCAACAGAGTGCCGATCACGCTGCCGACGGTGCTGACCGCATACACCGAACCGACTGCCCGGCCTACACCCCGCAAGTCGCGAGTGGCCATTTTGATCACATAGGGACCAACCATCGCCAACGAAGTCAGCGGCAACGTAAACAATAACAACGCACTGACAAACGCGCCGCCGCGTATTCCCAGCGGATTAGTCCACGTCATTACCGGACCGCCGAGAAACGGAATCAGCGCCGTTGTTACCGAAGCCAGCGCCAAAATATGCGCCAGCCGCAAGGCCGGATAACGATCCGACAAATAACCGCCCAGGTAATACCCGATCGCCAACGCAATCATCGTTACCGAAATCAGCGCGGTCCAAACGTATAAACTGACCCCATAAAACGGCGCGATAATTCGCGTACCCAGTAGTTCCAATATCATCACCGCGCCGCCGCTAATCGTCACCAGGGCAAACAACGCGGCGGCGCTCAATGCGCCGCTCCGCGCTTTAGAATCGGTTAAACCGTTTTCAGACATGACTGACCAAACTTTGAGTAAGAAGTAAAAACCTATTGATCGCCGCGAACTTCCTAACAAGTACTCGATCGGTAATCGGGCCGGGCATTATAAGCGCGAAAAACCAAATCGTCCGTTGCCGGCATCGAATCGACAGTATGCCGGCGACTAAAGAAAAACGCCTCGGCCATCGAATATCATTTAAAGCGGCATCCTTAAGCGTCACAAACCGGCCCGATGGCATCAAAACAAAAACGAGCGCTTGCCCCAATCCCTGGGGCGAGCGCTCGCGAATGGTTGGCATCCCGCCAATGCGTTATCGAAGCAAGCCGATAACCTTCCTTGAATTAAGCGCTACGCGCGCGGCGTTTCATGCCCAGGAAACCCATCAATGCGCTACCGAACAACCAAACCGCACCAGGAACCGGAACGGTGGTTACGCTGAAGTTGCTGATAGTCAAACCGCGGGCCAAACGGTCGGCTGTGTAGGCTGCCGCGTACTGGCTACCGGCGGTGGCGCCGCCGTTGACGATGTCGTTGAACAACTGGGTGTAATCCGCGACATTGGCGCCGCCGATTGCCAGGGTATAGACGCCGGCGTGCAAAAAGCCATTCCAAGACACGCTGTTATCCACCGTACCGTCGGCCGCTAAAACGCCAGTAGTTCCGCCTGATGAGTTGGTGAAGCTGGAACCCGCCGCGGCGTCCGCACCCGATTTGCCGGTATAGGTAATCGTTGCGATCTTAGCAGTATCTAAATTACCCAAATAGTTCGGGCCATGGGTATCGGTCGCGCCGGCAGTGCCATTGTTGCCTGTGGTAATACTGCCGTTGGTATCGAACACGCCCCACAAACCGGTAGGGTTAGCGGCTGTGCCGGCCGCCGCGCCACCGCGAACGTCATTGACACCCGCGAACGGCGACCAAGAAGCAAAATCAGGCGCTCCCGCCAAATATGCAGCGGTATCGGGATCAGCCGCGGTTGAAGCGACATCGCCCACGCCGTCGTGCGAGGAGGCTGGAACCACGCCGTTGTACAACGAGAAGCCTGGGTTCAATGTGCTTGCACCATTGGCATTGGTTGTACCGGTAATGGTGAAGCTAACATTCGCGTCTTTTTCCAGAATGAAATAACGGAAGCGGATGTCGTGAGTATTACCCAAGGAATCCGGGTTCAAACCGGCCAGATAACCGCCGTTGCTGGATACGGTGGGTGTAAAGTTTGCCGCAGCTCCATAGGTACTTGTCGCGCCTTGGGTGTTACCTGTCAACGGATCGTAAGTGCCCGCGCCCCAATATAACGCGCTGCCGTAGCCTACGTGCGCCATTGCTTGTCCGGACATTAATGCCATACCGCCAACCAACGTTAAAACCGAAGCTTTTAAAGTCATTTTTTTCATAGTTATTTTTACCGTAATAATTATTATCCCTCTGACAGACATTGAATTCGCAGTGAACCCCAAATCCGCCCCTTACATCGATTGCAACCCGGCCGTCCCTTCCCCCTAAGAGGACCCGTGGCTTTCCGGCTTCGCCTCGCGGCGAATGTGGCGAACCATCCCTGGCAAAACGTCCTGTTTTCTCCTCATTTCCCAAAACGAAAGTCAACCTTTGGCGCTATTGCGTTTCCTTGCCGTTGCCGTCAAACCCGCCAAGACCGGAGCGAACAACCATACTGCCGCCGGCAAAGGCACCGCCGTCACGCTTAAGGAAATCTGGCCGTCCAAACCCTCCAGCGCGGTTGCAGCGTCATAAACCGTTCCGCCGCCGGCCGCGATCGTATAATCGCCGGCGCCCAACAGATAATTCACCAGCGACACCGAATTGCCTCCCGCAGGACCAACGTGAGTCAGATATTGAATTACCCCCCATTCACCGCTGTTATTGGCCATGCTCCAGGAATCCAAAGCATCGAACTGGCCGCGATATTCGACGTGTTCAGTATCGCGAAACGGTGACAGCACCCCGTTATCCACCGGCGAAGCCAGCTTGACGACATGCGGCGTTGGCGTGGAGACCAATACTTTAGGATTCAACGGATCTACCGTCGTATCGTCGTGCGCTTCAGCCGCGAACAGCCCCGAATACAAGCTAAATGCCGGGTTCAACGCATCTGTTCCACTAATATCGCTAAAAGTGATCGTCACTAACGAAGATTGGTCCAGATGAAATTTGAAAAATGTCCCACCCGCCAGCGAGTGACTATCGCCCAACGCAGCCTCGGTACCGTTATGCCAACCGAAATTGGTAAACGTTCCGCCGTTGACGCCACCCGGCGACGAAATCGGATCGCTTAAATCCGCGTAATCGACATGCGCCAGCGCCTGTCCGGACAAACCGCACAGTGACACGACAGCTAGCGCCGCCCAATTAAACTTATTCATATTCAACATAAATCCCCCAAGTAAAAAGCTCCAAGGTCCGCGACTGTGGAAACCGACTTTCATCAAACGCCCGACGACACCCTAGCCAATCCGAAAATCTTTTCTATACTTCGTCGGCTAAGCTAGGCCATGTTACAGCAAATCGCATGCCATGAATTTTTCCCGCACAAAGCTTAGAAGACGCGCGGGCAAATTAATTAAACTATGTTATATGCAATAGCAATATCGGCAAATCCCACACATCCTCGATCAGACCAAGACCCAGCCCGAGAACAGCTTTCTCTATGCAAAAAAAACGGCCCATACGGGCCGTTTACAACCAATAACACGTCCTTGTGCCTTTTATTCATCGGTTACCTAACGGTATTTCCAAGTCGGAAATTCAGGCAACCAACACTTTACGGCGATTCAAGCCCACGAATCCAGCCAAGACGGTACCGAACAACCATACCGCGCCTGGCACCGGAACCGGCGCCGCAACCGACGCCGAAAATTCTAGGTGGCCATGCAAATTAGTGAGCCCGAAAGAATCCAATGCACCCAAAGTTCCCAGGGTACTATTGGCAACAGCACCCAACGCGCCTGAGGCGGCTATGGTGTAGTTACCGGCGGTGAGCGTGATGACCAAGGTTTCCAAAGTATCTTCGGCATTGGCGCTGAAGCCGTTAGCCGCTACTTCGGCGCTGGCATTGGCGTTTACGCCGGCCAGATAAGCAATATTGCCCCAGTTACCGGAAACGTTGGATTGACCCCAGTTCGCCAAGGCATTGAACTGACCGACATAGGTTCCCGGGCTGCCAGCCTTGCTGGTATCGCGGAAGGACGAAGCGATGCCTTGCGCGTCCACCGGCGCGGTAGCCGAATCCAGCACGTCTTGAACCTTGCCGGTCGGCACCACCGAAGGATTGGCTTTATCACTAGCATCGTCGTGGGCTTGGTAGTTCAACACGCCGCTGTACAAGGTAAACGCGGAGTCGATATAGGTGCCGTCGCTATCGACATTCCACTTGATCGTCACCGTCGAGGTTTGATCCAGACGGAAGTTGAAAAAGTCGACCTTATGGCTATCGCCCAACAACGTCTGTGTACCGGCGCCCCAACCGAAATCGGTTACGTCGGTGACGTCAACCGTGGCGCTACTGGCGGCGGAGGTGTAGTTAACGTTGGAAAACGAGCCGACGCCGGTATAGCTTTGGTTAGTGGCGTTCCACAGGTTCGGGTCGTTCAGCGGACGATCGCTCTGCGCGCTAATGGCCGCACCGATACCGTTGGCGGCACGTTGAGCACTCGTCAAACCGGAACCCGCCACGGCCAAAACCGCCGCTGGTGTTTCGCCATACTGCGCGGTGGAAGCCGCTTTACCGGCAGCCGTCAGATCGCCAATTTGCGCCCCCTGGTTGAGATCGTAATACTCGACGTGCGCTTGAGCTTGCTGAGCCACCCCAGCCAGCGCCAGCGCAATGCCCAGACCCAACTTAGATGCCGATTTAGCATTCGATTTGTAAAAAACTTTGTTTTTCATGTGTTCTCCATTGAAGGATTAATAAATTTCAACGATTCGTGCCACTAAGGCCTCAAGTAACCCAAGTACGAAAATTATAGCAACTTACAGACCATAACTTGTTGTAACGGATTTCGAGGGTCGCCAGCACCCATCGTAATAACTATGTTATTTAACGATGGGCATATAGCGCTTTACCCTCAAAAAACATCCTTCGCTGAAAATCGTGGAAATGGCGCGATAGCGATGTGACGATTTTAGCCCCCGTGACGCTTAGTACCGGAAGGGTTCTCGCAGAAAGGAAAAATCTGGTAGGCATCGAAACGCGCCGTCAAGTCACGTAAGAGCTCATGTTTCGTCCCCTCCTCGTTGGGGGCGAAACATGACGACGCTGGCGAGTCGGCGGCGCCGACGGAAAAGTGGTCGCAAAATTTTGTCGATTTTTCGGGCAACGGATTGCCGAACAATCTTTCGCAACAATAGCGCGCCCCAGAACACGTCCTTAGCAAATAGGCACACTAACGTGTCTTTCTGCTAACCCCAACTTGCGGCACGTCAAAGACTCCTAATATTGTAAGAGTTGAATTGGGTTGCATCATTACCGCATCGAACACTGCCCGTGTAATGGCGATTATGCCCAGCGCACATCACTCGCGCCGCAATCCGGCCGCTCCATGGCATTCGCCGACTTAGTTGTATAAATCACACCGGAAGCGATCGGTGCTAAACGCCCTAAGGCGCTTATTTTTAGTTACCGCATTCATCCATCCCGAATGGAAATAATCCGGAAAATTGGTTCTTAAAATCTAAGCATCGCCTAGCTCAACCCAACCCTAAATCCGTACCTCTTAAGACCATCAATCAATGCAACTACTGTTTCCGCCACCCGATGTTTCCAGCATTACGGCGGTGTCCGTGTAGTTTATTAGCCAGCAGGCGCCAAAGGGTAGCTTAGGCAATACTGGAACTAAAAATTGACCGGTAATATGAGTCGCATTAGCTATGGTAAATTGAGTACCGATTGGAGGTAAAAAGCCAGGCCGTAGCAAGACGTTGAGATAAGTGTTGCTCAAGTTCAGACTGCCATCCACATTTAATTTGTCGTTGTTTTGTGGCCCGGATAGTTCGATATCCAGAGAACCGCCTAAGATCAGATCGGCTTTGCTGATGGTCAAAGTACCGATCGGAGCGCCAGGAGAAATTACTCCTTTTGAACCTACAATGGAAGCGGTTCCACTATCGATCTTTAGCGTTCCGTTCCCACTCAGCCTCCCTCCGGATATATTGACTGATTTTGCTCTAAAAAAGCCATTGACTTCGATCTCTCCCTTGGTTTGAACGTAATTGAAGGATTCCTGATAATCTTCTTTCGGGAAATTACCGCGAGAAGTTATTTCAAATTTACCTTGATTTTTAAATGCACCTGCTCCACCCGCCGACCCTATTGAGTCATCAAACCTGCATGTTCCAAAATTGTTAAAGGCACCGTTTATAGCCAGCAAATTATCACCCAAAGCGGCGTCACCATGTATCGGCGCAAAGTTAACCGTCCCGTAATTGTCAAATTTACCACTGTGTACAAATAGCCACTCAGGGGAATTAACAATCCCAGACGCCCGGTTAGTAATAACCGCAGCGTTTCCCCGGAACTGTAATTCATAGTAGATGTTTAAAGTTCCATAGTTTTCTATCCCACCCTCTAAAACAAGGTTGAAGCCAGGGGCCACGGTAAATTCGCCGTAATTGGTTAAATCACCGGAATAGGTGACACTCCCGACTCCTCTATCGCAAGAAATGGCAGTTTGATAAGGAATAGTATAAGCAACATTATTTACTAGAGCCTCTCTACATTCAATCGAATCTGAAATATCCGCTCGCGCCGAATTGACCGAAAACAATATCTGCAGAAAAAATACAACACGGATAACTTGGTTTAATTTATTCATAACTCCCTCACTAATATTATCAAAATAACTTCCGACCAGTCTATACACGTAAGGACTTACCTGCTTCTGTGTAATCAATTTCTTACGCTGACACATACTTATTCATCAACGCCACGAGTATTAAGGAACCTCTGATTAATTCGCAACCTAGAATTCTATAACTAATTAAATCAGCAGATGTTTAAACCGACTCTCTATTCCACTAAAAAACCATGCTTTTCTTATTGAAGCCCAACACTCCCAGCAAACCTATCAAAAAAGACCACGCGGCAGCCGGCAGAGGAACTGGCGCCGCCGACAGCAGATTACCCGAGTGATTTAAGTCAATATAAAAAGTTTTAGCATTACTTACGCCATCCAATGTAAAGGTAAAGCTACCCGAAAATTGTTTAGTCCCGGAGGAAAGGCCCGTGATTAAGGAGCTTGCCAACGCCTCGTCGAATTGATCGATCAATCCATCGCTATCGGTATAATGAATACCGACCGATGTGACGCCATCATTTCCAACGATTTCAGTTGACAAGCTATAGGAATAACTCATGGTAATCGAATATGAGTTAACGCCTAAATTATTAAACCCAACATCGTACCAACCGACTTGACTATAGTCGATCGCACCCGCTGAAACGCCCCCCGCTAAATCAAATTCGTGGGAAAAGCTCGTGCCGACCTGTACCGGTTTAACGCCCGTGGCGAACTCCTCGGTCGTATCAAAAACTACCCCGTCTCCGGTCAAGTCGATAAACGTCGCTGGAAAATCAGCTCCCGACCTTACGAACGATGCTGAAAACTCTAAGTCACTCAAATCGCTGGCCGACGTTTCAATATTTGCAATTGAAAAACTCAAATTGGCTAGACTTGAAAACGTAACGCTCGCCGCGGCGTTGTTAGTACCGGCCATTACAAGCGCGAACACAGCCACAATCAACACCGATTTTATTTTAAATCTCATATAATCCCCAAAACAGAATAAAACACGACACAAATTAGCAAATAACCGTGTTTTCAATTTAGATAACGGACGAAGCCAACATCTACCGATATTAAATTTCAATTTAACATCGGACAAGCGGACGACGTCCACTTGTCTTAATGCTGATTATTGCTCCAAAATATCCGCAAACGATGGCAACGGAGTATCCGCTCCATTCGCGCCGACGGCCGGAATCTCTAAATACTGATCCTTGGCCAAGTTGACGCTTCCAAAATTCCCTTCATTCAAAGCGCCAAATTGATCGGCATGTCCGTGTGGCACCTTTATTTGCGGATGATCAAATGGCGCCTTCTCGTAGCGCACCCTCTCGTCGGTAAAACTCTTTAGTAATGCAATAATTGCATCTCTGGCCGGCGGATAACCGGCAAGGGTGATGTTGTTTACTAAGTTATCCTTGTTCGGATTATTAAAATTCCCTAATCTGGAATAAAATTCAATAACTTGCTCCAGGGTGGCCATACTACCGTTATGCATATAGGGACCTGTCAATTCAATATTTCTTAATCCGGGAATTTTAAACGTCCCGGCCGTGCTGGTCGCCAATTTGGTCGGCTTATTAACATAAACATTATTCGCCGTGGTCACGGTAGGAATATATTTCCTCGAGGCCGATAAACAATTCTGATCCCGCAAAACACCTTCGCGATTCCCATCGATCTCCAGGGTGCCGTCGGCTTTAGTTATCGTTGCGCTGCTCACCAACGTTGAATTAACCGCCAATCCGATCGTAAAATCGCAAGCACGAGTCGTAGCGACCACGGAATCCTTGATAGCCGAACTGTTTCCTAGCAGGTATTGCACGTATTGGTCTGCAAACGACAACGGGTTATTAAAATCGTCAACGCCACCTATCGCCATATCAGCGAGAGGATCGTTAACGCCCGTATTGGCAAACCCAACATCGACCAGTTTGAAAGCACCCGATAAATTTCGCCGATCGACAACATTTTTAAACGGGGTAATAGCGGCCGCGGCCGCGCCATTCCCTGTTCCTAATGCATTCGCACCGTAGGGGATCCGAAAGTGAGATGGGCCGTAATAACTGGTTGGTGTCGTCGCTGTCACCAAGGTACTGTTGACGTCTATCGTCGCTGTCGTTAAGTTTGGTCCCGCATGGCACAGATTGCAGTGATTGCTGACAAAAGCATTCAACCCTTCTTTTAACTGCTCAATTTCAGCCGCGGATTTGCCCAAGCCTTCCCATGTTGGCTCCATGGAAGCAGGGTCACGCGGGCTCAAATCGATAGGCGCTTGATCGGATACCAGCGTTGCCTGATACATCTGCAACGCAATACCGAAAAACATAGAGAAGTTTGCTTCCATTTGGTTGTAGGGCGTCCCGGAACTCGGTGCTCCAAACGGCCCGGCACCACTGTAGGACCAATATTTGTTGTTGAAAGCTTGCTGCACCATCGTTCGGTACGTCAAATTCAGACCGTTTTTTAACTCGCTCGCGCCACTCAGACTATAGGCGCCTAGAACGCTATCCTGGGGATGAACCTGTTGGTTTTGCAAAGGTTGACGTAACAGCAATTTGCGACCGATGCTCGGCCAATCGCGTTGTTGGCAAGACATTTCGGCGTCATTTAGCGGCGGCGCCACGGAGAGCGACGCAAGCGATGAGTTGGTTAAATGCAGCCGTTGCTTACTAACGCTTCGAGCGCCGGTTTTTACCCAAACCCCGATTGGATTGGGATCTCGATCCCCCCAATTGTTAACACCGTTAAATACGTTGTTGGCGCGTCCGTCCCAGAAGTTTCGGTAATTGAAGATCGAATTGATAACGGATGGAGCGTTACGCGGCTCGACTTTCCGAGTCCCTATGGACCCTAGATGAAACACCGGATCGGCGGCACGAGCACACTGGTCTTCCATACCCGTCAATTTTGATGCGCCGGTAAACTGGCCGCTGAATGTACCGGACGACGATACAACATCATCCGTGGAAAATAGGACACTGCTAGTATTGTCGAAAGGGTTATCGAAACGATAAGTCGGAAAGTCATCGGCATTCAGCTTGTGATCCGGTGCCGCCAATTCGAAAGTTTGCGCGGTTGCGGAAAGATGGCTTTTTCCACCTGGATTAATCTGATTTTGTACCCGACGATCGGCTCCGGCGTGAAAGTGGCATGAACCACACGCCATGCCGTCGCTCCCCACGTTAGTATCCCAAAACAACGCTTTTCCAAGCGCTATCGCCTTTTCCTTGTTGACGACAATCGGATCGGGATGCGTAGCGTCCAGCAACAAACCCGGCACTGTCGGGACTGGAACGTCTTGTAGCGGCATCGGCAACGGGCCGTGGGCATTTCCGGCCTCCATGACCAGCACGCCGAAGCCGAAAATAAATAGATTTCTGTTTAAACTCATTGGTAACCTCTAGGGCAAATATTGGGTGAACGCCTTGCTTGTCCGGTACCGACACCGCGCAGGTATTGTAAAAGCAATAATTGAGCTAAAACAGAAATACTCAATAGATTCATTATGTTAAAAAATCCGTCCAAGACCAACTCTAGCATCCGTAACAAAAATAGGTGATTTGACATACTTCGCGCGCGTAAAAATGCTCTTCATAAAAAAGGGCCGGTTACCCGACCCTTTTTTCGCCATTAGCCCGACAAAACGTTAGGCGCTAACGTTATTTCTACGATATGACAAAAGACCCAACAAGCCCGATCCAAACAGCCAAACAGCACCTGGGACAGGAACGTTAGACGGGGGATTGACCGTACCAGCGGCAGCCATCGTAATGTTATCGATATAGAGATTAAATACCGGAGTCGTTAACGGACCATCCGATACCAACAAACCTTCGTCGTCGTATACCGCATCGGGATCGTAAGGCACCTTGCCCCAACCGCCGAAATGAATCCAAAAAGCACTAATGTTGCTAAAGTCGTCGTTAAGCAACAACGGTGAGGAGGGATCGGACCAATCGAAGGTAGACGGTAAAGTTTGATAGGCCACGCGATTTGCATAGTTAGTACCATCACCCGCCGTCAATGAAGGGTTTATCGCATCGCTAAACCCAAGAATCTCCCAATACGCATTGGGGTCGGGATTTCCGGTTCCTTCGGGAGCCTCGAGATTGATAGACAACAAGCTGAATGCGCTTTTATCCCGCATTCTGACGTAAAGCCCGCCAGAGTCCGCGTGGTAGTGGATTTTTAAATTCGACGCGTCCAAATCGTCCACTTCCTGATGGACGTGCGCACCGGAGTCCGCTTCGTCGCGCACGGTTCCGGCAACGATAACATTTTCGGTTACGCTGGACGCGGGAGTTGCGCCGGTGTTATTGGAAATGTAACAGTTTCCCGACCGCCCAGGTTCGGCGGGACAAGCCCCCGAAGCAGTCGAAGTCACGTTCGAATCGTGGTAAACCGCTACCGGAAAGTCGTTCAAGTTATAGGTCACCATCGTCGTCATGGACGCGTTTGCCCCCCCCATCACAGACAGCAACGCAGTCGCTGTCGCAACGCCAAATATGCCTTTATTCATTCAAATGTCCTCGCAAAAATTAATTCCAGCCAAACAAACTCCCATATGTAGACAGGAGAGCATACTATACGCCAGCAATTCATGTACCAAGAACAATCATCGCGTCGTGACAAATTTACTACTCAGCCAGCCAGAACAACAACCTACTGATTTAACTGAACAATATCGATATAGCCCCCCGTTAATAATGCCGACGAGATTTTCTCCAACAACCTTACTGAGTAAACCCAAAAGCCTAGAGCGCATTATCAGCATAAAATAACTATGTTATTTAACTAGATCGATGCGTGATATGCCTCTAAAACCAACTGCTCCGCCCATTTTCAGGCGCTTTATCAAGACGTTAAGTCAGAGAAACTCATCCTATGGCAGCCCCAATCTATCTAGTAAACTCTCTAGGCGTCAGGCTGATAGGTGATTTGACGCACTTACCAAACTGACAATAATCATCGTTAAAGCCAGTAATCGATAGCCCACAAATTTAGGCGCTAGCCACGTAAACAAATCGGTTTTCCGAACCCGCTAAAACCATTGCGCGGATGATGCTAGTCTCAAGGCTTTCCATTCGTACCGCGGAACCGCGAGGTTCCACAGCCCAACCTCTCCGGAAGTTTTTGGGTGATCTTGCGGCATGGTTTGTGCTTTACCATCAAAATTGTTTATCGCCAACGCTACGTCAGAATGTCGCAACAAGCCCCACTCTTCGCCCGAATCTTCTGTCCAATTTCAATTAAGAGCGGCACCATTGCAATTGTCACCCGAGGTTACACCCGCCTCAGGTCTAAACGTTCTGGAACACCGTGAACGTGCGCGGTGAACGTGCGCGACCTGTTAGCGGCTTTGGTGCTCGTATTTTTGAGATTCCATACCGCAAATCTATCGACAGGTCGCGGAAAAACCACAAGCTGGCAAGAAAGGTTTCAAAATAAACGACCAAACAAAGA
Source organism: Methylomonas sp. LWB (assembly GCF_001856095.1). NCBI lineage: Bacteria > Pseudomonadati > Pseudomonadota > Gammaproteobacteria > Methylococcales > Methylococcaceae > Methylomonas > Methylomonas sp. LWB. The sequence goes on from NZ_MKMC01000100.1 coordinate 95,593, forward strand.
CTATTCGGCTATCGAGCGGTTGAGAACCGCGAAAGGCAAGCGAATCGACCGCCATTTCGCGATCCACTCGAGAACCCATGGCGCTAAATGCACTCCGGCAAATGAAAGACAACGACGCTACGGTCTCGGTTGCGATACGAAACAACCAATGCGGCGTTGACTTAAAGGAACCCTAAAATGAATTCGACAGTAAAGTCCAGCCTAGTGACGCCCCCGATAAAAATTTGTAGCGCCGAGTCTCGTGACGCTAGCCCAACCGTCGCGCTCCCTAGCGGTGGTTCGGAGCTCTCGCCGATGCCGGTCTGGCGGGTATGCCGTGATAGGTCCGAGCGCCACAGCTACCGCGCTGGATTCCTTCTGGCGAGACAGGAAGAACCTCGAGTCGTGTCCAAACCGATCTCAGTGGAAGGTGATGGCCGCGCGACGCGTTATACTCGCGCGAGCCATCCAAGATCCGAAGCGATTTCGGCCCAACGAGATGGACAATTCAGTAATCACAGTTCAAATCCCCCCCCCGCTCCCCTCGGGCAAGCGCCCAAGACGCGAATTCGTTGGTCGACGAAGCCGGTCTATCTGCTGATCGTTTGCGGCTTCACGCAAGGATGCGCCGACGTCGCGCCCTGGGAGCGGGGCAATCTGGCAAAACCGGAAATGGCCATCACTCCGAATCCCAGCCAAAACCATTTCCGAGATCACGTTTACACCAGTAAGGAAGCTTCGCAAGGCGGGCACGGAGGCAATGGAGGCGGCTGTGGGTGCAATTAAACCGGATTCGAACAAAGCGCTTGCGGCGCTAACGTCGGCCGCGCTAAGTTTACCGGGCCTGAATGCATCGGCCGCGATTCCCGCTCAACAAATCCACACCAACGTCAGCTACGGGCACTATCAAGAAAGCGATGAGCGTATGCGTGTCGAGGTCTACCATGCCGATGCGGTGATTCCTCTTTCCGACCGGATCGAACTCAGCTTCAGTCTCGACCGCGACACTTACAGCGGCGCTACTCCGGCCTACTCGATTCCGACAGCAATAACCAACCAAGCCAAATACGTCTTGGGTGGCGGACGAGATTTAGTGGAATACGTCGATCTGGTCAGTTCGGCCTCCGGCGGCGTTACAGCGTCAGGGTTAACGGTATTGGGCGGCCTGAACTCCTTTAAGTCCTACGTAGACGGCATGGACGCCGCTCAAGACAACATCGACGCGGCCAGTCAAATCGCCAACTCGGGCTATTCGGCGCAATACGAAGCCGTAAAGACACCTATCGACGAGGCTTATCAAGCGTCGCTGAACGCACTAAGTACCCAGCTTAGCGCCGAAAAAGCCAGCGAGGATGCAAAAGCGGCGCTGGAAATATCCCCGTTGACGCAAGACCTGAATGCCGACCTGTTGGCCTTGGATATTCAGTTGGCCGCCGACAAGGCGTTGCAATCGAGCGCCTATAATGCGTCGCTTGGCGCCATAGACGCCGAATTGCCGGCGTTGCTTGAAAATTACAATGTCTCGGTCAACACGCTGCAATCCAACACGCAGAGCCAACGAAATGCACTGCAATCGACTTACGATTCGTCGGTGACCACTCTAAACACGACCCGCACCCAAGCCGAAAACGACTACATTACCAACACACTAGGCTCTAGGCCGTCAGACCCCATCAGCATTACGGCGACAAGGACCATCGATTTTAACAACGTCAGCGGCGCGGCCTACTACGGCATGGCCAACGTCAACCCTACAGCCAGTGGCGTCTGCCGCCTGAATCAAGGCAGCCAATGCGTTTACCCGTTCGGCACTTCCTCCCCCACCTTAAACAATTTCGCAGTCGGTATTGTTGAGGATCCAACGGCGTCCGGCGCGCATTTGCACTACGGGAACGGACAACTGACCTATCATAACGATTCCAGCGGCGTTTATCTTCGAGCGCAGACCGGCGCGGCATTCAGCTTGGACTCCATGGACTTTCTCGCGCCAATCAGCAACAGCAATCCGGGCACTGGCGCCGAGGATTATTGGGAAATCCTCGGATTCAACCAATCCATCAACCCCGACCTATATAATGGAGACGGTACCAACTACGCCACCAAGATCGCTTATCAAACCGTCGCCAACGGCTTTAACGGCACTCTGACTCTGAACAGTTCGTTTGCCAACGTCAACGCCGTTTGGCTCCATTATAAAGGCTACCCTAAAACGCCAACCGACCCGGACCAAGTTTTCGACGAGGAAGGCGTGGAAATTTCCAACGGGCCGCTACAAATCAAATCTTTCTCGGTAACCCTGGACAACATCGTTGTGTCGCCGGTATCGACGCCGACCAGTATGCAAACGGCCTGGGACAACACGCTACAGCTTTATCGAACTACCTATTCCAATACAGTCTATAACCCTTCGTACACCACGCTGACCACCAACTACAATTCGCAATTGAGCGCGCTGAACGCTTCGGAACAAAGCGAGCTGACCCGCTTGGGAAACGAATACACCGCCGCCCGTACTGATTTAATCGCGGAACATCAAGCCGAAATAGCGGCTTTAGACAGCAATTACCAAGCTCAATTGGCGCAATTGGACAGCGCGAATCTGAGCGCTCGGCAACAAGCCACCGCCAGTTACAATGCGGCGACTCAGGCGATCAACGACAAATACGCCGCGAATAAAAACGCGTTAACCGCCCAATACAACAGTAACGTTGCCACCGTTACCGACAACTACAACCTACAGACCCAGCCTCTCACCGACACCTACAATCAACAAATCAGCCAACAGACGGCGCTCGACGCCGAACTCAGCAAACAAGCGCAGATCGCCCAATACGCGGCAATCCTGAACAAGCTGGTACCCACCGGCAACGCCACGGTACAACGCTTTCAGTTGCAACCGCAGGAAACTCGTTCGATGCCGCAATTCGGCACGCGCTATTACTTCGATAATACGACATTGGGCGTCACTGGCGGATTTTCCGAGGAGCCGGATTTTCTATCCAACTTTGGCAATGTCGACATCAGTCACGAGTTCAATAATAAGTTGACGACCGTGTCGGCCGGTTACGGCATGACCAGTAACACAATCAACCGCAGTTCCGACAGCCACGCCGGACACGCCGGACACAGCGAACATTTCGGTGCGGCCGACTACCCGCGTCTGAATGAGGAAAGCAAATTTCACAACTTTACCGCCAGTATTTCGCAAGTATTCTCCAAAAACAGCGTGGCTCAGCTTAGCACCAGTTTTACACATCAAACCGGCTATCTGAGCAACCCTTACAAATTCGTCTATGTTCGAGGTGAAATCTCGCCCGAAGAATACTACCAACTAGCAACCGATGCCGAACACGTTGACTGGAAGCGCATCACTCAGCTGGAAGTAGTCGGTACGGAACTGTTTCGGGAAAATCGCCCCAGCCAGCGCAATCAATGGTCGCTATCCAGCCGCTTGAACCAGCATGTTCCCGCGCTGGATGCTTCCTTGCATTTGGACTATCGTTTTTATCTTGACGACTGGGGAATCAACTCCCACACCTTCGAGTTGAAATGGTACCAATCGCTTCCTTGGGGGCTTACCGTGACACCCGGAATCCGCTATTACTCACAGTCTCAAGCGGACTTTTTCGCACCCTATTTCTTATCACCGCGCGCGGATGGGTTTTATACCAGCGATTTTCGCCTGTCGGCATTCGGCGACTTGAGCGGAGGCTTGACAATAGGTAAGCAGTTTGCGCGCGGCGTTAAATTAGAAGGCGGATTCGAGTACGTGACGCACGCCGGTTCGCTCAAATTGGGCGGAGGCGGCATCGGCGACTACGCCGATTTCGACTACTTTATGGCCCACGCTAACTTGAGCGTCGATTTCGCTGCCAAAGGCTTGTTCGAGGAAGGCTCGAGTCACGAGAGCCATCACCACCATCACGTCCACGGCGCGCCGCCACCCGCCGGGATCATGTTCGGCCACATGATGAATCAAGCCGACTCAATCATGGTCGGCTATCGATTTATGTATAACGTCCAAAGCGGCGCCATGCTGCGCGGCAACAGCCCCGCCAGCGACGCGGCAATCGTCGCCGGGGGCTGTAGCGGCTTTAGCAACGGCTGCATCTACAAGCCGACCAAGATGCACATGCAGATGCACATGCTGGATCTGATGTATGCGCCGACCGACTGGTTGAATCTGATGGTCATGCCGCAGCTAATGAGTATGGACATGAGCATGAGCAATCCGATCCGCGCCTTCGCCGACCAAGAAGAGCTTAGCGAATACGGCGGACATGGCGGCGCGTACCACACTAGCAACGATATTGGCGATACCGTTGTTACCGCGTTAATTAAGCTGGCGGATGACGGTAAACACCATTTACACGCGGGCATTGGAGTCAGCGCACCAACTGGCAGTATCGACGCGCAGATGAGCCAAGGCTCTTTGAAAAACAACGCTAAGACGGACGTCACGCCGGGCTCGCCGGTTTTACAAGATTACGGCATGCAATTAGGTAGCGGCACCTGGGATTTCAAACCCAGTCTGACTTACGTCGGCGGCATGGACGATTGGGGCTGGGGCATGCAATTGAGCGGTATCAAACGCTTGGAAAAAAACAAGTACGGTTACGCCTACGGCGACCTTTTTCAAGCCAGCGGCTGGGGCAGCTATCGGATATTCGATTGGCTTTCGGCGTCCATTCGAGGGGTTTACACTTGGCAAGACAAGATTCAAAGCTCCACGACACAAAACCACGAACCGACAGCCCCAGTGGATTATCCAACCAACTACGGCGGACGCTATTGGGATATAGGTTTCGGCCTGAGCGCTGACGTTCCTGACGGCCGCTTCGCCGGCCACAGTTTCGGCGTGGAATGGCTTCAACCGGTAGGAACCGATCACCAAGGTTATCAACTTGACCGAGACGGCGCCCTGACCGCCACCTGGAACTATGCGTTCTAGCCGGCGGCATTACCGGTCGCGCACCCGCTATTCATCGCGCGGAGGATCTCGGTAACAGCCAATACCGGTCGGGTTAGCGAACTCTGACCCGATGCCATACCTTTCATATACCGAAATTTAATTACGAGACGTATAACAAAACTCCCAGAGGCCAACCAGGCTTCCCGCAACATGATCCATCACCTCGGGTGAACCGACGCACCGCAACCGATGCGGCCTCGCGATATTGGAGAACGAATATCAACACCGCCCGCTGCCGGCGGAACCGTAATAAAAACAATGTTATTTAACGCATCATGCACGCTATATCCCACACTTTTTAAAAGCACACTGCCTGCCGGTTTGCGCGGAGCGTCCAAGCCGAGCACGACCGCGAAGTTATCGGATTAGAAAAATAAATATATTTCAATAACTTATATTCACCCCACCGTCCGCGTGCGAATCACATACGGAGCAGGGTTCTCAACCGATTCGGGCATGCATCCTGCTTGCTCTAACGTTGCGTTTGACCGTAGTTTTTCGGAGCCCGGCCACGCAACCAAACGACACCGAACATTCGCCGACAGACATTGAGCTGCGAACCGATGCTTCGAAAAGCGAATCACGAATTCGTTGCATCCGTCAAGCCACACCAGCGGCAAAACAAGTGTTACCGCTTCGTAAGCGAATGGCTGGTAACCGCGCGTCGTTTTGGCGATATTCGTCAATTCAAACCCAGGAACAGATCATGCTCAACCCTAAACCACTTTCCCGCGTCATCGCCATGCTCTTGTCGGGCAGCGCGCTGACCGGATTCGGCTCTTCCGTTGCGAATGCCGCCGCGGTAACCTCCTACAACGCCTTCAATCACGATCGGTCGGTGCCGAACGCACTGGTTTCTGGAGGCAACGGCACCGACGGCTGGATGCGGACCACCACCAACGCTTGCGGTACTGCGGGCAGTACCTGCGGTAACGGTCCCGCTACCTTTGACAGTCCAAACAAAACATTATCCGGTGGTAACGCCGCGGTACCCTGGGTCGGCAACGATCCGCGCAACGATGCCAATTTCAATTACGCCGGCAATCAAACGCTGAACTGGACCGCGGTGGTCGGCGCCGGCGATACCGCGGTGATCTCCAAACTGGACTCCAACGCCCGTTACGCCGGCACGGCATTGGCGGACGGCACTACCTTTAACTATGCCGATATCGACACCGCCCGCGGTGCTTGGCACGACGGCGGCAAATCCCCCGGCAGCACCCCGGAAGCCGGCGTCGGCTGGAAGCACGACACCGACATAGGCTTGTTCAAATCGACGGTTACCCAGGTCGTGACCTTGTCGATTCACAGTCTTCTGGAAAACGGTGCCGCCGATCTTACCCCGGACTACGGTTTCACGGTGTTCGAGGGCATGGATACATCCACCGGCAACTACGGCCACCACGGTTCCTGGCACGAATGGGATAGCCAAACGGCCGTCGGTGTTGGCGACAACGCCTATCAAATTACCACTGCCAACCCGTTCACGATTGCCGGCGGCGGCGACGGCAACGGCTTGGAAGCCGACAAATTGATCCTGGACGACGTCTACGGCAACAACGCCAGTTTTTTGGCCGAAGCCGGCAAGGTCTACACCATTTTCTTGGGCGGCTTTCAAGGCGGCGGCTGGACCTATACCAGAAACGACTACGAATTGACGATTTCCGCAGCCCCGGTTCCGTTGCCGGGCGCCGTTTGGCTGTTCGGTAGCGCGATCGGCTTGCTGGGCTGGCAGCGGCGCAAGGCCTGATTCGGATGATGGTTAGGCCCCGGTATGATGCCGATGTTCTTAAAACGATTTTTTAATGTAGAGACCCTATGAAATACACCACACTCTCCAAAGCCATCGCTTACGCTCTAGCCGGCGGCTCGCTGACGCTGGGCGCGATCAGCGACGCCTCCGCGTCGGCCACCACGATGTATAACTTGACCACGGCCTATGGCGCCCCCTGCGCGACCGCCGCCTGCGTACCCAAGCTGGGCGGCGGTACCGACGGCTGGCTTTACGGACTTGGCGGCAGCTCCAACGGTACCGATACTTCGATCGCGGCGTGGGCCGGCACCACCGGCAGCCACAAAACCCCGTTCGGCTACACCGGCGCCCACCTGAACTGGGGCTTGTCGATGACCGGCTACGACAGCGCCGAAATCTCCAGTGCCGACGCCTTCACCCGCTACGGAGTGCACGCCGATATCGACACCGCCAAGGGCGCCTGGAGCGATGCGATTTCACCGGATACCAACGACGCGACTAGACATGCCAGCGGCTGGCGCCACGACCTCGAGTTCGGCCTGTTCAAATCCGAGGTGGACGCCCGAATCACCTTGTCGGCTTCCGGCGTTAATCAGACCGGCACCCAATTCGGCTTCACGATCTTCCAAGGCATGAGCACCAACGCCGATTACTTCCACCACGACGCCTGGAACTCCAACAACAATATTTTCGGCCTTACTCAAGATTCGTTACCGGATGGCTATACCACGTTCGCGGTCGGCGACATTGTCGCCTATAGCGTCGGCGGCGCCACCCCCAGCAACCTCAACACGATCAGCTTCGACGTACTGGCCGGCCAGGTCTATACCATCGTGCTGGGCGGCTATCGTAACGGCGGATGGGGCGATACCATCGACGGGTACAAACTCAGCGTGACTTCGGCACCGCCCAGCTCGGTACCGGCACCCGGCGCGGTCTGGCTATTCGGCACGGCGTTGGCCGGCTACATCGGCGTTCAACGTCGCAAGCGCTCGGTCTAATCGCGACGGCCGCCACGGATGGCGGCGATTATCCACCGCCGACGGGAAAGATTGTTAGTCTGGGATGGCTAACAATCGCACCTCCCTCGCTCAAATCCTTCGACGTCGCTGGCTGTCAGCACCACCTCCAAATTTTACTCAACAGGCGGATCGACGTCTTGACTTTCGCAAGACTTGACGCGTTTCTCGATACCTTGCAGTTTTCTAGCCCAAAAGCCACGCGGCGCTAGCACCTCCAAATACCGCCCAAGCTTCACTCGCCTGCGCTACGCCTCCAAGGTTTTGCGGCGACGGCATGGTATGAATCACCAAAGCCACTGATCTTTATCACTAAACTATGTTACTTAAACTAACAAACGCGTCAAACCACCTATTTTTGGAAAGCACACCTGCTTCCGGGCCTATTGGCAATTACAGATTTCGCCACTGGCTTACTGATCGTGTCGCTAATTTTTAGCTGAATTTCAATATCTTGGAACAAGCATTATGTCAACGCAGGTTGTCGCATCAATTTGGCGCAAATAATGCTTTCTTTATTCCGTACTCAGTCGCAAGCACCCGCAGCCAAGCTACGCAACTAGGGGCTCCGGGAGTTTGCTGGGGTGCGTTACCCGGCTCAACGTCCTGTTTTGCAACACTGGAGATAAGATGAAGATTAACTTTCCTGTTTCTGATTACCACGGTTTTCAGTTTTATCTCGAGCCCTTCGACTGCGATCAGGCGAGCCTAGCCGAAGGGAAATAACAAGGCCCCGCCAAACCGCTGCTGCTTCGTCTGAGCTCTAGGCTATGCCGCCCGCAAGGTTCTGCCTTCCGCATCCATGTAAGTTGAGCACGAACGGTGGGAGAAAAACGTCATTTCGAGAAGTTATTTTTAGCGGAATCCTGAATCGGAAAAACGCTACAGCTTGACCGCGTCAGCGCTTGACCGAAATTTCGGCGATACGGCGCGGAACACCGACCGTCGCGCGACGCCAAGTCGGTATTCGTTAATTCAAACCCAGGAACAGATCATGCACAATCCTAAACCACTTTGCCGCGTCATCGCCATGCTCTTATCGGGCAGCGCGGTGGCCGGATTCGGCTCTTCCGTTGCGAATGCCGCCGCGGTAACCTCCTACAACGCCTTCAATCACGATCGATCGGCGCCTAACATACTGGTCTCAAGCGGTTCCGGAGGCACCGACGGCTGGATGCGGACCAGCGCCAACGCTTGCGGTACCGCAGGCAGTACCTGCGGTAACGGTCCTGCAACCTATAACAACCCGAATAAAGCCGTTGCGGAAGGCAATGCCTCGGTGCCTTGGGTCGGCAACGATCCGCGCGGCGCTAGTTTCGATTACGTTGGCCGCCAAACGTTAAACTGGACCGCCGTCATTGATGCCGGCGATACCGCGGTAATCTCCAAACTGGACTCCAACGCCCGTTACGCCGGCACGGCATTAGCGGACGGCACCATCTTTAACTACGCCGATATCGACACCGCCCAGGGCGCTTGGCACGACGGCGGCAAGTCGCCGAAGAGCACTCCCGGCGCCGGCGCCGGCTGGAAGCACGACACCGACATAGGCTTGTTCAAATCGACGGTGACCCAGGTCGTGACCTTGTCGATTCACAGTCTTCTGGAAAACGGTGCCGCCGATCTTACCCCGGACTACGGCTTCACGGTGTTCGAGGGCATGGATACATCCACCGACAACTACGGCCACCACGGTTCCTGGCATGCATGGGACAACCAAGCGGCCGTCGGTGTTGGCGACAACGCCTATCAAATTACCGACCCCAACCCGTTCACGATTGCCGGCGGCGGCGACGGCAACGGCCTGGAAGCCGACAAGTTGATTCTGGACGATGTCTACGGCAACAACGCCAGCTTTTTGGCCGAAGCCGGCAAGGTTTACACCATCTATTTGGGCGGCTTTCAAGGCGGCGGCTGGACCTTTACCAGAAACGACTACGAATTGACGATTTCCGCAGCCCCAGTTCCGTTGCCGGGCGCCGTTTGGCTGTTCGGTAGCGCGATCGGCTTGCTGGGCTGGCAACGGCGCAAGGCCTGATTCGGATGATGGTTAGGCCCCGGCATGATGCCGATGTTCTTAAAACGATTTTTTAATGTAGAGACCCTATGAAATACACCACACTCTCCAAAGCCATCGCTTACACCCTGGCCGGCGGCTCGCTGACGCTGGGCGCGATCAGCGACGCCACCGCGTCGGCCACCACGATGTATAACCTGACCACGGCCTACGGCGCCCCCTGCGCGACGGCCGCCTGCGTACCCAAGTTGGGCGGCGGCGTGGATGGTTGGCTATACGGTTTCGGCGGCAGCTCCAACGGCACCGATACTTCGATCGCGGCCTGGGCCGGCACCACCGGCAGCCACAAAACCCCGTTCGGCTACACCGGCGCCCACCTGAACTGGGGCTTGTCGATGACCGGCTACGACAGCGCCGAAATCTCCAGCGCCGACGCCTTCACCCGCTACGGAGTGCACGCCGATATCGACACCGCCAAGGGCGCCTGGAGCGATGCCGTGACCGGGGATACCAACGACCCTAACGACCCAGCCAAACACGCCGCCGGCTGGCGCCACGATCTTGAATTCGGCTTGTTCAAATCGGATATCGACGCCCGAATCACCTTGTCGGCTTCCGGCGTGAATCAAAGCGGCACCCAATTCGGCTTCACAATATTCCAGGGTATGAGTAGCAATGCCGACTACTACCACCATGGCTTGTGGAATTCGGACAACAATATTTACGGTTTAACCCAGTACTCGTTGCCGGATGGCTGGACCACGTTCGCGGTCGGCGACATTGTCGCCTACAGCGTCGGCGGCGCCACCCCCAGCAACCTCAACACGATCAGCTTCGACGTACTGGCCGGCCAGGTCTATACCATCGTGCTGGGCGGCTATCGTAACGGCGGATGGGGCGATACCATCGACGGCTATAAACTCAGCGTGACTTCGGCACCGCCCAGCTCGGTACCGGCACCCGGCGCGGTCTGGCTATTCGGCACGGCGTTGGCCGGCTACATCGGCGTTCAACGTCGCAAGCGCTCGGTCTAATCGCGACGGCCGCCACGGATGGCGGATTTTCATTGAGACAGCCGGATTCGGCGTGCCTGGAAAAGTGAGATTTATAGACTAGCTTGCAAACTGACGTTAACTATCCGAGCTTCGTCACAATCTCCGGTTTTGCAATATTGGAAAACGCGGGAGGTAAACGAATACCGGCCAGGGAAAATTGAGGCGTTTTAAAAGTTAAGTAACATCTTAGTGGGAGGCGCGGATATTTTGCTAATTTCAATTTAACGTCATTGCAAACACACAAAAAAATAGGAATAAATTATGTTACAAGCCAAATTAAAAATACGTACCGCAATATCGATGCTGCTGGCTCTACCCGCCGTTTCCGGTCAAGCAGCGATTGTTAGCATCCCTTCTCCTATCCCAGCCGGGCAAACTGTAACGGTTGCCTCTACCGACAGAGTGGTTACCTCGGGCTTGTCCAGTACAAGCGGTTCCGGCCTCAGCGTCGCCGGGGTTTTAAATAACCATGGTCAAATATTTACTAGCGCTTTTGTAGTATCCGGCATATTCGAAAACGACGGCCTGCTGATCGCGAATTACAACTTCAATATCGGGTCCGGCTCTTCCAACGGCACGAACCGAAAAATCATCAATCACCCCAATGGCACCATCCTGGTTAACGGCTACATGGATTTATATTCTCCAGATGCAGTCGTGGAAAATGCCGGGAATCTGCTGTTCGGCCAGCCAGGACAATACTCCAGCGCAATTTTTCCGTATTTTTTAGGATTGATTCATAACACCGGAAAAATGTCATTCAACAAAACATTTAGGGACTCCCAGGGGCAGTTGTGGGACGCGTGTGCCACCGGCGGCGGCGGCGATGGACAAATCGTTAACGATGGACTATTCGAAATTACCCAAAACACTAAATGTGACTTAGGTGGACACCCTTATACCCAAAACTCCGGAACCACAAAAATAGACGGCGTTTTCGACAGCGATGTGGAAATAGACCTTAACGGCGGGGTGCTTACCGGCAGCGGGACGATAAGATACCCAGGAATGAGCCCAAAGGTTACGATCGCCCCCGGCTCGGATCTTGGTACTCTCACCATTGATGGCAGCTTGGATTTTGGAGGATCGATCGAAATGCAGCTTGGCGGCGCGGCCGGTAATGACAAACTGGTCGTAAACGGCAATATGAACCTGGATGGCGCCCGACTGTATGTCTCGTTTCGTGAAGATTACTTGCTGGGGTTTGGCCAAGAAGTCACGCTGATCACCGCCAACAACATTACCGGATACCCTGTTTTAGCGAGCTCTCCACGCTTACCTGGGAACTTGGGTTACGAGCTGGTGCAAACTGCAACGTCGATAAAAATGCGTATCAGCGCCAACCCTCTTTGATCATCTACCAATAGCCTGAAACCGCGTCATGTCCCGTCCGCGATATGGCGCGGTCGCTTACCGCGTCGTGCGCTAGGCGCATCGTTCGAGCCAACGCTGACATCGCCGCACAATGGGCTCGGCAGTCTCAAAAATCAACGCTGATCCACCGCGCGGCAAATTCCATTCACACATCCCACTAATCCAATTTAAACTTGCGGTTTTTTTTGCGAATTCGAAATGGCGTCATTCATGGAACGCGGCCAAGCCGCAGTGCAACAAAAAAACTTCGCGGCCGCGGCCGAATGCTTCGGCAAGGCCCTGGCCGAAAGCCCTAAGGATCCCCAAATCGCCGCCTGTCTCGGCCAATCCTTATGTTGGTTGGGCGATCGCGACGCAGGGCTGAAATACTTACGTCTATCGGGCCAATGGCTGCTGAAAAAAGCCAAAAAAAGCCGCGACACCGGCTTAGCCTTGGACTTGGCCGATCAGCTACAGCACTGGAGCGACTACGACGGCGCACTCGAACTTTGCAAACAGGCGGTACAAATCGCGCCCAACCACGTTCGCGGTTTCCAACTGTTGGCTCTGAGCCATTCCCGGCTGAATCAAAAAAAGCCGGCACTGGCCGCCGCCAAACAAGCGTTGAAATTGGTGCCTGACAATCCGATGCTGACGATACTCGTCGCCACCCTGGAAATATCGGACGGCCAATACCAGCCGGCGCGCGAACGTTTAGCCAAGGCCTTGAGCCATCCCCTGTTGAAGCCGGAAGAAAAATTTCGCGCCCACAAGGAGATGGCCCGGTTGCTGGATAGGCTGGGCGAGTTTTCCCAAGTTTTTGCCCACTTGCGTCCCGCCGCCGATATAGCGCCGCAACTCGTTGAGGTCAAACGGCAAGACGCAACCTTGGTCCCCACGATGTTGGCTGACTATAAAACAGCCTACACCCGCGACTTGCTTGGCCGCTGGGCCGGCCGCGAGTTTCCGGCCGACCTGCCCCCGCCGGTCTTCGTGCTGGGTTTCATGCGTACCGGAACCACGCTGACCCAGGAAGTGCTGGGCACTCACCCCGATTTATTCGTTGCCGACGAAACCGACCTGATCGCCGCGACGGTCAAGGAACTCAGGCGCGTCAACCCGCAAAGCACCCGACAGACCGAATTGTTGGCCGGTTTGGATTGGGACGGCGTATTGCATCTGCGACGGTTTTACTGGGATCGGGCGCGAGCACTGTTCGGCGACCGGATCGGCACGAAACACCTGCTCGACAAAACCACGATGAATTCCATCGATCTTGGTTTCATCAACGCGATCTTTCCGGATGCCAAGCTGGTGTTTTTGCTGCGCGATCCGCGCGACGTTTGCCTGAGTTGTTTCATGCAGACCATGGTTCCCACGCCGTCCACGGTGCCATTGCTGACTTGGCTCGGCACGGCGCGCTTTTACGGCCAGGTGATGGATTGGTGGCTGACCGTCAAGCCAATGTTGACGATGGACTTTGTCGAACTGCGTTACGAAGATGCGGTATTCGACTTCGAAGCAACGTTCCGGCGGGTGTTCTCGCTGATCGGTCTGGATTGGAACCCCGCTGTCGCCGAATTCCACCAGCGAGCGGCCGGCAAATACATTGCCAGCCCAAGTTACGAGCAAGTCGCCCAACCGTTGTATTCGTCGTCGGTCGGCCGTTGGCGCCATTACGCCGATGAGTTCGCCGAAATTGAAGCCGAACTGAAACCCTTTCTGGCCGCGCTGGGCTACGACTGAAGAATCGGCCGGCGCATCGCGGGCGCTCCGGCCAACCGCAATCGCCGGACGCGACAGCGATGCGTTACTTGGGAATCGTTGAGCAAATGACATACATACCGGTGTCGGCACACCATTGATCGCGACCGAAGCCGCTCCCGCCGAAATTTTCCGCTCGGGCAATACCCGCGCGTTAGGCCAGGCCGACAAAAGCCAGTAATTCCTGCAATTCCTTGGCTTCCAGTTCGTAGAACGAATGGGCGCGCACCCGCTCCGGCAGTACGATATCGCCGTAACGCACCCGTATCAGGCGACTGACTTTGACGCCTTGCGATTCCCACAAGCGGCGCACCAAGCGATTACGGCCCTGCTTGACCGTCGCGTAAAACCACTTGTTGGCGCCCTCGCCGGCATAGAAACTCACCTCCTCGAAATGAGCGGGGCCGTCTTCCAGTTCCACCCCGTTTTTCAGGCGTTCCATCATGTCGTCGCCGACCTCACCGAGGATGCGCACCGCGTATTCGCGTTCGACCTCGCGCGACGGATGCATCAAACGGTTGGCCAGCTCGCCGTTATTGGTGACCAACAGCAGGCCGGAGGTGTTGATGTCCAAACGACCAACCGCAATCCAGCGGCCGACGGCCAAGCGCGGCAACTGGGTAAAAATCACCGGCCGGCCTTCGGGATCGCGACGGGTTACCAATTCGCCAACCGGCTTGTGGTACACCAACACGCGGGTCGGTTGCTCGGCATACTTCTCCCACTTGACGATGCGGCCGTTAACCGCCAAATGATCGCCAGGTTTCAAGTGATAACCCGGCTGGATACGGTTGCCGTTGACCGTCAGCTTGCCTTCCTCGATCCAACGCTCGATTTCTCGCCGCGAGCCCAAACCGGCCCGCGCCAGGAACTTCTGGATGCGTTCGCCGCTCGCGTCAGTGGAGAGTGCGCTCGGGAGTGTCGCCGGACCGGGTTTCGTCGAGCCGGGCTTCGTCGGACTCGGCTTCGGAAGGTTGGTTTTGCGCTTGGGCGGTTGGGCCTTCGCCGACTGGGGTTTGCTGGGTTTGCGGTCTTTCACGGGATTCCTGTGGTGCTGGCGGTTGAGCGGACGAGCCGAGGTCCATGTCGACAATCTCTTCCAATGGCGGTAATTCGCTCAACGACGTTAAATTGAAATAATCCAAAAACTGCTTGGTTGTGCAGTAAAGCGCCGGCCGGCCGGGCACTTCCTTATGGCCGACCACCTTGACCCACTCGCGCTCCAGCAGCGTCTGGACGATGGAGGTACTGACGCTGACGCCGCGGATGTCTTCGATCTCGCCGCGCGTCACCGGTTGCCGGTAGGCGATAATGGCCAGCGTTTCCAGCAGAGCTCGCGAATAACGCGCCGGGCGCTCCTCGAACAGCCGGCCGACCCAATGCGCCAAACCTTCCCGCACCTGAAAACGGTAACCGCTGGCCAGGTGTTTCAGGCCGACCGGCCGATCGGCGTAGTCGCGGGCGATTTCTTCCAACGCGATCTGAATCGCCAGCGTATCCGGTTGTTCCAGTTCGGGAAAGGTTTCCTGAATCTGTTTGACCGTCATCGGCCGATTGGCGGCGAACAGAATCGCTTCGACGATGCGCTTGGTATTCACATTGGCCTCCAGCGGATAGTCGAAGACCGCCGGCCTTGGCTCGCTCCGCTCGGTAACCGCCACCCGCCAACCGTCGGCCAAGGCCAACGGCAATCTCGGCACGCGCTTGCGCTGGCTAACGGCGGGCGCGGCCGGCCGCGGCATTCGCCAGTCACCGCGCCGGTTGGGCGGCAAGCGCGCCGAGGACTTATTGCGCCCGACCGATGTGGCAGCGGATGTCGGGCATCGCCAATCGCCGCGCCGGCCAGCCGCGAGGCGCGCCTTACTGGGTCTGAAACCACGCGAAACGTCGGCATCGATCGCCGCCGGCTCCACCGATTCGACGTTTGCGATTGCTTCGGTCGGCGCGGCGATGCCGGCATGGCGCTCGACCGACCAACCTCGCGGAAAACGCACGGCTCGGCGCCGGACCTGCACATAGACCGTGACGGGCTCCGGCTTGACTCTGGGCTTGCGCGGTTTGGCTGTGACGGGAACATCGGCGACGGTAGCGGCGAACGACGGCGAATCAGTCGCCTGTAGCGGTATTGGCTCTAAGCCGGACGTGGATGCCGGCGTAAGGCTCGGGCTGGAAGATGTCGAGGAGTCGCTCCTTGGAGAGCTCAAGGATGGCAAGAAACGCGACAACCACCCCGTTTTTTCCTTCACTTCGGGTAAAACACGCTGAGAAATGGAGCTGATCTGCTCCGTCAAGTTTTTCCAAAATGGCTGCCATTCGTTCACGGACTGATAAAGGCTCTTTACTGATATGGTGGTGACTAAGTCGTTCGGCGCGCTTCAAGACATCCTGGAGGGACAGTAACAGCTCGCCGAGCTCGATGTCCGGCAAAATCTGCCTGATGCCGATTGTCGAAACGTCGACAACCGCTTCGAACGTATCGCGTTCGTGGCGCGGCAAGCGGTCGATTTCCTCGGCGACTTTTTTGATCGCTTCGTATTCCTGCAATTTGCGGATCAGGAAGGCGCGCGGGTCCTCCTCCTCTTCCTCGCTTTCCGGCTGGCGCGGCAGCAGCATCCGCGATTTGATTTCCGCCAGCAGCGCGGCCATCACTAGATATTCGGCCGCCAGCTCCAGACGCAAATTGTCCATCATGTCGATGTAGGCGATGTACTGCTTGGTGATTTGGGCGATCGGGATATCGAGAATATCCAGATTCTGTCGGCGGATCAAATACAGCAGCAAGTCCAACGGCCCTTCGAACGCATCCAGAAACACTTCCAGCGCATCCGGCGGGATGTACAAATCGTCGGGCAAGGTTTGGAACGGCTCGCCGAGCACCAGCGCAATCGGTTCCGGCGCCGTTTCCACCGGTAACTCCACCGCATTCATCGGTTTAAGCGAACATCCGCTCGGCGCTTAAAAAACCCATCCGAAACCGCTTCACATGCCGGCGAGCGTGAAAAACAATTGCTGCGCATAAAACATCGGATACGCCAGTAAAAAGCTGAGCACGTCGGTCGCCAGTAAAATCAGCAACACGATGAAACCGTAACGTTCGAATTGGTTATAACGCCATGCCCAATAATCCGGCAACAATCCGGACAATACCCGGCTGCCGTCCAACGGCGGAATCGGTAGCAGGTTGATCATCATCAACACCAGATTGATGGTAATGCCCGCCACGCCGCTGTAAATCAACGGCATCGAGACGAATTCGAACTCCAGCGCAACCCCTATCCTAGCCAGCAAGGCCCAGGCTATTGCCATGCACAGGTTGGCCAACGGACCGGCCAACGCCACCATCATCATGGCTTTTTTGGGCTGCTTGAAGTTGCGGGCGTCGATCGGTACCGGCTTGGCCCAGCCGAAGATAAAACCGGTAAACGTGATTAACAGCAGGCCGGGAATGATGATGGTGCCGAGCGGGTCGATATGCCGCAACGGATTCAGCGTCAAGCGGCCTTCCCGTTCGGCGGTTTTGTCGCCGTAGCGTTTGGCCATCCAGCCATGGGCGACTTCGTGGCCGGTAATCGCGAAGACTACCGGCAAACTCCAAACCACGACGCGTTGCACCAAGGTCAGTTCTTCCATCATAGTCTCAAGCCTCCAGCATCGGCGCTATACCTATGCCCTGTCTGACGATTTCGATGCCGTTGTCGCCGCAGGCGATCACAGTCGTGGCGCGCGCTTCGATAGTTCCCGTGCTCATCACCAAATCCAGTTCGTGTTCCAGGCCGAGGCGGATTTCGTAAGGGTCGCTCAGCGCCTCTTCGTCGCCGGGCAGAATCAAGGTCGCCGTCAATAG
The DNA here is from genome assembly GCF_001856095.1 of Methylomonas sp. LWB. NCBI lineage: Bacteria > Pseudomonadati > Pseudomonadota > Gammaproteobacteria > Methylococcales > Methylococcaceae > Methylomonas > Methylomonas sp. LWB. The sequence goes on from NZ_MKMC01000100.1 coordinate 113,349, forward strand.
CGGTTCGCCCAGTTCTTCCAACAACATCGCCGCCACCCGGTTGTCCGGAATTCTGACGCCGATGGTTTTTTTCTTGGGGTGTTGCAAGCGCCGAGGCACCTCGCGGGTGGCGTCCAACAAAAACGTAAACGGTCCCGGCGTCAACTTCTTGATCAGCCGATGGGCGTCGTTACCCATCTTGGTGAAGGTCGACACCTGGGTCAGATCGCTGCAGCACAGTGTGAAGTTATGCTTGTCGTCGAGCCGGCGAATCCGGCGGATGGTGTCCATTGCCGCCTTGTCGCCGATATGGCAACCCAGCGCGTAGGAAGAGTCGGTCGGATAGGCAATGACGCCGCCCTTCCGAACGATTTCCGCCGCCTGCCGGATCAAGCGCTGCTGCGGATTGTCCGGATGAATCTCGAAGAACTGTGCCATTGACCCGATGAAACTGCCGCGTAAGGGCGGCATTGTACCTTATCTTTCCGATTCCTTTTTCGCCACTTTGTCGCGCAGGTAGACCGGCATGGCCTCCTCGACCGGCACGGCCAGCCCCTTCATAAAGTCGCGCACGCCCAATTGAGCGATACAGGCGGCCCTCGGCCAAACGTCGACTTCGACGCCTTGCACCAGTTCGCCCAGGCATTCAGCCAACTGGGCACAATACACGCCCCAGCCCGAACCGACGCCAAAACCGACGGCTTCGGGAAACGCCACCTCTCCCGCCGGCGTCACGACTTCTATGCCAAGCAATTTGGCGAAATGTTCATTATCTCGCTGATACACCGCCCAGTAAATTTCATCCATCCGGGCGTCCATCGCGGTAAACGCCATCTCGGCCAATGATTGTTTGTTGAAAAAATCCTGGGCGATCGCGGCCAGCGTCGAGACCGGCACCACCGGCAGATCCGCGCCGAACGCGATGCCCTGAACGAGGCCGCCGGCAATCCTAACCCCGGTGAACGACCCCGGCCCACGCCCCACCGCGACCGCGTCGAGTTGCCGAGGTTTTAGTTCGGCGTCGGCCATCAGCTCGTCTATCATCGGCAAAATCAGTTTGGTGTGGTCGCGCGGCGCGACGGCGAAGCGCTCGACAATCTCGCCGTCGAAAAACAAGGCGGCCGAACAAGCATCGGTGGAAGTTTCTACTGCCAGTAATTTCATAATTCAGTTCGAGTAACAGAGTTGATCAAAAACGCGTCCGATGCTTCGCTGGCCCGATCGGGCCCCAGTATCGAGCTAATCCGATACTTCGTTAAAAAACCGCCGCACATCTTCGATGTCGCGACTACGCCGCATCGCCGGCACGCTATCCAAAAACATCTGTCCGTAGGAACGCTTTAACAAGCGCGGATCGCAAACCATCAGTACTCCGCGATCGTTGACATCGCGGATCAGGCGTCCGATACCTTGCCTGAGCATGATAATCGCACTGGGTAATTGGTGTTCGAAAAACGGGTTGCGGCCCTGCTTTTCGATGGCGCTCATCCTGGCCTTCAACACCGGATCGCCGGGCGAGGCAAACGGCAGTTTGTCGATAATGACGCAAGATAAGGCATCGCCGCGCACGTCCACGCCTTCCCAAAAACTGGCGGTGGCCAATAGTACCGCGTTGCCCAGCTCCTTGAACTGGTCCAATAGGGCAGCCTTGGACCGGGTACCTTGCACCAGTAGCGGATGATCGATCCGGCCGTCCAGTAATTGGGCGGCTCGTTGCAAAGCCCGGTGACTGGTGAATAGAAAGAACGCCCTGCCCCGGCTGGCTTCCAGCACCGGCAGCGCGAATTCGACGATTTTGTCGGTGAAATCCTGATCGTTAGGTTGCGGCAAGCCCTTGGGGTGGTAAAACAACGCTTGCTTCGGGTAGTCGAACGGACTTTCCCAACTCCGGCTGTCGGCGCCGCTCAAACCCAGACTGCGCGAGAAATGCGCGAAATTGTTGGCGACGCTTAACGTCGCCGAGGTGAATATCCAGGCCGCCTTGTGGCGGGCCATGAAGCCGCGAAATTCCTTGGCGATGTCCAGTGGCGTGCGGCTGAGCGTGAACGACTTGTTATAGGTTTCATACCATTTGATCCACTGCCCGTCCCGGTCGTTGATCAACGTTTCCAGCTGCGTGTCCAAGGCTTCGGCGCGGTCGAAACAGGACTCCAACCCCTTGCTACGCACCGAAGCGCGTTCGAGCTGATCGGTCAAGCGCGCCAATTGCTTTTGCAAGGACTCCAGCGCGCCGGCGATTTTCGGGTTGGTCTCGATATCCTGCCAGTCGCCGCGCCGCAATTCCAAGCCGAAGGCCAGACGCATGTCCTTGACCTCGTGCTGTAAGTCTTCGCAAGCGGTGCGTAGATCCGGCATATCCTTGGCGTCGGTGAAATATTCGGCCAACGCGTCGTCGGCCAGATCGGTCAACTGTTTGCCGCTAATCGTCACACCTAGGAAATTGGATGCGGTATCGGCCAACTGATGGGCCTCGTCGATGATGACGACTTCGGCGTCCGGCAACAATTCGCCGAAACCGGTTTCCCGAATAGACCAATCCGCGCACAACAAATGGTGGTTGACCACGACGACGTCGGATTCCTGGGCCTGCTTGCGGGCCTTGACCAAAAAGCAATCGGCGTAATCCGGGCATTCCTGGCCAAGGCAATTGTCGGCGGTCGAGGTGGCGTGAAACCAGATCGGATCGCCGTCCTGGACGTCGGCGACTTCGGAAACGTCGCCGGCCTTGGTGCGCTTACCCCAGGCATGAATTTTGGCCAGCGCCGCGGCGTCTTCCTGGCTGTAGCCGAAGGCCGAATTCAAGGCCTGATCCAAACGGTAAGTACACAGGTAATTGGCGCGCCCCTTCAGCAGGCTGGCTTTGAACGGCGTGCGGGTCAGCGCCTTTCGGATAACCGGAATGTCCTTGTTGAACAATTGGTCTTGCAGATTCTTGGTGCCGGTCGAAACGATGACTTTCTTACGCGACAGGATGGCGGGAATCAGATAAGCAAAGGTTTTACCGGTCCCGGTGCCGGCCTCGGCAATCAAATGTTGCCCGGCGGAGATGGCGTCGGCGATGGCTTGCGCCATTTCGATTTGCGCGGCACGCGGCGCGTAGCCGGGGATGGCCTCGGCCAACGCGCCGGCATCGCCAAAGATGTCGGCGAGTTCGGCCATTTGCAAGTCAGCGCGGCGCGAAAATCAATGCCCGAAAAAGCTGTCCGCCTTGGCCTTGGCTTCCTTGGCACCTTGCGGATTTTGCTGCATCTGCCGGGCTTCGGAGATCAGCAACCAGCTTTTGCGTTTCAAGCTCAAATCGCCGCCGGCCAACAATGCGGCCTTACCGGCCAGCTCCTCGGCTTGCGGCGCCTTATTCTGCTTGAGCCGCAACAAGGCCAATTTGTAAGTCAATAGCGGATTACGCGCATCAATGCGCAAGGCCCGTTCCATCACCACCACCGCGGCATCCAGGTCGCCGGCATTACGGCTACGGTCGGCTTCGCTAACCAGCGCGACGACGGCCGGCGACGTGCCGCTGGGAATCTGCGCGTCTTCGATATTCAGGCGCACCGCCTCGGCGGTCGGCGCCACCGGCGTGGTGGCGGCCGATTCAACCGGCGGCGTCAACGGCTCGGCTCGAAACGCCGGCAGATTCGGTTCGTCCTTGAAATTGGTGGTGACCTCTTCGATGGCGTAGGTACCGGTACCGGGCACACTGGCTTGCGCTTTCTTGGCGACCGGCGGTATCGGCGCCTTATCCTTGGCGGCCGGATTTTTCTTGGACTGGGCTTTCTTGGCGGCGGCCTGGCCCGCGGTCGGGCTGGGCCGTTCGGATTCCGAAACGCCGGCGCAAGCCGACAACAACAGCACTAGCGGGAACAGGACGAGCAAGGATGATTTCTTCATTAAACCTTATGCGATGGAGGTGTGGATTTAAAACAACTGGATGTCCGGATCGCCACCGGTCTGATTGGCGGCCTCGAACAACGCCAGCGCTTCCTCTATGGATTTGCCTTGATGAATCGCGTCGAACATCACCTTCTCCGCCTCCATCGTATAACGGCCGCGAATCGCGTCCTGCAATGCGCACCATTCGGCGGGATTATACAACCTGTGCGGGGTTTCGATCATCGCCGACAAATCCTTCAGGTTGGCCGACACATGCTGGAGACATTGTTGTAGCCGGTCGTAGAATTGGAATTCAACGATGGCGTCGTCGATCTTGCGGCGAGCGGCATCGCACTGCGCCAAGGCGTTTTCCCGATTTTCGCTCTCCGCCAAACCGGTCAATTGTTCGCGAATCGCGGCCAGATTTTCGACCATGCCGGTAAACGCCGTGGCCAGCGCATTGACCGATGCGTCGCCGTCTTTCATGCTGCCGTCCATCTGCGCGGCGGACACGGTCAACAGTTTGATGGTTTCTCTAATCTGGCTCCAATCCAAGTCGGGCCGGCTTGCGTCTGAATAGGTCATAGTCATGGGTGTAGCGGACAAACCGTAATGAAAGTGCGGTGTTGGGATTCTAGTTGAATCGCCGAAGCAACACAAATCACGCCAACCGACGGACGCGGCGGCGACACTCAAAAAACGTACGCGGCTTCGTGAAGAATTTGACGCTGGCTCGGCGGATGAGTTAGAAAGGTAGCTGAGCGGAAAGCCGCCCAACGTTACTTCACCCCATCGTTCAAGGACTCCATGAATATTCAATCTTCGGGCAAAAAATTGTTTGTGCTGGACACCAACGTTTTGATGCACGACCCAACCGCCATCTTTCGCTTTCAGGAACACAATATTTTCATTCCGATGGTGGTCCTCGAAGAACTCGACCATGCCAAGAAAGGTTTATCCGACGTTTCCCGTAATGTCCGCCAAGTCAGCCGTTTCTTGGACGAACTGATCCGCGACGCCAATCAACAGACCATCAACGACGGCCTACCGCTGTCCCGCATCGAACACGGTTTGGCCGTGGACGCCGATTACGACGGCCGCCTGTATTTCCAAACCAAGCAGTTGTCGCATCTGCTGCCCGATAATCTGCCCGGCCAGATTGCCGACAATTCGATTTTGAGCATCGTACTGGCCTTGGGCAAGGAATACCCGGACGTCAACGTCATCCTGGTGTCCAAGGACATCAATATGCGCATCAAGGCTGCCGCGCTGCAACTGAACGCCGAGGATTACCACAACGACCAGACCATCGAAGACATCGATCTGCTGTACAACGGCACGATGGCGCTGGAAGCCGATTTTTGGGAAGAAAACGGCGGCAAGATGGAGTCCTGGCAGGAAAACAACCATACCTACTACAAAGTCAGCGGGCCGGCGGTGGCCGACTGGTTTCCCAACCAGTTTGTGTATATGGACGACGAATCCGGCTTCGAAGCCATCGTCAAAACTTGCGACGGCCAGAGCGCGGTCTTGCAACTGGCCCGCGATTTTCGCACCAAGCACAACAGCGTTTGGGGCGTGTGCGCCAAGAATCGCGAACAAAATTTTGCGTTGAACGCACTGCTCGACCCCAATATCGATTTTGTAACGCTGCTCGGCACCGCCGGCACCGGCAAGACGCTGCTGGCGCTAGCCGCCGGCTTGTCGCTGACGATGGAACACAAGTTGTATCAGGAAATCATCATGACCCGCGAGACCGTGCCTGTCGGTCAGGACATCGGCTTTCTGCCGGGCAGCGAGGAAGAGAAAATGGCACCCTGGATGGGCGCGTTGATGGACAACCTGGAACTGCTGGGCAGCCGCTCCGGCAACACCGAATGGGAACAAGGCGCATCGCAAAACGTGCTGATGAACCGGGTCAAAATCCGCTCGCTGAACTTCATGCGCGGCCGGACCTTTCTGAACCGTTTCTTGATCATAGACGAGGCGCAAAACCTGACGCCCAAGCAGATGAAAACCCTGATCACTCGCGCCGGTCCCGGCACCAAGATTATCTGCATCGGCAACCTGGGACAGATCGACACCCCCTACCTGACCGCGACCAGTTCCGGTTTGACTTACGTCGTCGACCGCTTCAAGGCCTGGGCAAACAGCGCGCACATCACGTTGCGGCGTGGCGAGCGTTCGCGGCTGGCGGATTTCGCGTCGGACAATTTATAACAACGGCGAGAACTGACCCAGATTCGGCGCCTGGTGGACGCGGTTTTCATCGTCGAGGCGAGGTGGTTGAACCAAGACCTGCCGGTGCGGCCACCATCGCCATGCCGGCCGCACCTGGTCTATCAATGGCTTAAACCAATCGGTATAAGCTTCCGGCTGAATCACGACCGGCATCCGGTCGCGTATCGGCGACACCGAGGTTTGCGCGACCGTGGCTCGACAGCCGGCATTAAACGTCGACGCTTAAGCCGTCCGAATTGGGCCAGGCCGTCAATACCGCATTGACCACGGTCGCCAACGGGATTGCGAAAAACACGCCCCAAAATCCCCACAAGCCGCCGAAAAACAGGATCGCGACAATGATGGCGATCGGATGCAAATTCACCGCCTCGGAAAACAGCAAGGGCACCAGAATCACGCCATCCATCGCCTGCACCACGGAATAGGCGACGAACACGTACATAAAATGGTCGCCGTTCGCCAAGCCCCATTGCAAATAGGCCACCGCCAGTACCGGCAGCGTCACCAGCGTGGCGCCGATATAGGGAATCACCACCGACAGGCCCATCAAGACCGCCAGCAGCATCGCGTAATTCAGATCCAGCCACCAAAACACCAGAAAACTGACGGCCCACAAAATGAAGACCTCAACGAATTTACCGCGCACGTAGTTGGCAATCTGTCTATCGACTTCCCGCCACACCCGCAGGCTCAAATGCCGGTCTTTCGGCAAAAACTGTTGAAACCAACTCAATAGGACGGCCTTATCCTTGAGCAGAAAAAACACCATCATCGGTACCAAAAACAGATAGATCACCAACGCGACCAAGCCGACGAAGGACTGTGCCGAACCGGAAATCAGATCCTGGCTGTACTTGAGTAAATCCTGCTGAACCGAAAACATCAATTGGCGAATCCGCGCCTCGGTAATCAACTCCGGATGGCGCTCCGGAAACCGCATGATTTCGGCTTCCGCACTGTGTATGAAGTCGGGAATGTGCTGGACCAATTGTACGGTTTGTTCCGAAACGACCGGGACGAGCACGAACAACACGAAGCCGAAAACGGTCAGAAACGTGAAATACACGAGATGTACCGCCACGATGCGACTGACGTTCCGCTCGACCTTGACCACCATGCCCTCGAGCAGATAGGCCAACACGATGGCAACGAATACCGGCATCAGCAAACCCAACAGGCTGTAGATCAAGACCGAACCGACCAATAAAATAATGGCCAACGATACGGCTTGCGAGTTAGGCAAAATCCGCTTAATAAGCCGCGTCAGCAATCGGGAATTGGCGTGGTCGCCGTATAGCATCATTCAAAGTCTCCAGACGACGGCCGCAACCGCCACCGCGATCGGAAACCGCCTAGTAATGCGGAAAAGAAACAGTACGGCCTGTTTGGCGCCGGTCGAAACTCGATCAACGCGTCAAGGCCAAGATTTGCGCGGCGATCCGTTCCAGCGGCACGACGTGATGAGCCGCTCCTAGCCGATAAGCTTCGCCGGGCATCCCCCAAACCACGCTAGTCGCTTCATCCTGTACGATATTGACGGCGCCGGCGTCTCGCATTTCCAACATGGCCTTGGCACCGTCCGCGCCCATGCCGGTCAACATCACGCCGATCGCGGCCGAGCCGGCCTGCTCCGCCACCGACTTGAACAAGACTTCCACCGACGGCTTATGCCGGTTGACCGGCGGCCCGTCCAACAAGCGGCAAACCCAGCCGTGCCGTTCCAGCGCCACGGCCAGATGGCGATCACCGGGAGCGATATAGATATGCCCCGCCATTACTGGTTCGCCGTCAATGGCCAGGCCAGCCCGCATCTCGGTCGCATCGTTGACGTGTTTCGCAAACGACGCGCTGAAGGCAACCGGTAAATGCTGTACGACCAGAATCGCCGGCGCGGTACTGGGCAAACCGCCGACCAGCAAGCGCAAGGCTTCTGTACCGCCGGTCGACGAGCCCAACGCGACAATTTTGCGAGACGACGCCGTAAACCGCCGGCCGGTCTCCGAGGATAGCGCCGTCGCGGGCTCAGCCGCGCGCGCTCGATTGACATCCCACACCTTCATGTTCGCTTTTGCAGCTGTTCTTATTTTGTTAACGATTTCATCGGCGTATTGCCGCAGGTTTTCGACACTGTTCAATTGCGGTTTGGTAACGAAATCCACCGCTCCTAGCGTCAGCGCCGCCATGGTCGCCTCCGCGCCTTGCGCGGTCAAGGTCGAAATCATCACTACCGGCATCGGCCTGAGCCTCATCAAATTACCCAGGAAGGTCAAGCCATCCATCCTAGGCATTTCAATGTCTAACGTTAACACATCCGGATTCAGCGTCTTGATTTTTTCCCTGGCTTCGTAGGGATCGCCGGCGGTACCGATCACTTCGATATCGTCGACTTCTCCGACGATTTTTGCCAATAGCTGCCGAATCAATGCCGAATCGTCGACGATCAATAATTTTATTTTCTTCATCCGATCACCCTGTGAACAGTTCGACACTACCTTCCGGCGCCATGCCGTTGACAATTTGCTGGTAACTGGATTCGCGCCGCACGATCGTATCGTTGGTCAATTGCTCGAGATTTTTCAGCTTCACCGAGCCGGTACGCGGATCGAAAACAATCTTGCGCGGAAACACGCCGCCCAAATCGTAGGACACCAATGCCATGCCTTCCCGCTCGACATAGGCCAACACGAATTCGACATTGCTAACGCCAACGCCGCCAAGATTGGCGACGACGCTGGCACCGCCGAACAGTTTGACTTGCAGGTCCCGCCGACATCCGCCATAGCGCAATACCCCGTTGATCAAAAACTCCATCGCGAAATTGCCGTAACGCGAGGCGCGGCTGAGACAACGTTCTTCGGGAGAGGCAAAGCGAGCATGGTCGGTATGCGGCAACATGAAATGATTCATACCGCCGGCGCCGGTGCCAGGGTAGTAAACGCAAGCCGCGACGCACGACCCCAAGACCGTCGTGATCAGCTCGGCCCGGTCGGTAACGTAATAATCGCCGGGCAGCAACTTGGCGGCTTGTATCCCGCGCTGGCGGTCCCAATAGCGATTGATGTGTTCGAACCCTTGAATCGGCGCCAACGCCAAGGTGTCCGCCGTCATCGTTCCGGCTTCCGGTAAACCGTCTGTCCCAACGCTTCGAACCCGGTATCGAGCTGGTGTAACGACTCGGAATGACCGATGAACAAATACCCACCGGGGCGTAGCGCTTGCCAATAGCGTTTTGCCAAGGCTTCCTTGGTGCTTCGGTCGAAATAAATCAGCACGTTTCGGCAAAAAATCAGATCAAAGCCGCTCAGCTCCGGCCAATCCCGCATCAAGTTGAGCTGGCGAAACTCAATGGATTCGCGCAACTCGGCCTTGACCCGCACTCTACGATCTTGCCGACCCACCCCTTTTTGAAACCACTGCTTCAATCGTCGCTCGCCCAAGCGCGCGACCGCTTCGAGAGGATAAACTCCGGCGGCGGCCGTCCGTAAAACCTGGGTATCCAAATCGGTCGCCAGCACTTGAAACCGCCAATCGCCCGGTAAATGTTCGTGCAGTGTCATTGCCAACGAATACGCTTCCTCGCCGGTCGAACAGCCGGCAGACCAGGCACTCAACGTTTTACGCCCCACGGACTGCTTACAGATTTGCGGTAGGACTTGTTTAGCCAGAAATTCGAAATGATGGTTCTCGCGAAAAAACGCCGTGAGATTGGTCGTCACCGAATTTATGAATTCGGTAAATTCGAGGTCGGGATGGGCGCTCAAATAATCCACGTAAGACCGAAACGTCGACAAGCCCAAGGCCCTCAAGCGTTTGGCCAAGCGCGAATAGAACATATCGAACTTGTCGTCGGGAACCTGGATGCCGGAATGATCTCGAGACAACTGCCGGAGTCGGTCGAAATCGGCGCGCGTGTAGGCAAATTCGCGCTGGCTATCGCGCACTGGCCATGGATTATCGGTCAAATCCAGCTCCCGACCGGTTTAGAAAAAACCGGCGTAAGCCTGGTCGACCTCCAACAACTCGGCAATGCCGAGCAATCGAGCCGCCTCGACAAAACGGTCCGACGGAAAATCGAAACTGACTTGCTTGCCGGCATCCAGTGCGGTCCGCTTCAACACCAACAGTAGTTGCAAGGTCGCGGTATCGACCATACTCACCGCCGACGCGTCGATTTCAATGGCCTCGGCGTCCGCCAGCGCCGTCAAAAGCCGCTCATGCAAATTGCAAACGTTCTGGATGCTTTGCACCGCCTCCAATGCAATACGCGTGGCATGAGCCATCGACATTGTCGCGCTATCGGCAACGCCGTCGGCGTCGGCTTCCGCCAAAACCGGCTGCTTGGGTTGCGGGATAGCCAATACCTCGCTCGGTTCGGACGATTTGGCCACGCCGGGCTCGCGCAACCAAGCCAGAGGGTCGTAACCGATCAAACTGGGTTCGTGTTTATCCGCCATCAGATCACCGTTCCGGTCAAAAAGTCACGCGCCAACGCGTTAAAATCCCGCGCCGAGCGACAACCCGGCCGGTACTCGAAGATCGTTTTGCCAAAACTTGGGCATTCCGCCAAGAATGCGGTCTCGCGTATCGGCGTCGCCAGAATCTTGCCGCTGAAATATTCGCGTAAGGTCCGCAACACATCTTGCGACAAGCGCCGCGTCGGCACGTAACGGGACATCACCAAGCGCAGCAAGTAATGTTTATTTAACGCCGCCTCGAATTTCAGCAAAGTCCCCATCAAGTGCGACAAACCCTGCAAGGCCAGATAATCGCTGGTCATCGGTATCAAAATCTCGTCGGCGGCCATTAACGCATTCGCCACCAGAATGCCGGACGACGGCGGGCAATCGATGAACACCGAGTCGATCTCCGTCAGGCTATTCGCCAGCGCGATCGCCAGCAAATCGCCACGGTGAGTTTCACCCTGGCTGAGCTGTTCGATTTCTTGCAAGCGCGGCCCTGGCGGTATCAACCACAAATTTTCCCGCGCCTGGACCGCGCAACCGTCCAGATTAGCGCCGCCCAACATCGTTTCATCGACGCCTGACCGAGTGTTGGACCTGACGCCCAACGATACCGAGAGATGGCATTGCGGGTCCAAATCGATCACGGCTATCCGTTGCCCCATCCGAGCCAAGGCGTGGCAAAGATTAACCGCGGTCGTGGTTTTGCCGACGCCACCTTTTTGATTCAGGATCGCGACGATGCGCCGACTCATGACGCGGCGCCGAGACCGACGAATTCTTCCGGATCCAGTAATTTATCGACATTCAGGACCATCACCATGTGCTGCTTGGCCACGTAGATTCCGCGCATGTAGCGGGTATCGATCCTCGCGCCCAGATTCGGCGCTGGTTTGATCTCGGCGGGATCGACATCCAGCACATCGGAAACCGCATCGGCAATGACGCCCATCACCACTTGGTCGTGCGCGGCGGTCTCCACGCATGCCACAATCACCACCGTGGTCGGCGTGTACTCCGCTCGCTCGATTCCGAAGCGAATCCGTAAATCGACGACCGGCACGATCATGCCGCGCAAGTTGAGCGCCCCGACGACGAAAGCCGGCGTATCCGGCAGTTTGCGCACAGGTTCCCAACCGCGAATTTCCTGGACCTTCAAGATGCTCAGCGCATAGGCATCGCCGGCCAACTCGAATGTCAAAAATTGTTCGATATTGCGGTCGGTCGCGTTACTGTCGTTCATATTGAATTGGAAGGTTAAGGCCGCGATGACAGGCTGCAATTAGAAGTCTTGCCATTCGTCGTCGCCGCTCGCCGGTTTAAACGCCGGAGAAATCGGACGCTTGCTGAAAGCCGGCGCGGCGTTATTCGCAATGTCGGGCGTTACCGCAGACTTTTGCGGCGTGTTCGCCTGCCGCTGCTGGCGCTCGTCCAGCTTAAAAAACGACAGCAGTTCTACCATGTTCATCGACAAATCGCTCATCGATACGCTGGCCGCCGAAGCTTGCTCGGCCAACGCGGCGTTTTGTTGAGTGATCTCGTCCATTTGCGCCACGGCTTGGTTCACTTGAGCGATGCCGGCCGATTGTTCGGCACTGGCATTCGCTATTTCGGCGACGATATCGCCAACCTTTTTGACGCTGGCGACAATTTCGACCAGAGCCTTACCGGTTTGATTGACAAAATCGGTCCCGACCCGAACTTTTTGCACGCTGGACTGAATCAGTTCCTTGCTTTCCCGCGCGGCGGTAGCGCTACGTTGCGCCAGATTTCTAACTTCAGTCGCGACCACCGAGAAGCCACGGCCTTGTTCGCCGGCTCGGGCCGCTTCCACCGACGCGTTCAACGCCAGTAGGTTGGTCTGGAACGCAATTTCGTCGATAACGCCAATGATGTCGGCGATTTTATTGCTGCTTTCGTTGATATCCTGCATGGCCTTGACGGCGGCGGTCACCACGTTTCCGCCCTTCTCGGCGAGTTCTCTGGCGTTGTCCGCCACCAGATTCGCCTGCTGGGCGTTCTCGGCGTTGTTTTTGACGGTACTGGTCAATTCTTCCATGCTGGCCGCGGTTTCCTCCAGGTTTGCGGCCTGTTGTTCGGCGCGTTGCGACAGATTATTGTTGCCGCTGGCGATTTCCCGCGACGAATTGTTGATGAAGTTCGCCGACTCGGTAACTTCGCCGAAGATGTCGCCCAACTTATCGATCGTGCTGTTGATGTCGTTCTTACAGGTCAGGTAGACCCCCTGATAATCGCTGGTAATCCGGTTACTCAGATCGCCTTCGGCCATGCTTTTCATCGTGCTGCCGACTTCTTCGAACACCCGTTCGATCACATCGGTCAGATCGTTGATTTCTTGGCTTAACTTGGCGAAAAAACCTTGTTTGTCGTCGAGGGCCAAGCGCTTATCCAGTTGTCCGGTCTTGACACTTTGAACGATGGCCTCGATCTCCCTTTCGACCTTGACCTCGCGCGTGCGATCTAGCCATTCGACCACGACACCGATACGGGCACCTTCGTCGTTAACCACCGGATTGGCGACGATATTCATATGCCGGCCACCGATGACCAATTGCGAGCTAAACGTTTGCGCCAATCCGGCCAATAGCCCGCGCTGGTGCGCCGGGTGTTGGTGAAACTGATCGATATTGGCGCCCAGCAAGGCATCGGCATTGAAATTCGGCAATTGCCGGCGAATGTCGGCCTCCGCGTTTTTAAACATCGCCTTGACGGTATTATTCATATAGATGATGTCCAAATCGTTATTGGCCACCATCACGCAAGACTCGACATTGTCCAAAGCCTGTTTGATGCGGGTGGCTTCGTAGGCGACCTGCTTCGAGTAAGCCAAATCGGCGATCAGTTTGACTTGGGTGGTATACAAAGCCCGGTTGAACGCGCCGATCTGATCGTTGCGGTTCAACTCGATCTCGTTCCGGAATTGGTCGTCGGCCAAGCGGTAACAAATCCGCGTCGACTCGCGTAAATGTTCGAGAATGCGGCGCACCGCCGATACACCTATCCAGCCGCCAACCGTGATCATCGCGCCTGCCGCGGCCGCCATCGGGTATTTTTGCTCGGCAATCGCTTGCGCAAGCCAAATCAGCGTGGGCGAGGCCAATAGCAGCCCGGCGATCGCCAATTTAGTACCGATACCGATGTCGGCCAATTTCGCCCGCGCCGCCCGCAAGCCAACCGGCCGGATCGAGGCCTGCTTGTTCGCCAATTTTTCATAGAACGCTTCGGCCTGATTGATTTGCTCGCGACTGGGCGCATAGCGAACCGACAAATACTCGTGGACTTTACCGTTCTTCCGGACCGGCGTGACATTGGCTTCGACCCAATAAAAATCGCCGGACTTGGTGCGGTTCTTGACCGGCGCGGTCCAGGGGAGGCCCGCTTTCAGGCATTGCCAAAGATCGGCGAATGCCGCCTCCGGCATGTCGGGATGGCGAACCAGATTGTGGTTGGCACCGATTAATTCATCCCGACTGAAACCGCTAATTTCAATGAACGCTTCATTGGCGTAAGTGATGATGCCTTTCAGGTTGGTCCGCGTCACCAGCACCGTACCCGGTGTCATCGTGACTTCGCGGTCGGTCACAGGTTGGTTCACTCTCATTGCAATTTCTCCGTTGAAATTCGGCCTTGCGCGTCACGGGGTCCGACCATCGTCGGCGTCTTCCAAACCTTCAAGCTTTAACAATCGATCGACATCGAGCAACATCACCATCTCGTTACGCACCGACGCGAGTCCTGCGATAAATTCGGTACTGACCTTGGTGCCAAAATGCGGCGCGCTTTGGATTGCATTTTTTTCAACGTCAACGACATCGGATACCGCGTCGACGACCACGCCCATGATTTTTATCGCGGCCCCTACATTGACCTGCAACACGACCACGACGGTCATCGGGCCGACTTGACCGGTACCCAGCTGAAAGCGCTCGCGTAAATCGATAATGGGTACGATGGCGCCACGCAAATTGACGACGCCTTTTTCGTAAGACGGGACGTTGGGTATCCGCGACACCGGCTCCCAGCAGCGCAGTTCCTGAACCCGCAAAATATCGACGCCGTAACGCTCGTCGCCCAAAACGAAAGTCAGAAATTGCCGAATATCGCCGGCCTTATTGGCGACCGCTGGCGCTGCATCGCTCATATTGCCTCCATTAGCATGCGTAAGTTTCGCTCATTGATTGGCCAAGGCGACCAACCCCGGAATATCCAGAATGAGCGCCACGGACCCGTCGCCCAGAATCGTCGCGCCGGATACGCCGTCGATCCGCCGATAATTGGCTTCCAGGGACTTAATCACCACTTGTTGCTGGCCGAGCAGATCGTCGACGAACAGACCGCAGCGCACGCCGTGACTTTCCACGACCACCAACAACCCGTCGGTCAATTTGGTCGCTTTGGCCCCAGGCACCTGAAAAATTCGATGTAGGCGGATGATCGGCAGATATTGGCTGCGCAGGTGGAAGGTCTCGCCCTTGCCGGCTACCCGATTGACTCTGTCTTCGCTGATATTCAACGATTCGACGATCGCACCCAGCGGCAGGATGTAGATCTCGTCGCCGACCGCTACCGATTGACCGTCCAGTATCGCCAAGGTCAGCGGCAAATAGATTGCGAAGGTGGAACCCTTACCCAATTCCGAAGCGATTTCTATATTGCCGCCCAAGGCTTGAATATTACGCCGCACCACGTCCATGCCGACGCCCCGCCCGGAAATATCGGTCAACTTGTCCGCGGTCGAAAAGCCGGGCAGGAAGATCAGGTCGTACAACTGCCGTTCGGATAGCGCGGCGTCCGCGCCAATCAATCCTTTCTCCACCGCTTTGGCGCGTAGTTTGGCGCCGTCCAAGCCTTGGCCGTCGTCTTTGACTTCGATGACAATATTGCCGCCGCGATGATAAGCCTGTAGCGTAACGGTGCCTGTCTCCGGTTTGCCGGCCGCCAGACGAACCTGGGGCATTTCGATGCCATGGTCCAAGCTGTTGCGAACCAAATGGACCAAAGGATCGGCCAATAACTCGACCACGGTCTTGTCGACCTCGGTGTTTTCGCCGATCAGCTTCAATTCGATTTTCTTGCCGAGTTTAGTGCTTAAATCGTGTACCAGGCGCGGAAAACGGCTGAACACAAAGCTGACTGGCAACATCCGAATGTTCATGACGCTTTCCTGCAACTCGCGGGTATGGCGTTCGAGTTGAGTCAATCCGTTGCGCAATTGGTCCAGTTTGCCGGCCTCGAAGCGCTCGCCGACCAAACTGAGCATCGATTGGGTGATGACCAGTTCGCCAACCATGTTGATCAAATGATCGATTTTCGCGATATCCACCCGAATCGAACCCGCGCTCTTCGCGGCGGGCTTAGCGTCTTCGTGAGCGGTCGGCTCGGCGCTGTTAGGGATGATTTGGAAAGGCGCTGGTTGGATCGTCTTGACCGCCTCCGCTTCACCCTGCCGCTGCTCGGCCACGACAGCAGCCGAATCGTGTTTTAGTAACGGGTAGATTGCCAGATCGCAATCATTTTCCACCCAATCGAAGACCTCGGCGACATCATCCCGCCCGACATCGCCGTTTAACGTCAACTTCCAGGACAGGTAGCATTCCTCGGGGTCCAAATCGAAAAAATTTGGCACGCCCCGCAAATCGACGGCAACCTTCAAATCGCCCAAACCGGCCAATTCGCGGAACATCCGTACCGGTTCGTTGCCGGTTTTCAATAAATGCCGATGCGGGCTGAACGCGATCGCCCAAGCGCTCCCCGATAAATTGGTCGCGTCGGCATCATTGGGTAGAGACGAAGCCGGTAAGCCGTTGCCAGCGTTTGGATCATCGGAATGCGAACCGGCCAATTCGGCTTCCAACACGGCTTTGGTTTGAGCGATGCGCGCTTGATCCAATGGCTCGGCGCCTTTCAAGCGGCCCAGCATGTCTCTTAGGCAATCGACCGATTCCAACAATGCCCTCACCGTCCCATCGGCGACTTGCCGACGACCGTCGCGCATTTCGTCCAGCAAGGTTTCCATGACGTGAGTAAAGTCGGAGACTTCGGTGAAGCCGAATGTGCCGCTACCGCCCTTGATCGAGTGGGCCGCCCGGAATAGGGTATTGATTGATTCGGCGTCCGCCGAACCAACATCAAGGCTTAACAACCCGGATTCCATGACATCAAGCCCTTCGAAGCTTTCTTCGAAGAAGACTTGATGAAACTGGGACATGTCGATAGTCAACGGCGCCTCGCAGACAGCGGCTTAACCCAAAACCTTTTGGATCGTTTTCAACAACTGCTCCGGATTGAACGGCTTGACGATCCAGCCCGTCGCCCCTGCCTCCTTACCCAGTTGCTTCTTATCCATACCGGCCTCGGTGGTCAGCATCAGCAACGGCGTATATTTGTAGTTCGGCAGGGCGCGCAAATCCCTGATCAGCTGGATACCGTCCTTGTTCGGCATGTTGACATCGGTGACAACACAATCGAAGGCTTGGCTCTTGGCTTTATTGAGTCCGTCGACGCCATCAACCGCTTCCACGACGTCGTAACCCGCCCCTTTCAAGGTAAAACACACCATTTGGCGCATGGATGCGGAATCGTCCACAGCAAGTATCGAGGTCACTGAGATTTCCTCCAAATTAAAGATTTTGTCATCCGCCGTTCGCAACCCGGCGAAACGTTTTATCGCCTGGAATAGGCGAGCCGGCGATCTTAGAAGTCGGTTGACAGTATAGTTAACCGAAACAAAGTTTCCGGCGAAACTCATGGGCGCTCCTGATCATTAGCTGAATTTTGCGAAGATGTCGCCAGATAAACAAACAAAACCGGCTATCGGCCTGATTACTCGAATTGGGAAAAAGCCCATTCGCCATCGAAGTAAGTACCTGATCGACCGTAGGCGTTGACGCTCGCAGTCGCTAAGGTCTTACCGTTTTGCCTCAAGCTTGAGGACAGTTCCGCTTGCGAACGGACCTTAGGGCCAGCCAAGCCTGTATATTTCTGTGATCAACACCGCATTTAGCCGTATCAATCACGCCACCCGACCTACTACTCTGCATCAAGATCAAGCATTAACTAACTGATTGAATTAACGTTACAAATTCACCACTTTTGTTGCGAATAAACATATTGAAAATCTTATCGAAAGTCTTGAAACTTAGCGCCCGCCGACCTGATTGGCGGTGATTTCGAGTCATAACCCTAAGTAAGTGGAGGACAATATGAAAGTCGTGTTGATGCTGTTTGCCGGATTCTCGATTGGCGCCATATTAGCGGTCGCCGCGATTCAATTGGTGCGCGCACTCTATCTGGAACTCTCGGCCTTTTTCTCTGAAGCTTGGCACAGCGCAGATACGCGTTAGCCACCCGCACTGACTTGAGATAGAATTCGATTCGGCAGGCCTGCTCACCGATATGCCGGCCGCCCTCACCGCTTAGCGGGCGTCGTATAACGGCCATTACCTTGGCTTCCCAAGCCAAAGACGTGGGTTCGACTCCCATCGCCCGCTCCAAGCCGCCTAGCTCAATAGATCAAGCGCGTTGACTTTTGAAACGCTAGCGTTCGAGGTTCGGAATTTTTTACGCGGAAATGTCGCTTTCGTTGGACCGGTGCGGGTCGCGTACCGAACTCCTCAAATCATTCTCCGCTTCATCTACGCGTAGCTTGGCAACCACGGATGCGCGCACGACACTAGACGCTAGCGAGTCGCGGCAACTATTCTCGGTTTGCTCGGAATTGCCGACAAGCTTACACATTCTGATGCGTTCGAAATAAACCGGCGCCTTACCGCCACCGGACTTGATATCAACGCCCCATTTTTCGGGGGCCTAAATCTGCTCCCCGCGTTCCCTAGCTCTCAACAGCGTCGGGGCGTGACGGATGTTCCGGCCCTTTGCCCCAGTAATTTCCTCCAAAAACCTCGGCGTGCCGACAATCCCCTTGCTCGGAGTGGTAACGCGTAACGAAAGTGTTGCCTGGAAAATCGCTGGCGGCTCGCGGGCAGACTCGTAGCGAAACGTCCTTGAGCGCCCCCAAATCTCTACGGTCTACTGAGCTATTATTCTTGTTAGAATCGCTCCAGCCATCGCCACACCGGGAGACTTCGGGATTGTTATCGACACTGCGCTCCAATGCGAAATGCCTGTCGCTGTTGTTTGTGCTCTGGTGGCAGATGGCCGCCGGACAGCCGCGCATTGCGGTCATCGTTCACCCGGACAACGGTTTCGCCGACATGTCGCGCAAGCAAATCGTCGACATCTATTTAGGCCGGTTGGTGAGCCTTCCCAACAATCGCATTCCGTTGCCGCTGGACCAGCAAGGCGGCTCGCCGTTACGCGAGCGTTTTTACGAAACGCTAACCGAAAAGCCGTTGGCGCAAATCAATGCCTATTGGGCTCGGCTGATGTTCAGCGGCCGCGCCACGCCGCCGCGCATGTTGCCGGACAGCGCCAGCGTGTTGGAAACGGTATCCCAAAACCGCGACGCCATCGGCTATGTGGAAGACGACAAAGTCAGCCCGTCGGTACGGGTTCTGTTTTATCTTGAATGATCGGGAGCCCAGAGATGAAAACCAACACGCTACCCCGAGTCGCGGCGGTCGGACTACTGTTCGCGGCGGGTATTCGAGCGGAATGGAATATCGACCTTAGCGACGAATCCCGGCTGCGCATCAGCGGCTTCGGCACATTGGGTCTGGCGACCAGCGATCAATCCCAAGCCGAATTGACGCGCGACATCGCCGATCGCGAAGGCATTAGCAGCAACAGTTCGCCGCTATCGGCCGATAGCCGTCTGGGGCTACAGATCGACGCCATTATCAATCCACGCTGGTCGGCTACCGTGCAGGCGGTTTTGAAGGACAGACCCTCGCAAAGTATCGAGGAAAGCCTGCAATGGGCCTTCATCAGTTACCGGCCGGACAGCCATTGGCAGTTGCGGGTCGGCCGGGTCGGCCTGGATATGGGATTGGTATCCGACCAACGCAACATCGGCTACAGCTACCTATGGGTAAGGCCGCCGATCGAATTTTACGGTCGTTTGCCCTTGTTTCATTTCAACGGCGGCGATGCCAGCTACAGCTTCGACGTCGAAAATCTGAATATCAGCATCAAGGCCTTTGCCGGCGAAGCCTCGCCGTATTACCCCGCCCGGCCGGATTACAACATCAATATCGCTCCGCTGTGGGGCGGCAACGTGAATTTGCGCTGGCAGGACTGGCACGCTCAAATGTCCTACGTGGGTACCGAATTGCATAGCGACCATCCCGGACTAACCGAATTGCGGCATGCGATCGATCAACTGGGCGCGGCCGGTTTTTATCCGGACGCCAACAATTTAAGCAGCCGCTACATCCTGCGCGGCACCCAGAATCACTTTCTGTCCGCCGGCTTGGGTTACGAAGGCGATCCGTGGCGGGCCCAACTGGAATTTGGTCATCTGTTTCACGGCAACGGCTTTGTTACCGACCTTTACATGATTTACGCCACCGTCGGTTATCGGCTGGGTTCGGTCACGCCGTTCATCGGCTACAGCAGTCTGTGGCCGTCCGAGAAACGGCCGCAATTGCCCAGTCCTCTGCCCGCCCCCCGTCTGCAAGCCGCTGCCGAAACCCCGTTCTTAGAAGCCTATTCCAACCAGGAAACCTTATCGCTAGGCGGACGTTGGGACTTTTACAACAATCTGGCGTTGAAATTACAGTACGATCTGGTCCACGTCCGCAATCATAACGGCATTGGCCTATGGCATGCGCAGGCGGCCGGACTGCCGGCCCCCGCCGAATTTTCCAATCTGTTTTCGGCGACGCTGGACTTCGTGTTTTAACGGCGAAGCGCTCTCGCCGCACTTTTCAAGCCGTCGCCATGAAAGGTCACGTCGTCCACAGCCTGAAAACCCGTCTGTCGATTCGGGTATTCCTTGGCATGTTGGTTCTCAGCGCCGCGATTGTGTTGGGGGCTTATATCCTGACTTTTGAAGGAGCCGAACAGGACGCCAGACAACAAACCGGCGAATTGCTGGACGCCATGGAATATTCGGCCGCGATCGCGTTGTATGCCAGCGATGCGCGCATCGCCGACGACGTGGTGCGCGGCGTTCTGCGCGGCAGCTTCGTGGCCTCGGTGCGCTTAGCCAACGACACTGGTCTGGATGTCAAGCTGGCCAAGGCCCCGGACGCCCCAAACCAACCGATAATCGCACGGGCATTAAAATCGCCGTTCGATAACAACGAAACGCTAGGTCAGTTGCAAGTCGCCCTGCATCCGCCGGCGATTCATCAGCGTGCCGCCGCCAGCGCCAGAAACATGGCACTGGCGCTGGGTGGAATCGTCTTTTTCCCCACGCTGCTGTTTTGGGTGGCAATTAGCCGGCTGGTAACCACGCCTTTACTGAAATTGTCGGCGCAACTGGCCGCCATCAAGCCCGGCGACCAACAATGCTTGAGCCTGAGCGGCGACCGCCAGGACGAGCTCGCCGGGCTAACCCAAGACATCAACGCCTTGTTAAGCGCCGTATCGGTTTCGATGCGGAAAGAACGCCGGCTCCGGCAACACGTCGAAGCCCTGGAAAAGCAGTACGAAGCGATTTTTACCCAAGCCTCCACCGGCATCCTGCTGCTGAACCCGGACGGCCAATGTCTGATCGCCAATCCGGCGGTCAGTCTTCTATTCGAAGATTGGCGGCATGCGGTGGACAGCGTGTTCTCGCTGTTACCCAACTGGGAAGTTCAATTGTTTTCGGAACCCGACGAATTTCGAGCCTTGCTGGTGCAAGCCGCATTGACCCAAATTCCGCAGGCCATGGATTTACGCTTGCAACGCCAGAACGACGAAGTCCGAGAGTGGATGCATTTGCTGGTGTCTTGCTATCCGCATCCGGAACACAAACTGGTCGCCGAATGCCTGTTTATCGACATCAGCCAACGCAAACAGCAGGAAGACGAAGCGGTATTTCAATCGCATCACGACACCTTGACGCAACTGTTGAATCGGCGCGGCCTGGAAGCCCGCCTAAACCTAAATTACGCGGCCAGGGAAAACGACACGCTGTCCTTGCTGTTGCTGGACCTGGACCGCTTCAAGCAAATCAACGACCGCTGGGGACATTTGGCCGGCGACCGGGTGTTGATCGAAGTCGCCAAGCGCATGAAGAATTTGGTGCGCGGCGCGGACCTACTGACCCGTTTGGGCGGCGACGAATTTTTGATTTGCTTGCGCCGGTCGCGCAGCGAACCCGCCTTGCACCAGTTTCTGTTGCGCTTGATCGAAAGCATCAGCGCCGACATCGAAATCGAAGCGACCACTCGAGATTACGTGGGTGCCAGTATCGGCGTCGTCGAATACCCCAGGGACGGCACCGATTTGGTCAGCCTGTTGCACAAAGCCGATATCGCGCTGTACGAAGTCAAACGCCTGGGCCGTAACGGCTACTGCCTGTACGGCGACTGCGGCTTGTCGCCGGTAATCATCGCTCGAGAAGACACTGCCGAATAAGCGCCCGAGTGCCGCTAAATGGAATCGTGGGCAGGCCGTCTTTGGACCAAAACCAGCCATAGCCTTTGACGGGTCGGCGAATGTACCTGAAATCACCGCTAACCGAATCGGCGAGCGGTTTTCGTGTTTACCGGCGGTAGCCGCTATAATGTCGGGCTTTTTCGACTTGTCCCAGCCGAAATTCGCTACGCGACTGACGCCCATGAATTTATTACTAAAATACCTCTCATCCTGCTGGTTTCTGAACGACCCGACCGAACTGACGCCGCCTAAGTCGTTCATGTGGAAGAACGTGACCTTTTACTTTATCTCCGGCTGCATCGTCGAAGGCTTGATCGCCGATCCGGCCGACGGCACCCTGGAAGTGACCGGCCGCACCATCATGGCGTTTAGCAGCGTGGCCCTGCTGCTACTGAAGGAAAAGCAATGGCCGCGCTTCAGCCAGTTGTACACGTCGATTTTCGTCTGCGAAAACTTCATCATGACTCTAGCGGTGGCCGCCGAAGGCCTGGACTTTTGGTTGGTGATGAAACATTACCCCTACCGCGAGGAAGTCGGCATCGGCCTCGCGGTATTTTTGGTCATTTGGTATATCGCCATCGTCAGCTACATCTTCCGGCGCTTTTTTACCTACCCCACCGGCACCAGTGTGGCCTTCGCGTTCAGCTATTTCGTGATGACGTACGGCATCCCGATGTTGCTGATGGACATCTAGGATTCCGAGTGCTAAACCTCGGTTTGGCGCCACACAAACGCCGTCATTTATTCGCTTGGCGTTAGCCTGGCAAAGACAGGATAATGCCGGCCTTTTTCATCTGATTTGCGGTTCATGGAATTCATACTCAAAACCCACGACGGCCAAGCCCGCCGCGGCCAATTGACCTTCGCGCGCGGCGTGGTCGAAACGCCGATCTTCATGCCGGTCGGCACCTACGGCACCGTGAAAGCGCTGACCCCCGAGGATTTGGAAGCGCTAGGCGCGCAAATCATCCTCGGCAACACTTTTCACCTGTTACTGAGACCCGGCATGGAGGTGATGAAGGCGCACGGCGATCTGCACGACTTCATGCGCTGGCAAAAGCCGATTCTGACCGATTCCGGCGGCTTCCAGGTATTCAGCCTGGGCGCGTTGCGCAAGATCAGCGAGCAAGGCGTGACCTTCAAGTCGCCGGTCAATGGCAGCAAGATTTTCATGGGGCCGGAGGAATCGATGCAGGTGCAGCGCGATCTGGGCTCGGACATCGTGATGATTTTCGACGAATGCACGCCCTACCCAGCCACCTACCAGCAAGCCGCCGATTCGATGCGCCTGTCGTTACGTTGGGCGGAACGCAGTAAACGCGCCCACGAGGGCAACAATTCCGCCTTGTTCGGCATCGTGCAAGGCGGCATGTATCCGGAGCTACGCCGGGAGTCGATCAACGGTTTGACACAAATCGGCTTCGACGGCTATGCAATCGGCGGCCTATCGGTCGGCGAACCCAAGCACGAAATGCTGGCGACGCTGGACGCGATCATGCCGAATATGCCGCAAGATACGCCGCGCTACTTGATGGGCGTCGGCACGCCGGAGGATTTGGTGGAAGCGGTACGGCGCGGCGTGGACATGTTCGACTGCGTGATGCCGACCCGCAACGCCCGCAACGGCCATCTGTTTACCCGCTGCGGCGTCATTAAAATCCGCAATCAGCAATACCAGTTCGACACCCGGCCGCTGGACGAGAATTGCAACTGCTACACCTGCCGCAATTACTCGCGCTCGTACCTAAAGCATCTGGACAAATGCAAGGAAATGCTCGGCGCGCGCCTGAACACCATCCACAATCTACATTACTACCTGGAATTGATGCAAGACATTCGCGATGCGATCGAAGCCGGCCGTTTCGACGAATTCGTCAGGGAGTTTTACGAGTTGCGCGGCGTAACCATGCCGCATTGATTGCGGTGTGTAGGGGCGGCGTTTGCCGCCCCTACTCTCGGTGTTTGCTCTGTCAGAGCACGGACCGAAACGGCCCGGACCAACCTTATCTTATTCTTGATCCAGCCCGAACGCGGTGTGCAGCGCACGCACCGCCAGTTCCAGATATTTCTCGTCGACGACTACCGAAATCTTGATCTCCGAGGTCGAAATCATCTGAATATTGATGCCTTCGTCCGCCAGCACCTTGAACATGGTGCTGGCGATGCCGGCGTGCGAGCGCATGCCGACGCCGACGATGGACACTTTAACAATCGTGTTATCGCCGATTACCGCAGTATTGCCGCCCAGTTCGACGCGCAAGCCTTCCAGGACTTTTTGAGCGCGGGCAAAATCATTACGGTTGACGGTGAAGGTAAAGTCGGTGGTGCCGTGCGCGGAAATATTTTGCACGATCATGTCCACTTCGATGTTTTCGGCGGCGATCGGTCCCAGGATTTTCGACGCCACGCCCGGCAGATCGGGTACGCCGGTCAACGTCAGTTTCGCCTCGTCGCGATTGAAGGCAATACCTGAGATTAACGCTTTTTCCATTTCTGATTCCTCGTAGGTAATAAGGGTGCCGTTGCCTTCCATGAACGAAGACAATACGCGCAATTTGACATTGTATTTGCCGGCGAACTCGACCGAGCGGATTTGCAGGACCTTCGAGCCCAGGCTGGCCATTTCCAGCATTTCCTCAAAGGTGATCCGGTCCAGCCGGCGGGCCTTCGGTACCACGCGCGGATCGGTGGTGTACACGCCGTCGACGTCGGTATAGATGTGGCATTCGTCGGCTTTCAATGCCGCCGCCAATGCCACGCCGGTGGTATCGGAGCCGCCGCGGCCCAGCGTGGTGATATTGCCGTCCTCGTCCACGCCCTGGAATCCGGCGACGACGACGACCCGGCCGGCGTCCAGATCCGCGCGGATATTGGCTTCGTCGATCTCGCGAATCCGTGCTTTGGTGTGAGCGCTGTCGGTCAGAATCCGCACCTGCGGACCGGTATAGGACTTAGCCTCGACACCCACGTGGTGCAAGGCCATCGCCAACAACGCGATCGTCACTTGCTCGCCGGTGGACAACAACACATCCAACTCGCGGTCGGTCGGTTGCACCTGCACTTCCTTGGCGAGCGCGACCAAACGGTTGGTTTCGCCGCTCATCGCCGACACCACGACGACGATTTGATCGCCCTTGTCGTGGGCTGCTTTAACTTTCTCGGCCACCGCCTTGATACGTTCCACCGTACCAACGGAAGTGCCGCCAAACTTATAGACGTACAATGCCATGTTTTCTTAACCTTATTGGCTTTTTGAAATCGAATTTCTTGGCGAACCCTAAAGTCCGCCGCTTGATTTATCCGAGTTTGGTTTTGACCCAATCCGGCACCGCCGCCAACGCCGCGCCCAAATTAGATGGATCGTTACCCCCAGCTTGGGCCATATCCGGCCGGCCGCCGCCTTTGCCGCCGACTTGGGTGGCGACGAAATTGACCAACTCGCCGGCCTTGACCTTGTCCATCGCATCCTTGGAAACACTCGCGATCAGGCTGACTTTATCGCCGCTGACGGCAGCCAATACCAGCGCGGCGCTGCCCAGCTTGTTTTTCAACTGATCGGCCAAATCGCGCAAAGCTTTCGGATCGACGTCGTCGAGTTTGACGGCCAAAACCTTGACACCGTTGACGTCGACCGCCTGGCTGGTCATCTCGTCGCCGGCCGAGCTGGCCAGTTTGGATTTGAGTTTTTCCAGCTCTTTTTCCAGGCCGCGAGTTTTTTCCAGCAACTGATGGACTTTGTCTGCGGCTTTATCCGGCGCGGCTTTCAGCAGGCCGGCGATGCTGAGCAAGGCTTGCTCGCGATGGGCGATCCATTCCAACGCGCCTTGGCCGGTCACTGCTTCCAGACGGCGGACGCCGGCGGCAACGCCGGTTTCTCCAACGATTTTGAACAGACCGATGTCGCCGGTACGTTGCACGTGAGTACCGCCGCACAGCTCGGTCGAGAAATCGCCCATCGTCAACACCCGCACTTCGTCTCCGTATTTTTCGCCGAACAATGCCATCGCGCCAGCCTTGACCGCCTCGTCTTTCGCCATGATTTGCGCGCAGACGGCGTTATTGGCGCGGATTTGTTCGTTGACGATGCGCTCGACGCTGGCGATTTGTGCGGCGCTCATCGGCTCGAAATGCGAGAAGTCGAAACGCAGCCGTTCGGCATTGACCTGCGAACCTTTCTGGGCGACGTGTTCGCCCAACACCGCGCGCAAGGCCGCGTGCAGCAAGTGAGTCGCGGAGTGGTTACGTTCCGTGGATTTTCGGATGTCGGCGTTGACGCTGACTTCGCAAGCCATGCCTTCGGCAATCACACCTTTGACCACTTTGCCCTTATGCAGGAACAACTGGCCGCCCTGCTTTTGGGTGTCGCTGACTTCGAAGCTGCCGCCGGTGCATTCGATCACGCCGCTGTCGCCGACCTGACCGCCGGACTCGGCATAGAACGGGGTTTGGTCCAGAATCACGACGCCTTCGTCGCCGACTTCCAGGCTTTCGACCGGCTGGCCTTTTTTAAACAGACCGATGACTTGCACCGAGCCGTCCAAATGCGAGTAGCCGGTAAATTCGGTGACGCTGTCGTGGCGAATGTCCTGGTCGTAATCGGCCGCGAACTGGCCGCCGGCCCGAGCCCGGTCGCGCTGGGCGCTCATTTCTATCTCGAAACCGGCATGGTCCACGCTCAAGTTGTGCTCACGGGCAAAATCGGCGGTCAAATCCACCGGGAAACCGTAGGTGTCGTACAGCAAGAACACCACGTCGCCGGGAATCACATGACCATCCAGCTTGGCGACGCAGTTTTCCAGGATGCGCATGCCCTGGCCCAGTGTTTCGGCGAAACGCTCTTCTTCCTTCTTGAGCACCCGCTCGACCTGTTCTTGCGCCTTGACCAATTCCGGATAGGCTTCGCCCATTTCGGCGGCCAGCGGCGCGACCAATTTGTAGAAGAACGTGTCCTGTATGCCCAGGCGATAGCCGTGGCGGATCGCCCGACGGACGATGCGGCGCAACACGTAGCCGCGACCTTCGTTGGACGGCAACACGCCGTCGGCCACCAGAAACGCGCACGAGCGGATGTGGTCGGCGATCACCCGCAACGAGCTGTTGGAAAGATCGGTCGTGCCCGCCAATGCGGCGGCGGTTTTGACCAGATTTTGGAAAATGTCGATCTCGTAGTTGCTGTGCACGCCCTGCATCACCGCCGCGATGCGCTCCAGGCCCATGCCGGTATCGACCGACGGCGCCGGCAGCGGCGTCAAGTTGCCGTCCTTGTCGCGCTCGTATTGCATGAACACCAAATTCCAAATCTCGATATAACGGTCGCCGTCGTCGTCCGGACTGCCCGGCGGGCCGCCGGCCACGTGCTCGCCGTGGTCGTAAAAAATCTCGGTGCACGGGCCGCACGGGCCGACGTCGCCCATAGCCCAGAAATTGTCCTTGGCGCCGATCCGCGAGAAGCGAGTCGGGTCGATTCTGACCTCTTCCAGCCAGATCGCTTCGGCTTCCGAGTCTTCGTCGAACACCGTCACCCACAGTTTGGCCGGCGGTATGCCCATTTCCTGGGTCAAAAAGTCCCAGGCAAAATGGATCGCGTCGCGCTTAAAATAATCGCCAAAGCTGAAATTGCCCAGCATTTCGAAGAAGGTATGGTGGCGAGCGGTATAGCCGACGTTCTCCAGATCGTTATGCTTGCCGCCGGCCCGCACGCAACGCTGGCTGGTCGCGGCGCGGCTAAAGTCGACTTTCTCCCTCCCCAGAAACACGTCCTTAAACTGCACCATGCCGGCATTGGTGAACAGCAGGGTCGGATCGTTGCCCGGCACCAAGCTGCTGGATGGACGCACGGCATGGCCGCGTTGGCGAAAGAATTCCAAAAAGGCGGCGCGGATTTCGGCGCTGGTCATGTTTTTCATGGTGGTTAGGTCGTTAATGTTTATATTCTTCAAAAATATTCGTTCGTTGGTCGAGTTTGATTCTCGCATTTAGCCTTTCGAGGTTTACCCGAGGACTAATCTAAGGCTCGCTAATATGATTCAACGTTACAAATTCAACGGCTACGCGATCATTGACTCTGCCGCCCATGTCGCTCATTGTCCAATCGGGTTTGAATATTGGTCGGATTGCGGCGACAATCCAATACCGCAAAAACCGAAACAAACTCGCTATCGAAGGTATAGTAAATCGCATAGGGGAAGCGCTTGGCCAACAGCCAATAAAAATCGCCAAACTTTTTGGGATGCACGCCGGCATATAGCGCCAAAGAGTCGATATCAGCAGACAGCGAGTCTAAAAAGTACTGACCGACACCCTTTTGCTGTCGTTCGTAAAACTCGAAACCGTCCAACAAATCAAACTTGGCATTGTCAAAGATGCGAATTTTCATCGAATCCTATCTTGAATTTCCTTTTTTGCCTCGTCCCAATCGGTAAACCCCACCAAGCCGGCTTTCGCCAAACGCGTTCTCTCCATCAATATTTCACCATGCCAATCAGGAGATGAATATTCAGCGGCCTGAATGGATAAGTCATTCCATAAAGCTTCCATCGCGGCAATTTTCTCGGCGACCGACATTTCATTTAATGGTAGCGTCACTTTCATATTCTCTATCCTTTAATGCAACAACATACGGTCGTACTTAGTTACCAACTTCCGTTATCCGAGCTATTACCATCGCTCTTCAAATTTCGGTTTTTTGATACCCTCACCCCGTCCCTCTCCCGGATGGCGAGGGAGCGGATGCGCAGAAATTTGAAGTGCGAAAGGTATCGCTTCACTATTCGGAGTCAAAAACTCCGCATTTTAATCTTCAACACCACAAACACCCGCTTAATCGTCTCGCCGCTAAAGCCGCGTTGTTGCAAGAACCGGCTGCGTTTGGCCCATTCGTTGGGCGGCAGCGAGGTTTCATCGCCGTATTTGCCTGCATAAACATCCAAGGCCAGGTTCAGCCAACCGCCTTGTTCCTCGGCTTGCGCATCCAGATCGGCGTCGGCGATGCCGCGCTGCTGCAATTCGTAAGCGATTCGCAGCGGTCCGTAACCCTTGGCGATCCGCTCGCGGATGTAACATTCGGCGTAGCGCGCGTCGTTTTGCCAGTTTTGACGGCTCAAATCGTCGATCACCGCCGCCACCTCGTCGCGCTCGAAACCGCGCATCGCCAGTTTGTCCAGCAACTCGCGGCGGCTGTGCTCGCGGCGCGCCAGCAAGCGCACGCAGATGGCTTCGATGCGTTGGCGGCGTTCCAGCGAGTTGGCTATCGATTCGTCCGTCATTCGGCGCGGGCCGCAAAATGCGGACATTATCACACAGATATCCGCCCCCTTAAACCGGCATACCGGCCCGATGCACGCGGGCGCGGCGACCGGGCAGCGGCTATAATCGCACTAGCAAACTTCGGGAGGCGGTTGATGAAGCTGAAAGATTGGTTCGAACAATGGGGCTTGACCAAGATCAAGCTGACGGCCGGCTTTTTCGAATCGGAATGGCAGGCACAAACCGCCGACCGGGACGCGGCCTGGGAACTGTACGTGGAACTGCTGACCCGAGTCGTCACCCAGCCCTTGCCGGACCGCGACGGCGACGAGCAAGCCGCGCTGAACAGCGTGCACAGCCTGTTCGGCATCACCCGCGAGATTCTGCGCCGCCAGGGCCGCAACTGCGAGCAATTCAGCAAGGTGGCGATCGTGGTCTTAAACCAAGTCGTCCGGCCGTTTACCGCGAAATGGCACAAACTGGCCTTGGCCGGCGCCTTCGAACAACCCCAGCATTGCCGGGAGTTCCGCGACGAATTAAAAGCGCTGCAACTGGATTTGCTGATTTACGCAAAAGCGTTGGCGGCGATCGCCCAAGTGGAAGACCTGACGGCGGCGGCCTTCGACGACCCGGCCGACCGCTAAAAAATCGCGAGAGGCCTGACGGCCGCTCGACAACGCAAAAACCAAAACCGCAAAGGGTAAAAGGACAAAGGGCTTAGGGTAAGTCCAGGGCTAGACGGAAGCCGAGGAAGTTGAATCGGTATTCCGGACTGTTCCAGAGGCGGTGAGCCGAACGGAGAGAGGCCATGCTATTGCCCCAGGAACCGCTCCGGATCACTCGCCGGCCGCCGTAGCCCCCTATCCAGGCCGAGCCATCGATCGGCGCGCCTTGATAGTCTTCGTACCAACCATCTTGCAGCCATTCCCAGACATTGCCGACCATATCGTGCAGACCGTAAGGATTGGCGAGCTTTAGCCCAACCTCTTGGATTGTGCCGCCGGCATTTTGGTCGAACCAGGCATAGTGTTTAGCCAGGCCCGCATCGTCGCCCCAGAAAAACTCGCCGCGGCTGCCGGCGCGGCAAGCATATTCCCATTCCGCTTCGCTAGGCAGCCGGTAGGGTTTGCCGGTCGTTTCTCGCAGCCAGGCGGCATAATCCGCGGCGTCTTGCCAAGTAACATTGATCACCGGTCGCCGTCCGCGTCCCCAGCCTAAATCTTCGGGCTTGGCACGCCCGGTTTGTTCGGCAAAGACGTCGTACTCGACGAACATCACTGGGTATTTGCCCAACTTGAAAGGCTTGGCGAAGGTCACGGTGTGAATTGGCTTTTCGTTGTCGTATTGATCGCCGCCCATCGCAAACGAGCCGGCGGGGATTATGATCATTTCGGGTTCGGTGACCAACCGGTTAGCCTGGATTAACGGTGGGCTAGTTTCAACGGCTTTGGCAAGGTCGGCGGCGGGCGGCGAGAATTGCGCAGGTTCGCCAAGCAAACGCCTGACCGATTTACACAAGGCCTGGAACTCGCTGCTAGCCTCTTCGCCGCGCCAATCGGAGAAATCCTCGGTATGCAAGCTGCGAAAAGCGATCGGCGGCTCGACGGTTTCGAACTTCAGAGGCAACAATATGCGGCGCTCCCGGCCTATCGTGGCTTCGCCGCGCACCCAGTCGGATTTCTTGGCAAGCCGCGACCAGCCGACGATCATGCAACGGCATTGCTCGATAGCGTTTTCGATCACCTCGTCCAGATCCTCGCCGATATGAATCGACGACCGGTCCCAAAACACGCACCAACCCTGGCGCTCCAAGGCTTGCGCCAGGCGTTGCGCTTGCTCCTTGTCTTCGCGCACGTAGCTTAAAAATATGTCGGGCACCGGGTCCTCGTTCCCTATCGTTGTAGCGTTGGCAAAAGCGGCTGGGTTGTTCGGCCGCTGCGGTTCCGGTCGATTACTATCTCGGAAAACCGGCGCGACCGCAAGACCGGGCGATGCGTTGCTTGCGGGGTGGAAAATCGCCTGGCTTGCGGGATTGGTGCTGTCATTGGGGTGGCCTGTTCCCTTCGACTCCGCTCAGGGAACGGCGCTCTAACCGGGGAACGGCGCTCTAACCAGGGAACGCCCCCAACCAGGACCAATCAGGCCCAATCAAGGCCAACCAAAACCAACCTGTACCGCGTGCTCAAGTCGGCGCGCTTCCGCTAGCCTATCGAGCAAGTCACGCCTACGCCGCCTGCTGCTATCCGCGCTTCTCCGACTGCACGCCGATTCAGTTTCGGTCTTCCGACACTCCGCAACGCTCTCCGCCCGTTAGCCGTGCGGAATCCAGCTTTTCAGGTCGCTCAGACCTCGACGGCAGAGCGGGATCCAAACTTCAGGTGGCTCTCGCGCCCCACTGGCTGAGCAGCCCCCAATCTTGCTGGTTGCTCGGTCCTGATCGGCTCAACCGAGCCCAAGCTTGCTGATCACTTGGACCTCATCGGCTCAATGGATCACAAACTTGCCGCTCCTTCGAATCTCATTGGCTGAACGGCGCGCAAACTTGCAGATCGCTCTGATCTAATTGGCTCAATGTATCTCAAACTTGCTGGTCGCTTGATGCTGATAGGTTCATCGGAGATCAAACTCGCTGGTCGCTCAAGCCTCATTGGCTCAACGGAGCCCCATATTTCAGATTGCTTGGACCTCACTGGTTTAACTGAACCCGGCGTTTCACGTCACTTCGAACCGGTTAGCTAGAAGGCACGCTGTATTTCAGGCTGCTGGGAACCCGTCGGCTGAGCGGTGCCGGGTGTTTCAGGTTGCTCCGAACCCGTTGACTGAGCGGCTCCGAGTGTTTCAGGTTGCTCGGGAGTCGTTGACTGAGCGGAGTCGGGTGTTTCAAGTTGCTCGGGAATCGTTGGCTGCGCGGTGCCGGGTATTGCTGGCTACTCGGGGTGTGTTGGCTGAGCGGAGTCAGGGACCGTTGGCTGAGCGGAGTCGAAGCCAGCGTTTTGGCTATGACTCGCATTCCGGCACTCGGCCAATCGATGCAATAAATTGCTGTCACCCGCCATCAGCGCCCGCTTCTTGTTGCGGCTCCAGCCTTGAATCTGTTTTTCCCGGATATAAGCGTCTTCAATCCGCTCGCACATCTCGCAATAAACCAATTGGACCGGCAATCGCGTTGCGGTGTGTTTGGCGCCCAAGCCGTTTTGGTGTTCCCACAAGCGGCGCTCCAAATCCCAGGTACTGCCGGTGTAATAGCTGCCGTCCGAGCATTGCAAAATATACAGGTAAGGCATTGAGTACCCCCCAAAGATTCGGCTAGGTTCGCCGAGTTGAGCGGCGAACTGCGTTAAGCCGGACGCGCCGTTCCCTGAGCGGAGCCACGTTCGCTGAGCGGAGTCGAAGCGATCGCCGCGGCCAGCCAACCCGACTCCGCCCGGCTTCGATTCCGCCCGGCTTCGATTCCGCTCGGCTTCGGCTCCGCTCAGCCGACGGAGTTAGTCGGCGTCGTTGAACTCGGCGTCTTCGTCGTCGGCCGGCGCTGGGGCGTTGGTCACGCGGCTGACGAAGGCTTTTTCGCGGATGGCTTTTTCCAATTCGGCGGCGGCCTCCGGGTGTTCGCGCAGGAATTGCTTGGCGTTGTCCTTGCCTTGGCCGATTTTGTCGTTGTTGTAGCTGTACCACGAGCCGGATTTTTGGACGAAGCCGAATTCGACGCCCAAATCCACCAATTCGCCGAAGAAGGACACGCCTTCGCCGTACAGAATTTCGAAGTCGGCTTGCTTGAACGGCGGCGCGACTTTGTTTTTGACGATCTTGACACGGGTTTCGTTGCCGATCACTTCGTCGCCTTTCTTGATCGCGCCGATGCGGCGAATGTCCATGCGCACCGAGGCGTAGAATTTCAGCGCGTTGCCGCCGGTGGTGGTTTCTGGGTTGCCGAACATCACGCCGATTTTCATCCGCAGCTGGTTGATGAAGATCACCAGGGTGTTGGAGCGCTTGATGTTGGCGGTGAGTTTGCGCAAGGCTTGCGACATCAGGCGTGCTTGCAAACCCATGTGCGAGTCGCCCATGTCGCCTTCGATTTCGGCTTTCGGGGTTAACGCCGCAACCGAGTCGATAACCACGATATCGACCGCGCCGGAACGGACCAGCATGTCGGTGATTTCCAAGGCCTGCTCGCCGGTGTCCGGCTGAGAGACCAGCAGATCGTCGATGTTGACGCCGATTTTCTGGGCATAAACCGGGTCCAGCGCATGTTCGGCATCGACGAAGGCGGCGGTGCCGCCCAATTTTTGCACTTGCGCGATGGTTTGCAGGGTCAACGTGGTTTTACCGGACGATTCCGGGCCGTAGATTTCGATGATCCGGCCGCGCGGCAGACCGCCGCAGCCCAGCGCGATATCGACCGACAACGAGCCGGTCGAAACGACTTCGATGTCGCGGGTCGCGGCGACGTCGCCCATCCGCATCACCGAGCCTTTGCCGAATTGTTTTTCGATTTGGATCAGCGCCGCGCCCAGCGCCTTTTTCTTGTTTTCGTCCATTGTTGCCTGCCTTGGTTTGGCTACTGAAAGCCGGCGATTATCCCATAGGCCGGGGCCTCGAAACAGCTTTTCTCGCGGCCGGCTCAGGCGAACAGCGCGGCCGCCTGGCATGGATTGAACGGAAAATACAGATGTAGATAGGAGGCTTGCAAGCGGCCGACCCGGTAAAACGCTTCGGCTTGACCGTGATGGCGGCGGGTAGTGGATTGGGTGTGCGGCGCCAGCGAGGTTTGCAAGGTCGAGAAATGAAAGCTGTGGCCGCGTATTTCGCCGTGCTCCAGTTCCAGACTGTGCATGCCCAGATTAGCGAGTTGGGTCTGCATCCGGGCCTGGCCGGGCAACAGGCCGACCATCTCGGCGGCCTGGCCGTCGCGGTCGGCCAGGCTGTCCAGCAAATACAAAAAGCCGCCGCATTCGGCGTACATCGGCTTGCCTGCTTGGTGATGCTGGCGCAAGGCCTGCTTCATCGCCTGGTTGCCGGCCAGTTCAGCCAAATGCAATTCGGGATAACCGCCGGGCAAGTAAACGGCGTCGGCCGCCGGCAAGCCGCTGTCGGCCAGCGGCGAGAAGAAGGTCAAGGTTGCGCCCAAGGCTTGCAGGCAGTCCAGGTTGGCCGGATAGAGAAACGAAAAGGCCGCGTCCCTAGCGACCGCAATGGTCCGGCCGGCCAACAGGCGCGGCGGCGGCTCGCTCGTGACCTCGGCGAACGCCACCGGATCGGGCAAGCGGCAATCGCTGAGCAGGTCGGCGGCGCGGGCCAAGCGCTGATCGAGGTCGGCAATTTCGCCGGCTTGGTGCAAGCCCAAGTGACGCTCTGGCAAACCGACCGAAGCGGCGCCGAGCATCGCCGCCAGCAGCGGCATGTCGTCCGGAAGGGCTTCGGCCAGCAGATTGGCGTGGCCGGCGCTGCCGACCTTGTTGGCGATGACGCCGGCGAAGGCCAAGCCCGGCCGGTAGTGGGCCAAGCCGTAAGCGACCGCCGCAAAGGTTTGCGCCATGCCGTGAGCATCGATCACCGCCGCGACCGGCACAGCAAGCGTTTGGGCCAGATCGGCGCTGCTGCTGTCGCCGTCGTACAAACCCATCACCCCTTCGATCAGGATCAAATCGGCTTCGCCGGCCGCGCGATACAGCAACTCGCGGCAGTGGGCCTCGCCCATCATCCACAGATCGAGCTGATAGGCCGGGTGTCCGGATGCAAAGGCCAAAATCTGCGGATCGATGAAGTCCGGCCCGGTTTTGAATACCCGCACCTCGCGACCAAGCCGCCTATGGTAATAGGCCAGCGCGGCCGTCACCGTGGTTTTACCCTGACCGGACGCCGGCGCGCTGATTAGGATGGCCGGACAAGGCTTAACCGGCGTAACGTGAACGTCGATCACCCGTCAGTCCCTGGGGTAAAACCACATTTGATACACGCTGAGCAGGATTTGCACGCCCATCGACAAGCCCATCAGCGCGCCGCTCAGCACCACCACGTAAGCGAACTCGCGGACATGTTTGGTGACGAACCAGGAGCCGACGTCCAGCAGCATCGCGACGAACGGAATCACCACCGCGATCCGTTTGACGTAAATATTCATGTCGCACAATAAAAAGATCTTGCCGATGAAAAACAGGATGAAGGCGATGCCGAACAAATGGATGTGCGATACCCTGACCAAGGCGGGAATCGACGCGCCGCCGGTGTGGGCAACTTCGGCGACGCCCGTAAAAGTGGTCAAATCCGGCAGCGACGGATTGGCGGCCGGATTGTGGCAATGCACGCAATCGCGGTTCAGAATCGGCGCGATTTTTTCGTCGTAGCCGTCCTTTTCCGCGCCGTCCTGTATCCATTTTTGAATAACTTCCTTGTCGCTCTTGTATTTCAGGTTAGGTTCCATGATGCCGTTGATCGCCGCGCCCAGGCGGGTTTGGCTGTTGGAACCGTGGTACATGATGACGATGTCGTCGATCGACAAGCCGCGCTTGCCGTCGCGGCCCTGGTGGGTGTAGTACATATTGACCAGGGCCATCAGGTAGCCCAGGCCTATCGTCAATAAAAACACGGTGTTGAGGATACGTTCGCTGACGGAAATATCCTTGAAACGGGTGTATTGCTTGCCCATGCGATCCCTCGGAGATTGATTGGATGGATAGTTTAACTTGGCAAAAAAAGACCGGCACGCAAAGTGCCGGTCAAGCGGGAGCCACGAGGTTTATCGAGGTCTTTAAGGACGACTTTAAAAACTTAACCAGGTATTGAAATACAAGGTGTTGTTGTCGCTGGCGTTGCGTCCCGAGCCGTCGTAATTCTTGTCGCCGCCGTCGAAACGCGTGTAAGCCACATATTGGGCCGCGAAACGCAGATTCAAGTAGGACTCGGCAACACCCGCCGTTTTACCGAACGGGATGTAATTCAACTCGAAGGTAAAGTAGTCCGAATTCGGCCGCCTGTTCGGCGATGCTTCGTACAACACCGCGTCCTGATTACCGTGGATATGGTTGTATCCAACCGTCAAGCCGTAGGTTTGCTCGAAGGTGTAAGCGCCGTTCAAGCCCAAAAAGCCTAATTGCTGGTTGCGCTGTGCCGCGGATGCCGCGGCCGCGCTGGCCAGTAGATCTTGAGATTCGCGGATGTAGCTGGCTTTGAATTCATAGATATGCTTGGGGTTGGCCAAGTATTGGTAATTAAAATCCACGCCCAAATCGGTGTAGCGGTCGCTGACCGTCAACGTGGGGTCGGGCTGAACGTTGGCCCTGAAGCCGAAATGCCCCAACGATATATAGTGGCCTTGCCAATCTTTTTGCAAACCGATCCGCCAATACGGCGCTCCGCCATCCACTTTGACCGCGCCGTCGTCCCACTGCCCCATACCTTTTTGGGCGTACTTGGCAAAACTGGTATAGGCACCGGCTTCGAGGAAAACCGTATCGTCGATCATGCTGTACAAGGTTGCCCCGCCGATTTGACCGCCCAGTGCGGCCAACGCCGGTTCGGCGCCGGGCGTACGCGCCAACGGCGATCCGGAATACGGAAATCCCCAAGCCGGCGTGGTGTTCCACAAATCCTGAACGGTCGGACTGTTATTGAACGACACGCCGTAGACAAAATTGCGCCCCAGCCAATCCGCTTCGTCGGCAATCCGAATATCGGTGTTGTCCAACGCGAAACGACTGGCCACGCCATCGTAGGTAAACTGCACGAAAGCGCCCATGTTGCCGTAAACCTTTCCGCCGTAAAACAACGAGGCCTGATCTAACGCCAGGTTGTTGTTGCTGTTAAAGTCGCGCCGCGCCAATACCGGGTCGGCGGGTATATCGCTATCGTTGCGCTTGGTATTGGTCAGCGAACCGACGGCCATGCCGCCGAAACGGCTGATGGCCGAATCGTTGTTACCCCACACGTAACCATTTAATTTGAATTGCCGGCCGTAAGGCGTCAAATTCGGACCGAAAGCTTGCGTATGACACATCGCGCAGGCCATGCCGGTTTGCCTGGCAAAACTCGGCAGGGCTTGCGCTTGACCGACGAAACCCCAGTACAAAACCGAACAAAACAACCAAAAGAAACGCCGAATCAATCGTCTCGTTATAATATGTTTTTCCATAAGTAACTCCATTAAAATAGAGTTTAAATTATAGCCAAGCCAAGATTAATCAAATATTAAAAAATACGTTAATTTACGTTAAAAACAACAAGTTATAAATACAAAAAGCAAATAAAATCCCAAGCGCCGACAAAAATCAACGCCTTTCCAATTTTATAAAATTATTATCAACAACTCTCTAAAACAGTGACGGAACTAAAGCTGGTATAAACAGGCCACCCCCGTTTATCTTTTAATAAACGACATCAAAGCCATTAAAAATTAATAAATACGGAAGCCATCCCTAAATGGTGCATAGTCATATTCACGTGCTTGGCATCTTCCAGATATTGATTCATATAGCCGATTTCGGTACGGACATGACTGTTGAAATTCCACCCAAACCCGGCGAATACCCGGTTCTGATCGAAACCGGATTTGCCGCCCCAATCGGTGGTGTTGACCCGATAAAACGCTTCGTCCCAAGCCACCAGACTAAAACGCGGCTCGAACTCGAACGGATGCACGAATTTGATCATTTGCCGGGGACGTTCGCGGACTTGGTTGCCGCGCAGGAAGTTGCTTTCCCACATGGTCCTGAAGGTAAAAGTACCGATGTCGGTCGGCAGCACGTAACGGAATGCCGGCCAGAAATCCTGTTGGGCGATGTACGGCTTGTTTTGGTTTTGGGTCGGCAGCCAGGTGTAGCCCAGCCAAATCGTGGCGCGATCGCTCAACGAGTAGCCCAGCGCGCCGCGCACCATGCCTTGGTACCAGTGCTCCCAGTTACCGTCGAAACGCGTCTGACCTTCCACCCAAACTCTGGCCTTTTCCAAATCCGGGTTGACGGCTTTCAGACTGCCTTCGCCAACCATTTGCAACCAGGCCCCGGTATCCTCGGCCAACTCGCCGGCTTGCGCGCTGGAGATACCCGGTCCGGCGACGAAAAACGCGGTTACCGTAAGCGTTGCCAATATCAATCGATTCGATGTCATTTCGGTCCTCCGACGACAAAACTAAAGTTTCAATACCCGTCTCGCGGGCATGCCTCCGGCCTGGGCTGCATGACTGCGCCTTAGGCGGAAAAGGTGATTATTCGAGGTGGTGTCGGCGGCCGGCTCACACGCCGACCGGCCACCGGTTAAGACCGCTCAGACACTCAATTTTCGGCGCGCGGCCAAGTGGTGATCCGAGTAGGAATGATGATCGTCCAATCCGAGGATCTGGCAACGGCCGCCCGCATGATTGTATTCCTCGGTGTAGTGATGGATAAACTCCATCACGGTATGATCGATCAAATCGACGTCCGTCAAATCAAAGAACACGTTTTGTTTTTCCGGAAAATCCGCAAGCAAACTCTTCAGGCTGATGAAGTTCGAAAACACCGCCGCGCCGCTGACCGCGATATGGTAGGTATCGGCGTTGGTTTGATTAACGTGGTAAGCCATCGAGAAGATATTGCCGGGCTTCAAGCCGCGGCTGACGTGGATCAATAACTCGACAACGATGCCGATTGCCACGCCGACCAACAAGTCGGTGGCAATCACGCCGATAATCGTGATCACGAAGACCGCGAAGTTGTCCAAGCCCACGGTCAGGGTTTTGGCGAATTCCTTCGGAGAGGCTAAACGAAATCCGGTAAATACCAATAAGGCCGCCAACGAGGTCAACGGAATTTCGTGTATCAAGCGCGGAAACAAGGCGACGAAAATCAGCAAGAACAAGCCGTGGAAAAAGTTGGCCCAGCCGGTTTTAGCGCCGTTGTTAATGTTGGCGGAGCTACGGACAATTTCGGCGATCATCGGCAAGCCGCCTATCATACCCGACACCAAATTGCCGACCCCAACCGCCGCCAAATCGCGGTTCAAATTGGAGTTGCGTTTGTAAGGATCGAGTTTATCGACCGCCGAGGCGCTCAACAAACTTTCCAAACTACCAACCAGCCAGATCGTAACGACCGAAATCCAAAATTCGTGGTCGGCGATTTTCGAAAAATCCGGAAAATAAAACCCGGACATGAAGTTTTCCGGTACCGCCACCAAAAAGGCCGGACCCACGGTAAATTCGTGGTGCGGCAAAATTTCCGCATCGGGCAAGAACAGGTATTGATGGATATGATCCAAATCGAAAAACTGGCCCAGGGCCAAACCCAACATCACCACCAACAGCGGCGCCGGAATCATTTTCAAAGTCGGCTGTTTGATGACAGACCACAGGATTAATAAAGCTAATCCGCACAAACCAATCAACGAAACTTCCGGGTTCATTTCGACGATCGAATGCGGGATTTCCGCTATGGTCCCCAATAAGGTCTTGGCTTCGGGCTTAACCCCCAACAAGGTATGAATCTGCTTGGCCATGATGATGATACCGATCGCGGCCAGCATGCCATGCACCACCGAGGACGGAAAAAACGCACTCAGCTTGCCGGCCTTGAAGACGCCGAGCAACACCTGCAACACGCTGGCAACGACAATGGCCGCCAAGGTGTAGCGGTATCCGGCCATCGCATCGCCTTGTCCGAGCGATTGCACTGCGTCGACGATGACGACAATCAAACCGGCGGCCGGGCCATTGATCGTCATATAGGAGCCGTTGATCCGCGAGACCACCACGCCGCCGATAATAGCGGAAATAATGCCGGCCATCGGCGGAAACCCGGACGCCATCGCTATCCCTAAACATAGCGGCAGCGCAATCAAAAACACCAAAAAACCGGACAGCAAATCGCTACGCCAGTTTTCGACCAACCCCGGTATACCTGTTTTAGGTAAAGCTACAGTGGATGCTTGCGACATGGTAAATCTCAGCTTAATGGAAAACCTTTGTTAAGCCAGAAATATGCCAAGCACCTCAACCTCCCGCAAATACTAGGTTTGCACGGCTTTGGCTCGCGTCCAATCGCTTGGCATTCGACCAGGCTGGTTTATTAAAACCACGCACCTTGGTTGAAATCCACCACGCGCGCGATTTGCACCACTCGCGGTGCAAACTCTTGCTGATTGCCGGCGAATCGCCCGGTCCACGCCCCTCAAATCCACGCCAACAGAGCGCGCTGCACGGCTATACGAAAACGCTCCCTATCATTCCGGTGCGCGCGCCGCACCAAACCGAACAAACGCTGCCTGGCTAGCGGTCTATTCAAGCCGCCGAACTGTGGCCGGCGTCCGGTTGAAATCAACCGGCCACCCCGGCGATTTGCACCGAAGCCTATCGATATTCTCGAATTAGATATTACGATTCAATGATTTACGAACAGGCATGACTTGTGCATTACTAAATTAAAGCCCGGCATGCCCCGAGGTAAACCGGACCGCTTACTCGTGGTCGCCCACCCGCGCATCGGGCAACCCACGGAACTCAGGTTTGCCGGCTCTTTTCTTTTGATACGAGGTTGATGTACCCATGACGGTTTCCAAACCCACTACACCGCTAAACGATCAGCTTCTCGGCAGTACCGGAGGCTTCGATCTGGATGCGGCGATCGAACACATAGCCCATTGGCTGCCTACACAAGGCCCGCTAAAAGATTTTATCCACCACAATACGCTGCACGCGGTGCAGGACAAGCCCTTCCATGAAGGCGTGGCGATTGCCGCTCGCATCTTTGGCGCCCGCAGCTATTTGCCGTTAGCCGATTATCAAAGCCGCTACCGGCAAGGCCGTATTCGCGACGATGCGATCGACTGGGCCTTGGCGCACTGCGATTGCCCGGAGGCCGAACGCGCCGCGCTACGGGAACGCCTGTTCGAAGACGACAAGCACAGTCACTATCCGCCGATTTCGCTCGCTAACCACGGCATACGCGCGCATTGGATGACGGCTCTGGAAGTCGATTTGAACGCGTTGGCCCATCCGGTGGTATTCCGCCTGCTGGGCAATTTTCTCGACCAAGGTATCAGCCGCTGGACCTTGGCCAAGGACGGCGAAAGCTTCTGGGATTGCGTGCTGCGCTTGACGCAAAACAGTTTGCTGCCGCTCTATCCTTTTCATATCGCCGAAGTGCGCGAATTGTTAAATCAAGGGCCGGACGGCGTCATCGCTCATTGCCTCGAACGCATGGTCGGCGCGGAGTCCTGGTACGAACAATATCTGTTGGAGTTGCTGCTCTCTCACCCCGGTTGGGCCGGCATGGTCAGGTTGATCGAGCTCAATCCGCAAGCCTTGCTGGCTAAACGGACGATTTCGTTGAAGCAGTTGATCGCTTTCGAAATGGCCTGCGAGCTGGCATTTCTGACCAAAAAACGCGGCAAGCAGTTTAGCAATATCGCCAAGCTACCCCAGTTGGACACCTTACCGCGCTTCGAACACCAGCTTGCCGATTTGGCGATCCCGTTGCGTTTACGGGTCTGGCACGAAGCGATGGAATGGTCCATGCACAGCGAGTTGCTGGCCGCATTGGTCAACCAGCCGGTAACGCGAGCAACTCCAAATACGACCAAAGTCAGCCCGACCGCCCAGGCCCTGTTTTGCATCGACGACCGAGAATGCTCGCTGCGTCGGCATCTGGAAGAAATCGATCCAAGCATCGAAACTTTCGGCGCCGCCGGTTTTTTCGGCATCGACTTCTTATATCAGGGTTTGGACGACGTTTACCCGGTCGCCCAATGCCCGGCCGTCATCACCCCCAAGCATTTGATACGCGAGGAAGCCCCCCATCAACACCGGAAAAAAACCAAAACCAAAACCAAAAATCTGGCCGGCATGCATTTCTCGGCGCATTCGATGTTTCGGGGCTGGCTATTTACCCAAACCATCGGCTTGGGATACGCGATTCGTTTGGCCTGGAACGTGTTTCGTCCCGGCGCCGGCGTTCCCAAGGTCCAACAACTCAGCGAAGTCGAAGCCCACTCGCATCTGCACCTATTGCGAGAAAACGACGAGCCGACCGAGGAAGGTTATTTGCTGGGTTTCTCGTTTGCGGAGATGGCCGACCGAGTCGGCGGTTTACTGCGTAACATTGGCCTGACCCAGGGGTTCGCGCCATTGGTAGTCATCGTGGCTCACGGCTCCAGCAGCGTCAACAACCCGCACTTCGCCGCCTACGATTGCGGCGCCTGCTCCGGCAAGCCGGGCGCGCCGAATGCCCGCGCCTTTGCCTGGATGGCCAACCATTCGTCGGTACGCGACATTCTGCGCGAACGGGGCATCTCGATTCCGGACGACACCTATTTCGTCGCCGCACTGCACAACACCAGCCGGGACGAAATCAGCTACTTCGATCCGAACGCCTACCGGCACCGCGATCTAAGCAAACTGCATACGTTCAAGCATGCGATGCAACATGCCTTGCTCAGAAACGCCCGCGAACGCTGCCGTTGGTTCGAATTGGGACCGCAATCGCATTCCAATAAGGAGGCCCACCGCCACGTGGTAGCGCGCGCCTCGTCGATTTTCGAGCCGCGTCCGGAATACAACCATTCCAACAATCTTTACTGCGTGGTCGGCCGCCGAGAACTGAGCCGCCAATTATTTTTGGATCGCCGTTCATTTTTGCATTCCTACGTGCCGGACAGTGACCCGCAAGGGGAAATCCTGGCCAAAATCCTTGGCGCCATCATTCCGGTGTGCGGCGGCATCAACCTCGAATACCTATTTTCCCGCGTCGACAATTCGGTCTATGGCGCCGGCACCAAACTACCGCACAACGTGATCGGCCTGCTGGGCGTCGCCAATGGCGTCGAGGGCGACTTGCGTACCGGACTGCCGCAGCAAATGATCGAAGTTCACGAACCGGCCCGACTGCTGATGGTGATCGAGCAGCGCCGGGACATCGTCGATCAAGCCCTGGCCTTAATCGGCGATCTGAAGGAATGGCTGGACAACGAGTGGATACGCTTTGCCTGCCAAGATCCGCTCAGCCACGAACTGTTTTATTACTCGGCGCGGGGCTGGGAAGCCGTACGCCTACCGGCGTCGTTACAGCCGCCCGCCGCGCCGCATTCCGAACGGATTATCGTCGGTAAAACCGAAACGATACCGGTCCATCAATTGCTTGGGAGACCCGCATGAATGGCTTGATACTCGCCAGCCTGTTTTTACCGATGCTCGGCTTTTTGCTGATTCTGGCATCGGCGCCGAACGAACACCGCATCGCCAGAATCAGCCTTTGGACCGCGCGTCTGATGGGCTCGTGCGTTTTGACCCTGTTGGCGACATGGTCCGCTTACGGCTTCCCGAATCACGAATTCGTTTGGTTCGATCTGTACGCTCGCGGCGACTACCACTTCCCGATACTGTTCTATTTGGACGTGGTCGGTGCGACCTATCTGTTCTGCGCCTGGGCGATATTCGCGATCATCGTCCGCTATTGCCGGGTCTACCTGCACCGCGAATCCGGCTATAAGCGCTTTTTCCTGACCATCTTCGGCTTTAGCTTCGGTTTAAATCTGGTGATTTTGTCGGGCTCGATCGATATGTTGTTCGCCGGTTGGGAAATTGTCGGCGTTTGTTCGTTTCTGCTGATCGCCTTTTATCGACATCGGCCGCAACCGGTCCGTAATGCGTTGCGCGCCTACACCATCTACCGGTTTTGCGACGTCGGTCTGTTGCTGGGCGCCTGGATGAGCCATTTGCTGTTTCACGAGAGCCAACACTTCAGCGAGCTGGCCAACTTGTTCGATCACGCGGCCATGCCGCCGGCCGGCTATGCCTCGTTGCTGTTTTTGTCGTGGTTGATTGTGATCGCCGCTTCCGGCAAATCGGCGCAGTTTCCGTTTTGTTTTTGGTTGCCGCGGGCGATGGAAGGTCCGACCCCATCCAGCGCGATATTTTACGGTGCCTTGTCCATCCATTTGGGCGTGTTTTTGCTACTGCGGACGATGCCGATCTGGAGCTACCATTATGTGAGTCGTCTGGTCGTGTTGGCGATCGGCTTGCTGACCATCGTCGTCGCCAGTTTGTCTGAAAAAACCCAATCCAACATCAAGGGTCAGATCGCCTATGCATCGATTACCCAGGTTGGCTTCATGTTCGTCGAACTGGCATTCGGTCTGGAACCTCTGGTTTTGATGCATTTTCTCGGTAACGCCTTCTTGCGCTGCTACCAATTGCTGGTCTCGCCGTCCATCGTCGCTCACCTGTTAAGGGTCGAGGGCTCGGTGGATACCGACTTCGTCATCAAACCCAGCGCGATGCGCGACCGTTTGCCCTACTCGATTCGCGACACCCTGCCGGGTGTGCTGCAAAACACCTTGTACGTGTTCGCGTTGCAGGAAGGCAATCTGGAGCGGCTGGTGAGAATGAGTTTGTGGGACCCGTTGAAGGCCATCGGCAGTCGAGCGAACGCCGTGCGGCCGGCGATTAAATACTTGGTGCTATTTTCGGTACTGGCGCTGATTCCGGTGTCGAAACTGCAACAATCCGTCGATCCGGCGTATTTGTCCATGCCGGTCTCACTGG
Organism: Methylomonas sp. LWB; assembly: GCF_001856095.1. Lineage (NCBI taxonomy): Bacteria > Pseudomonadati > Pseudomonadota > Gammaproteobacteria > Methylococcales > Methylococcaceae > Methylomonas > Methylomonas sp. LWB. The sequence continues at coordinate 158,163 of NZ_MKMC01000100.1, forward strand.
CCATGGTATTGGCGACACTGGGCGCATTCAGTCAAAACCGCAATCCGCTGCGGGTTTGGCACGCAATTGCGCTAAGCTGCCTACTGGCCGGCGCGGCGGTGTGGATGATGACGCCGGAGGCCGCCCCCGATGTCCTGCTGTTTGCCAGCGGGATTGTACCGTCCTGGCTGCTTGGCATTTTCGTCCTGAAACGCCTACTGCGCAACGAAGATTTCGCGGCGATGCCATTCCGGTATCGGGCGTTGGCCGAAACCCAACCCGGCTGGTCCTTGCTGCTGTTTTTGAGCTTTTTGGGCTTGGTCGGTTTTCCAATCACGCCGGCCTTTTTGGGCGAAGACCTGTTACTCGCGCACGCCACCAATCAACATCCCTGGTTCGCGTTACCGATCACGATCGCCTTCGTCGTCAACGGCATCGCCGCCGCCCGCGTTTTCGTCAGATTATGCATGGGCCGGCCCGCCGAGGTTAGACCGTTGGAAACTTGATCCGACAGTGTGGCCGAAGCCATGGGAAACGCTACAATGTGGCGGCCAGCGCCGGATAGAGCTGAAACAGCGTGAACAGACAAGCACCGCACACCAGCAAGGCCAGTAGGCTGAGCTTGGCGAGTCGCCGCCACAGTCCGTTGGAAACCTTGCCGGCCAGCAACACGCCGGTACTGAACACCCCGCCCATGACCGCGGCGGGCAGCCCCCAAATGCCGAGGTAAGCGGGCAAGGCCAGCAATAACACCGCTTGCACGCCGCTGCCCGACAATTCGCACAACAACGGCGTGCGGGTATCGGCGCCGGCGTAAAAATAGCGGGCCAGCAAGGCGTTCCAACTGCCGAACACGATGGACAGCGCAAACAAGGCCAGCAATAACGGCAACGGCCCTTGACTCAAGCCGGCCGGCAATAATTTCGTTACCAATAACGGCGAAATCAACATCAGTCCGGCCACCGGCAACAAGGTCAGCCGGGTGCAAATCGACAAGCCTCGCTGCATCAGACGTAAACGGCTCTGCTCACCTTCGCCGCTCATTTTGCCGAGCAGCACTTGGTTCAAACCCATTAACGCAATCAGCGGAATATTGACCAGTTTACGTGCCAGATTGACCAGCGTCACCGAACCTTCGCCCAGTAACGACGCGGTCAGTCGCTCTAACAACGCCAAACCTTGGCTGGCGCCGCTACTGAGCAACAACGGCCAAAGCTGGCGCCAAACCTGAGTAAACTCGCCTTTCGCGCCTGCCAACCAAGGCCGCCAGCCGAATCCCCAGGCGGAGGGAAACAATACCAGCGCCATCAGCGCACTGCCGACCAGAAAACTCTGCGCCAACCAAATTTCATCGGCCTGTTTACCGGCCCACCCCAAGTACACCACCGGCGGCAAATTGAACAACAGAGAACCCAAGCCCGACAGTAGAAAACGGCCGGCGGCTTGCAGCGGCACCGTCAACACCGCCTGCGTCAGAAAACCGGGAATCGTGAAAGCTAGCCAGATCAAAACCTCGGTGCCGCGTTCGCGGTCCGCCGCCGCCAAACCGGGACCGATCCAGCCGATCAATAGCGGAGCGGCGGCCGCGATCGCCAACGCCAGACCAAGACCGGCCGCTAGCCAATGGGCGATTTGACCGCTCAACCAATGCGGCTGAATCTGAGTATCCGCGCGTTGCCACAGCGGCAACATCGCCGCCGACAATAAGCCGCCGGCAAGCATGACCCGAATCGCCTCCGGTAAAAACATCGCCACCAGAAAGGCGTCGGTCTTGGCGCCCGCCCCCCAATCGGCGATCAACAGCCATTCCCGACCAAAGCCGGCGACCAGGCCGGCCAGCGTCGCCAGCGTCAATAACAGTGTGGAACCCAGCATTTAGTAGAACAGGCAGAACAGCCCCTTTCCGCCGACTTTATAGGTGAGATCGTGAGGCCGTTCGCCCATCGGTTTGGCCCCCATACCGCCGACGATCTTATACGGTGCGATTTCCTTGCTGACCACGGTGTTGGCGGTCACGACCGCGCCCTTGCCGATCTTGGCACCGTGCCCAACCAAAGCTCCGGTAGCGATCCAGACGTAGTCTTCGATGTAAATCGGCGCCGATACCGACCAAAATTCCGGTGCTTCCAAATCGTGGGTGCCGGCAATGATCTTGGCGTGCGAAGCCACCGCAACGTGATTACCAATGATCAAACCGGCGCGGGCATCGATCTGGCAATGCCAAGCAATGCAGGTATCGTCGCCGATCACCAAGTTTTCGACGCCGATAATTTCGGTATTCCGCCAAATCGACGATCCCTTACCGATCTTAGCGCCCCCCAGCCTCAGCCAAGCGATGCGTAGATGGTGACTGGGAATCTTGTTGATCAAAATGTTGTACCACTGCTCCCAGGCCCGCAGCCAACGGTCCTTTAACGTCGGCCAATTGATGCCGTAGGCCGGCACGAAGGTGGTCGGAATTTCATCGCGCAATAAGGCGTAAAACCGCCGCGCCAGCGGTTGCTCGATCCGCATTTCAATGTTGACCGAGCAAATCGACACCCGCGGACGGTCAGCGTCGCCTTCCTCGAAAGCAACGTCGTTAGCCAACATCCACTCATAGGCCACGAGTAACTCGCCGGCGTCGACCGCCAGTTTTACGGCGTAGTCCGGCAAGCGATCGCGAACGGCGTTGGAATGGTAAATGCGGTGTTTCATCGCGTGTCTCTCCTGTTTTGTCCGGAAATTAACAAAGGATCGCCCTCAATCGCCAAGCGCCGCGCCGAATGCAGGCCGAGGGCCATGATCATCCAGAACAGAGCGACTAAAACCATCGTAAAACTGTAATAGTGATCGAACAGACCGGTCAGCAAGGCCGACAGCAAGCCCGCGCTGCTGCCGATCCAAACCGCCCGTTCGCGGTTCAACAGATTCAGCCAACCGCGGGGTTTGATCTCTCGCCACCAGGCCACCGTTACCGCGATAAACAGCAACATGCCGGGAATGCCGGTTTTATAAATAAAATTGAGCCACAGATTGGAAATGCCGAGCAAACCGGTATTCGGCGGCGGCGGATCGGTTTTGAAGCCGATGCCCAAGGGATAGCGGGCCATCGCATCCGGAAAACGCCGGTACTCGTCCATCCGAATTTCGGTGCTGGCGTTGGTGGACGAAAAGGTGGTCGACAAACGCTCTTGCAGCGGCGGATAAAACAACACTAAGCCGACGACCAATACCGTCGCGGTGCCGATAATTCGCCCGGCGCCCGGCACTCGCAGCCAAGTCAGCCACAACAAGACTAGCGCCAGACTGACAATGGCGCCACGGGACATGCTGAACAACAAACCGGCCGCGCCCATCAGCGCCACCGTCCAACCCAGCAGGCTACGCCAACCGTTTTGAAAACGGGCATAGAAATAGGCCAACGGCAAAAATAACACCAGTACGCCACCGGTCAGATTCGGATGCACCCAAGGCGAAGCCATCCGACTGAAATTGGCCGAGAAAATGTCCTTGACCGCCTCGGGATGCGCGTATTTGAGTTTTTCCAACACCGGAATGAAAGTATTGGCGTTGCGATCCTTCAAAAAATAAAAAATCGACAGCGTCAGCATCGCCAAAGTCCCCAGCAGCAAGGCAAGGAGTAGTTTGTCGCGCTTGCGATCGTCGTCGATCAAAATAGGCACCAACAACAACGTCGAAACGTTCATCAGCCAACGTATCCAGTTGACCAGTCCGCTACCCTCGGCCTGGATGGTCAGTTGCCCGACCGCGAACGGAATCGTCGTAAACAGCATCAGCCAAATCAGCTGCCGCTCGGTGCTGCCGACTACCCAGCGGCAGCGGCGTATCGTCAATTGCCAGAAAACGCCGAGCCAAGTCAGTGCCAGCAAGGCTTCGGACACCGTGATCCGTATTCCCAACTGAACCGTCGTATAAGGAATCAAGGTGGCGAAGAACGCAAACAGCAACAGGCCCAGCAGCGGACGACGCATGACGGCAATCGTCATCGCCAGCGCCACCAACGCCAAAACGGTTTTCGCCGGATCCAACAGCGTCAGCAAGCCACCAAACAGCAAGCCCAACGCGACGGCGAGGAATTTGCCCTGTACGGCCATCAGTGGTTGGCGTTGATCAGGTCGTCAACCAAGGCCCAAACCCGCCGGGTGTATTCGGGCATGGCGTAGCGGGCCGCCCATTGCCTCGCGCTATCGGTGTCGCGACTAGGCGCGTCGCCGGCCAAACGCCGCATCATAATTTGCAGGGCCTCGCCGTCCAACGGCGAAAACCTCGGCGCGGACGGCGGCGCCACTTCATCCAGCGCGGAACCGGTCGCGACAGCCACCGGCGTGCCATGGCCCAATGCTTCGACGACCGGCAAGCCGAAACCCTCCGCCAGCGACGGCTGCCAAAGGCGATCGGCGTGCGCATAAAGCGCCCCCAATTGGCTATCGCTCAAACCGCTTATCATCATCAAACCAGGCAAATCGCGCTGGTCGGCCGGTATATCCTGGGGATGACCGACCAACACCAATTCCGGGATTACCGCATCGCTACTCCTAGCCAGCCGCCAATTTTCGATGAACCAAGGGATGTTTTTTCGCGGCTCGCGCGTCCCAACCACCAGCCAATACCGATCGGGCACACCATCCGGCAGGGCATCGGCGGCATTCGCCGATGCCGGCACGGCATTCGGCAATACGGAAATACGCCGCGCCTGTTTGGGAAACAATCTCGCAACTTCGCCGGCGGTAAAAGCGGAAGGCGACCAGATTACATCGGCCAGTCGCACTGAATGAGCAATCCCTACACGGTCTATCCACCGGTAAACCAGCGCTCTAACGCGGCTCGCATGATAGTTTTGCATCGTCAATTGAAACACGTCGTGCAACAGTAACGCGTAGCGGGTCCCCGCCACGCGTTTGACCGGCAAGCCGGTGTTCGCGGTCGCGACATACAAATCTAAACACTGAGCTTCGACAGCTTTCGGTAAGAATGCCCATTCGAACTTGAGGCGCTCTCGCGGCCGGTGCAAACCTTCGGCTGGGCTAGGCTCATCGGGACGCAGCAACCGTTGCCGCAACGGGTGGTCGGCCGGAGCCGGACTAAAGCGGAAGACTTCGGCTCCGCCGTCGATCAAGGCTTGCTCCAAGGCCAACACCTGTCTGGCGATGCCGGAATACGGAGCCGCCACCACCGGACGATAATCAATTCCTACGCGCATCGGTCATTTTCCGGTAAACGGATTCCAATTGATCGGCGGCAACTCGCCAGTCATGATGATTAGCGGCATAAAGCCGCCCTGCCTTCCCCATGTCGCCGGCCCGATCCGGATCGCGCAAACTGTCGATCAAGGCTGTCGCGAGACCGTCGGCATCGTCGCCGCGCGCATACTCCACATCGGCTTGCAAGCTTAATCCGGACACGCCCTGGCTGGTACTGACCAACGGCAAACCCGCCGCCAGCGCCTCCAGCACCTTGAGTTTGGACCCGCCGCCTTCGCGCAACGCGGCCAGAAACACCGCCGAGCGCCCTTGCTCCAAGGTCAAATCGTTAACGAAACCGCACCATTCCACGCGAGGGTCAGGCCATTGTCCGGCCCATTTCTCGGGCATCGCGTAACCGCAGACCGCAAGCTTCGCCTCCGGCATGCGCGCCCAAACCTTGGGCATGATGTCGTTTAGACACCATTCCACCGCATCGCGGTTAGGCGGATACTCGAAATTGCCGACAAATAAGATACGCTGGCTAGTCAAATCCGGGACGACGCCAGCGAACCCCCGAGTATCGACACCGTTAATCACCACGTCCACGTCGCGCCCGGCAATTCTACCCAACTCGGCGGCATCACTCTCGGTGACCGCGATCAAACGGGCCGGCGACTTCAATGCCGACTTCTCCCAACGCCGGTAGCGCCATTGATCGTAAACCACGAAAGGCCAAATCCATTTGGGCAAATGCTGATAGGTTGCCGCACCGAGCGAGGACTCGACGTTGTGCTCGGTCAATACGAAATCTTGCCGACGATCCCGCAAGGAGTGCAAATAGGGTTGCAGTGCGTAACTGTGTTCAATCTGGACGACATCCCAAGGCTCTTTCAGCAATTGCGAGAACTGATGCTCCAATGCCGGTGCCAGTCCGTTAACGCTGGTTAGCAACGGATAAGGAGCGAATGCGGCGGCCGCCAGCGAGTAGGGATGCTTCAACGGTCGCCTGGGCAACACGATCAATCTTTCGACGACCGATTCCAACTGCTCCCGAGCCGATTCCGACAAGGTCTCCTTGCTTTGCACCAACAAGGTAATCCGATGGCCGCGCTCACTCAGGCTACGCAGTAAATGGTACTGGCGCACCTTCCCGCCGCTGGTGGTCGGCCACGGCAGATACGGTAAGGTCCACAATATTTTCAGTGCTGGCATCGTTGAATTTGCTGAGGCGATCATGGACTAAAGGTCGCAGCGATTAGCGCCACTCCAAAATTTGTAACTGCTGGGCTACCGGCACGGACACTTTGCCGCCATTCACGGTTAATGCTTTCGAGGTCTGCTTGAGCGGTTGATGCAAGGTCGCCGACTGGATATTCGCCAACTCCATCGTGCCGGCATTCTTCGCCCAAAACATCAACAACTGCGTGCCGTCCGGTTTCATCCAACTGACGCTGAACGTTGCCAAGTCCTTGGGCAAACTGCTGACTTTCGGCATGGTCCCCGGATTAAGACGCGGTCCGGTAATGGCCAGAAATTTGGCTAATGCGGTATAGGCCGGCTTGGGATTGCCGTTCAGGTCCAGTAGACCATAATAGCGATCCCGGTAACTGGCGCGCTCGTCCAGGTCGGACAGCGCAAACAAAAATACTCGATCGAAATCGACGGCGCTGATCAACGCCAAACGCCGCAATAGATAGTCGGCTTGGCCATCCACGCCGATCAAGTCCTGCTCTTCCTTAGGACCGTCATAGCTTGACCATCCCCATTCGGTGGCCCAAATCCCAAGCGGGCTGGTAGCGCGTAAACGGGCATTCAGAGTTTTGGTGCGGACGACAAAATCCGCAACGCTCGGGTCGTCCCCTTCCGGGGACAAACTGTAAGGGTGATAAGCGACTATCGATCCTCGCCACGGCGAACCGATCTTCTGAGCCAACTCTTCCAACATCAAACCGCTGCGCAACGGCATTTGACTGTAATACGCCATGCCGGCCATCACCACCGTCTTGTCCGCAGCGCCGCCGCGCAGAGCCTGGTAAGATGCGTTGAACAATTTGCCGTAGTCGTCCGGACTGGCCAAGGGTTGCCAGAACGCCGGCAAATTCGGCTCGTTCCAGACTTGCCAGGCATTGACTACAGGATACCGTTTGGCCAGGGTCACCATCCGATCCGCAAAGACATTGACATCCTTGGGCGGATACTGATCGGACTGCCCGAACGGTAAAATAGAGCTACTGGCGAACGGTGCCGAACCAACCAGATAAACAACCGATTTAACCTGCTGTTGTTGCAACGCATCGGCAACGCCGTCCAAGGGTTCCCACACAAATTTTTTCTCTTCCGGCTCCAGGCGATCCCAATGTACATCGATCCTGACCCATTCCAGCCCGAGCGCCTTCAGTTGACTCAACTGTTGGCTGTATTGCGCCTCATTGAACCATAGCAGGTGGGCATTAACACCCAGGAAATCCTTCCAGACTAATGGCTTGGGCGGAATCAAATACAGGTCCGCGGCCCTTGGCTGGTTAAACGCCATTCCCGCAAACAAGAAGACCAAGCCGATTAAACGCCAAAATTTGCTAATCATGACTTTTCCCCGAAACTGATTTAAACATCGCGCTGAAGGCAGACGCGATCCGCGGCCAAGCCCGAGCTTGGCCCATTGCCGTCGCCGAGCGGCTCCACGCGCCAATCGTTTCCGGCTGATCCAATAATTTGACCAATTCGGTCGCCAACGCCACACTGTCGCCTTGCGGAAACACGGCACCGTTGCCATGGGAAACTTCTTCGACGAATGCGCGGGCATCGGAGCTGATCACCCCCCGACCGCAAGCGTTGGCCCAGGACAAAGCGCCGCTGGTGCCCAACATGCGCCCCAAAAAGGCGAGTTTTTTCGACTCCTTATAAGGCAGCACCAACACATGATGCGCCTGGATGATATGGGGAATCTCGGCAGCCGGCACATCCAACTGCCAATGAACATGGCTTTCCGCCAAGCCCGCTTCCGTCAATTGGCGTTGCAGCCCGGCAATGTAGGAATTATCGTCGCCGAATGCGATGTCTGGCGCGGTTCCGCCAGCCAAGGTCAAACTCAATTTCTGCTGGGCTTCCGGTCGTTGCCGAAACAGTAAGGCAATCGCATCGATCAAGTCCTCGATCCCTTTGCCTTTATAAATAAAACCGAAATACAACAGCTTTAACGGCCCGTCCGGTGGCGCTATCGGTGGAGCTTGCTCGTCGATCGTAAAGTTGCCGTGCGCTATCGTCGTCACCGCGCCGCTGGCGAGCTTCATCCGCTGCTCCAAACAACGCGCTCCAGTTTCGGTCAAGGTGACAATTCCCGACAAACGCCGCGCCAAGCGCCGCTCCCTCGCTAACGTCAACGGATCGGCTAGCAATACCAAGGCTTGATAAACGGCGCGCGGTAGTCGGGCCGCCATCGCCAACGGCCCCGGCAAACTGGCGGGCTTCCAGATTAAGCGCTCGGGATCGTGCACGGTGGCGGTTAACGCCACCGTCGGAGCATGCGCGGCTAGCCATTCCAATGCCAGAAACTCTCGTATCCGTCCTCCGCCCAACTCAGCATGCACCACGTCATAAACCGCCCAATCGATTGTCGCCATGTACCGGGCCACGCTTTCCGGCGTACCTGCGATAGCCATCCCGGAAAAAGGCACGTCGACAGTGACGCCCTGCCCTTCAAGCGCATTTTTGAACGCGGCCGCGTAATCGGCAATGCCGGTTTGCTCGGGAGGCAATGGCGAAATCAGAGCTATGCGCATCAGATTGCTCGCTTCAAATTTTCGAACCGAGCCAATAAGCTGGCCGGAACCTCATAACTGCGACGATTGACGATCACGCCGTCCACCTTTTGGAACGCGGTTCTCAGGATCGACAACGCATTTTCGATGACGGGCACCGTTGATTGGCCAGCTTGAACGACCAGCAGAATCAAATTGGCATTCCTAAGCATCAGAAATGCCGCTCTGTTGCTGGACAGGGCCGATGCTTCAATCAACACGACTTCGCCGGGTTTCGCGACATCCGATTCGTTTACGGCGATTCGGGCGCCGATTTTGCGGTCAGCCAATACCTGCAGAAACGCATGGGCGATAAAACTGACGCCTTCGCCATGCCTAGCCGAGGCTATGCCTATCGTCAATCCTTCGTTCGCAAGTCTGTCCCTGGGTAGCAAACTATAAAAGCGGTAAATGGCGGCGTCGAAAATCGCGGTTTGGCTATCTTCCTCCCGCTGATCCGGTATCGAGCACCAAGTCGGTACGCCGAACGCGGTTTCGATCGAACTGCCGTCATGGATGCGCTGGTCGAGCAGATAGCTCAGATAAATCACCAGAAAACCAACCGCGATACCGGCCGGAAACGCCGCCAGCAGTATCGTCAAACTTTTGGGAAACACTCTGGCCGGACTAAACGTAGCCTCCTCAATGACCGCTATGTTGCTGATCCGGCTTTTATCCAATTCTCGGTCGATTCGGGCTTTTTCCAGACTGCTTAAATACAAGGCATGGCTCTTTTCGGCCTCTGCCAAGGTGCGTTCCAATCGGGAAATTTCCGGTTCCATGGTCAAGATGCGTTGGTAGTCGCCTTTCAGTTCGGCCAGTTCGTTGTCGTATGCGGCAATCCGCGCGGCAAGCTCGTGGACCCGCGTACTGCTTTGCAAGGAATTCCGTTGCAATGTCGTAAACAACTCGTTGGGCGCGCGATTTTCCATATTCTGGATGGAATGGTTTTCCAAATCGATTTGAGCCTTCAGCGAATCGATGGCCGCATCCAGATCGTTGATTTGCGGAGCGTCAGACTTATAAACTTTCAGCGCCTCTACCCGATCAACCTGCATTTGATTCAGTTTGATCAACAAATCCTGACGAACCGGGTTCAAACTCAATTCCCGCAGAGTGGTGACTTCCTTAGGCAAGCCCATCGCCAATTGATTGGCGCTGGTTACGCCTTTTTGCAGGCCGGATTGTTCCGCGATGGCTTCAGACCGTTCGGCATTCAACTTGTTTAAGCGGTTACTAATGGCTTCCAACTTATCCTTGGAGCTGATACCGTCGATGCTCATCAGCAATGTCGCCAACGTATTTTTATCTTCGGCGATCTGTCTTGCCAATTTCCGGCTCTCGGATTCGTAAAATTCGTAAAGACTCTTGTCCCCGAGCGCTCGCGCGCGCTCTTCTTGATAAAACTCAATCCACTTGGAAACCACCTGTTGGGCTATATAAGGGTCGTCCCAGGTAAAACCCACTTCCATCACATTCGAACCGGCGGCGTGAGTGACCTCGAAGGCTTTCTCCAATTTTCCGACCAATCGATCGACTGGCGTTTGGTCTTCGGACAAACCCACCGAGACCAAGCCACTTCGCAGTTTGTCCAATACCCAACCGGCGGCTTCCTTCATATGATGCTTGAGGGTTTTCCAGAAGCCCTGGGGCGCTTGACCTTCCATCTGGGTCAAATAATATTCCGCGACCTTACGTATGATGGGGCGGCCGGTCAGCATTTTTTCTTCGTCGACCACCGGATCGCGCTGCGTGCTGGGCGCCACCAAGGTTTGCCGGTCGCCAAACTCGATCGGCAAAATACTGGTTTCACGGCCCGGCTTGACCAATAACCGCGCTTCGGACTCGAATCGGGACGGCAATAAAAACGCGCCGAGTACGGCCACGCTAACCGTAACGACGACAGCCAGCCGAAATTCGTTGTAAAAAATGAAAAATAGCCGTGCGATGTCTCTAAATGAGCGGATCTCAATCATGGCGTCAGAAATTAATTTCCATTGGAATTGTTAACGGCGTTTGTCGTGTTGTTGTTGGCCGGCGTCCAACTGTAGCTGGCGCCCAACCCGATGGATTTGGTGAAGGGCAGTAACTGATTCATGTACAAATCCACGACTTCGATGGCATTGCCCAACGCGGATTTGGGCACGAACACAATGTCGCCGCGTTTTAACATCACCGGACGACGCTGGGCCTGAATTTCCAAAAGCTGACCGAAATCGGTAAAGTACGCTTTGTATCGATTCGTTGCGTCGAGCCGCAACAATGCGACGTGACTAGCATCGGCCGTAGAAAGTAGTCCGCCGGCACCGACAATGGCTTGGTCGAGGCTGGTTGGCGTCGTAATGTCGATCGATACCGGATTCTGCACCGCCCCACCGACTTGTACCCGGTTTCCCGGCGCGCTCATGATGTTCACGGTAACCTTGGGATAACGATAAATTTTGGCAAGCCTGCTGGAAATATCGTCGGCAATTTGTTCCGGAGTACGGCCAACGGCTACTACGGTACCGGCGTCCAGATAAGAGAATCCCCCGTCAGGGCGGACTTGAAAGCGGGTATTTTCTTCAGGTTCGACCCTTGGCGCAATGTCCCGGACGATTTGCAACACGTCTCCGGCCATGACGTGGGTTTCCGATTCGGGTAAATCTTTGATATCGGCTACTTGCAATTCCATGGCATCCGAAGCTATTTCTTCGGGCAGTGGTATTTGGCTGGGTGAACTACAAGCAGTCAAACCCATACCGCTTAGGCAAAGCGCAAGGAGTAAGGTTTTCGGAAATAGTGGGATCAACAACTGCTCGAATGCCTTCTCGCCCACACAGATCGAAGTCCGCCGCCTCGATCCGCCAATGCCGGCTAAGGTCGGTCGGCTGGCGTCCAACCAGGCGATTTGGATGGAACGGTATCGGTTTCCGTGAATTGTGCTCATTTTAAAATTCGCGGCCTATTGGATGTAGCCGTAACTGAAGTAACTCAGCCCGAGGCCGACGGACTTGCTAAACGGAATCAATTGTCTGAAATACAAATCCACCACTTCTATCGCGTTGCCCAAATCGGATTTCGGTGCGAACACGACATCGCCGCGCTGCAACAATAAACGCTTTTGCCTGGAGGGGTCGTCCAGCAACCGAGCGTAGTCAATAAAATAAACTTGGTAAAGATTGTCCTCGCCTATCCTGAGCAATGCGACGTGTTCACCATCCGCCGCCGCTTGCAATCCGCCGGCGTCCAGTATTGCTTGTTCCAAACTCGTGGGCGCGCTGACGTCAATATTGGTGGGTTTGGCGACGGCCCCACCGACAAACACCCGATTGCCCGACCCGTTAGCAATGTTGACCGCCACCAATGGATAACGATAAATTTCGCCCAGTTTTTCGGTAATTTCGTTAGCAACCTGCTCCGGGGCACGACCGGCGGCCTGAACTAAACCCACATTCGGGTAAGCAAACTTACCGTCCGGACGCACGAGGAACACCGTTGGTTCGCTTTTTGAAATCGGCGTTGGAGACTGCCTGAGGATACGTAGCGTGTCCCCGCTTACGATCCTGGTAACCGGAACCGGCAATTCACTAAGATCCATCCTTCGCAAATCCCGTTCCGCCATTGCTTCCTCATCCGGTAAACCGACTTTAGCAGGCGAACCGCAAGCAACCAATCCCAGAGTTAGAAGATATGCAAGAACCGGAAAATGCCGCCGTACCCGTCCGTAGCGGTTTTCAAAAGTCATGATAGATCCAGAGACTCCCAATAACGAGGAAACATGCTGATGCGCCGCTTCAGGGCCAGCGGCAAGGCCTTGTGTATCCAACCTAGCCGATACCCCAACAATTTTAGCGCGGAACGCAAAATGCATTCGGGTATTCGCCAAGTTTGTCCCAACTGAATGATGTGCTTAACTTCTGAAATGACAAAACGCCGCCCTTCCCCGCGTGCTCTGCCGAATTGGCGTTCAATCCAGTCTTCCTGCCCGTAAAACACGCCGATATCGAAATAACGCCGAAATTCTTGCCAAAGAGAATAACTGTGCGAATGAACAACGAGAGCGTCGGCTTCATAGCGGACGCTCCACCCGGCCAGCAACATTTTAGCGGCAACATAGGCGTCTTCGCTACCGATCACGTCGATCGGAAATCCGCCGACCGCCTCAAGGGCAGTGCGTCTGTATGCCGCGAACGAGTCGGAGCTGAAACAAGTCTTGAGACCCAATCTGGCGGAATCGGAAAGTACCTTGGTTCGGCTCCGCGAGGGGTAGTTAAAATAACGGGCGTGCGCTTCGTGAATATCGGCTTCCGGGCGCGGCAACTGCCGCCCGTATGCCACGCCGACATTGACATCCAACAACACCGCATCGCGCAACTTACGCAGACTTTCCGTATCGGCCAAGATCGCGTCCTGCGTCATAAAGATCAGTATGTCGGCGGACACCTGATGGCTGGCCCAACGCCGAGTCCCGCCATGATTAAATGTTCCCGGCGGAATCGTTTCAACCCTGGCTCCCGCCGCCACAAAACGTTGAACGGTGTCGTCCGTCGAGTGGCTATCTATAACCAACCATTCATCGGGTTGTAACGACTGATTCGCCAGCGCCGGCAACAGCCGATCCAAGTGCTGACTGGCATTCCAAACGGGAACGATAACTGCAGTTCGTACCAAATCAGTATTCATCTGCTAACTCCTACGGTCTTAGGTAACATAAGGTTTCGACGGTGTTAGGCGGCCTTAAATTGAGCCCGAAATTGCTCTAATGCCGGCATCTCCCGCCAGCCTCACCCTGAACACGAGTTAACAGTCTAACTAGGTATTCAAACGAAGCCGCGACTTTTAACTATGTTATTTAACTGAATCACACAATACCGCCTTGGTAATTTCTTTAGCAAAAACAAAGCCACCTATAAAAGTTCTCCAGGCTTGAACGAACAATCCCGGCTGCACTGCTTCCAAAACCACGGGTTACCGAGCGCTTGAAGTGAATATCGTAGACCGGAGGAACGCAATGCGGCGCAAGATGTCTGACCGTTCAAAAGTCGCGTATTAAACGATTGGCATTTAAAATGTCCGGACACAAACAATCACCACAGGAGCACACATGCACCAACTTGTAGCACCCCTCATCGTTGCCGCGCTAACAATGTGGATCACCAACACTTCCGCAACGGAAACCATAACCGTACCAGACAAGGTCCGGACCAATGTTCTGAAACGGCACCCACAAGCCGAGGAATTAAAAGCCACGGGTAATGAAGTCCATTTCAAAAACCCATTGCTTGCCATCAGCTATAAAACTGTGGAAGGCGACACTAAAATGGAGCTGTTTCGTAACAATGGCGCCCTGTTCACGAATAAAATGGCATTAGAGGCGCCCAGCGAAGGCCTCCCGCCTGAGTTGAAAAAGGCACTGACCGAGCAATTTCCGGGAGGCCAGATTAAAAAGGCCGAACTCATCGTCAATCCTAACGGCATCGGCGAGGAATACGAAATTCATGTCGATGTCGGCGGAACTCTCTGGCACGTTGCTGGTACCGATAACGGTGAAATCACAGAAAAAATTAAGGATTGAGTGAGTTGCCGCTAACCGAAATCCTTACCGGTATTTGGGAGATGGAAAGTGCCTATCCCTCATCCGCGGCGCCACTAGCCCCGCCTCCCACCAGAGTCGAGGCGGCAGGACTTGCACCGGGTTTTGACCACTTTTGGATAAACGGCTATTGGGATTGGGTTGGTACCGGGTATATTTGGCGCCCCGAATATTGGCAAGCCCCACGAGCTGGTTTCGAGTGGCAACCCCATCGCCGGGAACCTGCGGGGCCGCGTTGGCAAGGCCGCGCCGGGCATTGGCGGCAACGCTAAAGACCCACCCCAGCCGAGCGTCCTCCTACATTTAACAGGTGCAATTGATGAAATTTCGAACCTTACTGACGCTGTCGTTCGTTGTCGTCGGCTTTGCCTTTCATCAAATCGGCTGGACTCATGGCAGAGGCGGCTGGCATCCGCACGGCCATTCCAGTTTTGGGTTTTACTTTGGCGGCCCCGTATACCCCTTCCCCTATTACCGTTACCCCGACCCTTACTATTATCCACCAGCAATTATCTCTGTCCCACAGACACCACCCGTATATATCGAGCGCTCACAACCCTATGCGCCCCAGTATCCGGCAGGTTACTGGTACTATTGCCACAACCCGGAAGGCTATTATCCTTATATCAAGGAATGCCCCGGAGGCTGGCAACAGGTGGAACCGACACCACCTCGCTGAGGACGACCGCAATGTACCGTTCCCCACAACACATACTAGCCTGCAAGCAGGACGGCAGAAACAGCACCGGTCAACTTGCGGCCCATATGCGAAATAACGAAAACCGTCATCCCGAATCGAATTTGCAAACCATGGCTAAGATTTGCCCGATACTCGTGATGCTTACCTTTAGCGGTTGTGTCAACCTACCTACGATTCCGAGTGTAATGGCTCTACCAGGCACCAGCCTATCATTCGAACAGTTCCGCGACGATGATGCAGATTGTCGCCAATACGCTTACATTCAAATCGGTGGGACCACGGCAACTCAAGCCGCAACCGAAAGCGGCGCAGCCAGTGCCGCGATCGGTACGGCCGTGGGCGCGGCGGCCGGCGCGGCGATAGCTGGAGGCGGCGGCGCGGCGATAGGTGCCGGGACGGGCTTGGCAGTCGGGAGCATAGTTGGAAGCACGACCGCCGAACAATCGATATACGCAACACAACATTACTATGATATGGCCTATATCCAATGCATGTATGCCAAAGGACATAGAGTCCCAGTCTCTGGCGAATTCCGTGACAACTTCGGCCAACCTCCCATCACGCGGGCCGTCAATATTCCACCCCCGCCACCTGGATCGCCGCCGCCTCCGCCCACTCGCTGAACGATAGCTTTCGGCACTAGGGTTCCGGGCTGATTCGACTTCATAAATCCTTTTCCAATTGAATATGAGCGAACACACAGAGCTGGCGCTATCTCTGTTCCCTGATTTTACAGGCGATGATCGCCTCCGTATTGCCGACGCACTCAACCTGGTCGACGAATTGGGCATGGCAACTCCCGCTGACGCCTTGCCTCCACGCCCGAAAGGTATCGATGTCGCGGCGATTCTGACTTCGGTACATATCGATCTTGAAACCATTCTGGCGGCGGTTCTCAGCGATTCTCGCCTTACCGGCCTATTGAGTGATACCGAGTTGCGCCGACGCTTCGGCGACGTCGTTGCAGACTTGGTTAAAGACGTGCATTGGCTGAATAACGTCAGCATATACAGCCCGGACATGGCGAACGAGCCGAATCAGACCGAAACGCTGCGCCGCATGCTGTTGGCAATGACCCACGACGTCAGGGCGGTATTAATCAAGCTGGCCTATCGCATTCAACGCCTGCGCAACTTATTCCGCGAACAAACGGAAATCCGCCATTTCATCTCGCGGGAATCCCTGGACATCTACGCACCACTCGCCAATCGTTTAGGCATTAGCCAATTCAAGTGGGAGCTTGAAGATCTGGCATTTCGTTATTTGGAACCGGAACAATATCGAGCAATTACCGAATCTCTCGCGAGCAAGCGCGAGGAACGCGAGGCCTGCATCGAAGCATTTCTGGCAATGTTGCGCCAGACATTGGACCGGGAGGGAATCGCCGCAAAAATTTACGGGCGACCAAAACATATCTACAGTATCTGGCACAAAATGCGCCGCAAGCAGTTGGCCGTCGACGATCTTTACGATTTGCTGGCGGTCCGCGTCATCGTGGACACTTTACCCAGCTGTTATACCGTACTGGGTGTGGCACACAGCCACTGGCGCCACATTCCCAAGGAGTTTGACGATTACATCGCCAACCCAAAAGAAAACGGCTATCAATCACTACATACCGTGGTTTTGGACGAAGCCGGCAATCGGATCGAAATTCAAATCCGTACCCAAGCCATGCACGAATTCGCCGAACTAGGGGTTGCCGCGCATTGGCGTTACAAGGAAGGCAGCAAATTTAACGCAGCCACCGAGAAGAACATTGCATCACTTCGTCAGTTGCTGGAAGACAAAGACAACGGCAATCTCCTGGAAAATTTTCATACGGAATTGTTTTCCGACCGAGTATTTGTTTTAACGCCAGCCGGTAAATTGATCGACTTGATCAGGAGCGCTACGCCCCTGGATTTTGCTTACGCGATTCATACCGAAGTGGGTCACGGCTGTCGCGGCGCCAAGATCAACGGTCAGATCAAGCCATTGACTTATAAGCTGCAATCCGGCGAACAGGTCGAAATCATCACAGTCAAAAACGGCAACCCCAACCACAATTGGCTAAATCCGAATCTTGGTTATCTAAAAACGCCAAGGGCGATCAGCAAGGTCAAGAGTTGGTTCAAACACCAACAACAAGTGGCGAATATCGCGTCTGGAAAACAGGTTCTGGAAAAGGAAAGCAAGCGACTGGGCATTAAAGCGATCGATATCGACGAATTGATTAAGCACTTCAAGACGCCGGATGCCGAGCATTTATATGAAGCACTCGGCCGCGGCGACATCAACAATCGGCAATTGGCCGGCGCATTGAAAATTCCTGAGCTGGAACCGATACCGATAAAGCTTGCCTCAACCCAAAGTGCTACACAAGCTGCCGTGATCGTTGAAGACATCGACAATGTCGTAACCACGCTGGCTCAATGCTGCTCGCCAGTAAAAGGCGATGAAATCGTCGGCTATATTTCCCATAAACGCGGAATCACGGTTCATCGAAGCGATTGCGAAAACATTCGCCACTTGACGCCGGAACAACAATTGCATGTGATTAAAGCGGATTGGAGTGGTCACCACAAGATTCACCATAACGTGCCAATCCTGATTCACGCTTATAACGCGCCAAATTTGCTGGGTGACGTTTCGCAAATATTGACTGCTTCGAAAGCCCACATCAGTAACGCATCGTTAAAGACTCACGATGATTTGTCGGCAATTCTGCAAATGTCGATTCAGATCGAAAATACCGCGCAACTGAGTTCGATATTGGCTCGAATCAGTCATCTGCCCAACATTGTCGAAGTCAAACGCAAGGTTTGAAGTACTGAAACCCTTAAACGTCTTATCGTTAGCCACAGCACCTCTCACCGTGCTAACATAGGCGTTTTAATTTAAGGGCTTTTACTATGGCGAAAGAAGATCAAATCGAAATGGAAGGTAAGGTTATCGATACTCTACCGAATACGATGTTTCGAGTCGAGCTGGAAAACGGACACATCGTTACCGCACACATTTCCGGCAAGATGCGCAAGCACTATATTCGGATCCTAACCGGCGATAAAGTTCGTGTTGAGATGACTCCGTACGACCTGACTAAGGGACGCATCACGTTCCGCAATCGCTAACCCGTTAGGGTCAGCGATTGCTCTGTCTTTATAACACCTGATTCAGCTCCGAAACCATCATCTGTTTGCCCTCAATCGCAAACGCCAAAGCTTCATTCTCAACATAGATACGCACATGCCCACCGTTGGCTAAGCGACCAAATAACAAATCCTCGGCAAGCGGTTTCTTGATTTTTTCCTGTATCAATCTGACCATGGGTCTGGCTCCCATTTTTTCATCGTAGCCACGTTCCGCCAGCCAGGCTCGCGCGGTAGGCTCGAGCGTCAGGGTGACGTTCTTATCCGCCAGAACAGCTTCTAGCTCGAAAATGAACTTATCGACCACACTGCCAACCACAGTCATATCCAGCGACTTGAATTGTACAATTGCGTCCAACCGATTTCGAAACTCCGGCGAGAAACCGCGCTCGATCACCTTCATGCTGTCGGAAGCGTGATCCTGCTGAGTAAATCCGATAGAAGCCCGACTACCTTCCTCCGCACCTGCATTCGTGGTCATAATCATTATGATGTTACGAAAATCCGCCTTACGCCCGTTATTATCGGTCAACGTACCGTGATCCATCACTTGCAGCAACAAATTAAAGACATCCGGGTGCGCCTTTTCTAACTCGTCCAGCAACAACACAGCATGGGGATGCTTGGTAACGGCTTCGGTCAACAAACCACCCTGATCATATCCAACATAACCGGGAGGCGCGCCAATCAGTCTCGATACGGTATGCCGCTCCATGTATTCAGACATATCGAAACGAATCAACTCTATACCCAATACCTTCGCCAACTGTCGAGTTACCTCGGTTTTACCAACACCAGTGGGCCCGGCGAACAGGAAGGAGCCGATGGTTTTACTGGTATCGCGTAATCCAGCACGGGACAATTTAATCGCGGTTGCCAACTCGCAAATCGCTTCGTCTTGGCCAAAGACCAACATCTTCAAGTTCTTCTCTAGATTGGCTAGTTTTTCTATGTCGCTAGACGACACCGACTGGGCCGGTACTCTAGCGATTTTAGAAACGATTTCCTCAATTTCCGGGATGTCTATCGTATCCTTGCGCCCCTCGCCAGTGAACAACCGCTGCCTGGCACCCGCTTCGTCAATCACATCGATCGCCTTGTCTGGCAGGTGTCGATCTGTAATATACCTCGCCGACAGTTCAACGGCGACTCGCAATGCTTCCTGGGTGTATTTCAGGCCATGATGTTCCTCGAAGCGCGACTTCAAGCCTTTCAAAATCAGCACCGTATCTTCAATAGAAGGTTCAACGACATCGATTTTTTGAAAACGTCGGGCTAGCGCGTGGTCCTTCTCGAAGATACCTCGGTATTCCTGATAGGTAGTCGACCCGATGCAGCGCAACTGACCGGAGGCCAGCACCGGCTTGATCAGATTTGATGCATCCATCACGCCACCGGAGGCCGATCCGGCCCCAATAATCGTATGTATTTCGTCGATGAACAAAATCGAATCGGGTTCCTTTTTTAACTGATTGATCAGGGATTTTAGGCGCTTTTCGAAATCCCCCCGGTATTTGGTACCGGCGACCAAAGCACCCATGTCTAATGAATAAATAACGCTGTTCAGTAGAATATCGGGAACGCTTTCCTCTACGATACGTTTCGCGAGCCCCTCGGCAATCGCCGTTTTCCCAACACCGGCCTCGCCAACCAGTAGCGGGTTGTTCTTCCGGCGACGGCATAGCACCTGTATTGTGCGCTCGACTTCCAACTCCCTACCGATCAGCGGATCAATATTGCCTTTTAGCGCCTCATCATTGAGATTGGTTGCATATTTTTCTAACGGACTTCCCATGGCTTCCGAACTGCCACGCTCGGCTTCCGGCTCCTCGGTATTTTCCTTTTTATACTGCTCGATCTTCGAAACACCGTGAGCCAAATAATTGACGACATCCAAACGGGTAATGTCCTGCTTATTCAGAAGATACACCGCATGGGAGTCCTGCTCACTAAACAACGCGACAAATAAATTCGCGCCTGTGACTTCTTTTTTATCGGACGCCTGAACGTGGAAAACCGCCCGTTGAAGCACCCGTTGAAATCCCAAAGTTGGCTGTGTTTCTCGCTGAACGCCTTCCGGTATCAACGAAATCGTTTCGTCGATAAAGCGGGTCAACTCAGCCCGCAGGGCATTCACATTACAGCCACAGGCAATCAGTATCGGTATCGTTGTCACGTTGTCCAGCAAAGCCAACAGCAAATGCTCGACTGTGATGAATTCGTGCCGCTTGGCATGCGCCACGGTAAACGCGGAGTTCAAAGTTACTTCAAGTTCTTTACTTAACATGACTACCTCTTACGCCTCTTCCATTGTGCACATCAGCGGATGATGATGCTCTCGGGAATATTCGTTGACAATATGTACTTTAGTCTCGGCTACGTCTTTAGTGTAGGTTCCGCAAACCCCGACACCTTGGGTATGAACTTGTAACATGACCTGCGTCGCCTTCTCTTCAGTCATGTTGAAAAAATGGGTCAATATTTCAACGACGAAATCCATCGGCGTAAAATCATCGTTCAACAAAATCACCTTGTATAGGGGCGGCCGCTTCAACCGCGGCTTGGCTTCCTGTAGCGCCGTGTTAGCGTCGTTATCTCTAAAGGGTTCAAATTCGGACATAAGCTCTAGTGCTACAAGTATTACGTATGTTTCTAAAAATAGCGTCTTCAAAAGCAAATTTCAATCTTTGCGCAGTTAAAAAACATTTCGAGTAAAATGCCGGCCTTTTATCGTCAAATGTCAACATGATGGTCTGGAAACCACACGTTACCGTTGCCGCGGTTATCGAGCGAGACGAGCGTTTTCTTCTGGTGGAAGAGACAACAACCCGCGGGCTTGCGTTCAATCAACCAGCCGGACATCTGGAAAACGGCGAAGACCTGATCGACGCCGTCAAACGAGAAGTCAAGGAAGAGACTGCCTGGTGCTTCGAGCCTGAAGCCGTCATCGCCGTACAACTCTGGCGGCGAGCCCCCGAAACACCGAGCTTCGTGCGCTTCTGCTTCAGCGGTAGCGTTAACAATCACGACATGGACCAAACGCTGGACGACGGCATTATCGCGACTCACTGGCTCAGCCGCAACGACATTTACGCTCGACAACAGCAACTGCGCAGCCCGCTGGTACTGCAAACCGTGGACGAATACCTTAAAGGCACCCGGCATCCGTTGACCCTGTTGCAATCATTTCTCGATTTCCCATGAACAAACACATCATCGTCGGCATGTCCGGCGGCGTCGACTCTTCTGTTACTGCTTTAGCGCTGCAAGAACAAGGCCACAAAGTCACCGGTTTGTTCATGAAAAACTGGGAAGAAGACGACGGCACCGAATACTGCACCGCGATGCAGGATTTGGCCGATGCACAGCAGGTTTGCGACCGTTTGGGCATTGAGCTGAAGACCGTCAACTTCGCCAGCGAATACTGGGATCAGGTTTTCGAAGTCTTTTTATCGGAATTCAAAGCTGGCCGCACACCCAATCCCGACATTCTTTGTAATAAACACGTCAAATTCAAAGCGTTTTTGGATTACGCAATCGAAGACCTGGGTGCCGAATATATTGCCACCGGCCATTACGCCCGCGTTCGCGAACAAGACGGCGAATTCCAATTATTAAAAGGCCTGGATCCCAACAAGGAACAAAGCTATTTCCTGTACGCAATGGGCCAGAAAGCTTTGTCACAAACCCTGTTCCCGATCGGCCACCTGCACAAACCAGAAATCCGGGCGATGGCCGATAAAGCAGGCTTCGCCAACAGCCGTAAGAAAGACAGCACCGGTATCTGCTTCATCGGCGAACGTAAATTCAGGGAATTCCTGGAACGCTATTTGCCCCACCAGCCCGGCGAAATGCGCACTCCGGAAGGTAAATATATAGGCAAGCATCACGGCTTGATGTATTACACGCTGGGCCAGCGACAAGGCTTAGGCATAGGCGGGGTTAAGGACGCGCCGGACGAGCCGTGGTTCGTGTTGGAAAAAGACCTGATCAACAATGTGCTGATCGTCGGCCAGGGCCACGATCACCCTTTGATGCTGCACAGCATATTGGAAGCCGGCCAACTCGACTGGTGCGGCATCAAACCCTTGACCGAAACCCTGCGTTGCGCCGCCAAGACTCGTTACCGTCAGCCCGACCAAGAATGTGTCGTCGAACCGATAGATGGCGGCCGCCGCGTCAAAGTCCGCTTCGACGAACAACAACGGGCGATTACGCCAGGGCAATCGGTGGTGTTTTATCAGGGCGAGGTTTGTTTGGGCGGCGGGATTATTGAATCGAAGTACAATGAATCGAATTGAATGGCAGCCTAAAGCGGTCAAGCAACTACGAAAAATAACCGATAAAGTATTGCGCGAGCATATCTACGATTCCACTCAAGTTTTGAAAGACTTCCCCGATTGCTCCCAAGTAAAAAAGCTGACCAAACACGCCTACAGCTATCGCTTGCGTATCGGCGGCTATCGGGTATTCTTTGAATTTGACGGCATCGTCAAGGTTGTTTCGATTGAAGAGGTGAAAAAACGTGATGAGCGCACTTACTAACGTACAAATTATCAACGGCATCGACGGCAACCCGGCTTTTGTGGTGATTCCCTATGCCGACTATCTGAAAGAACACGCGGCCAACAATGCCACTATTCCTAATGAAGTCGTTGGCGCCGTTATTAAACAAGACATTACCCCCATTAAAGCTTGGCGGGAATATTTGCATTTATCGACAGCCGAGCTAGCCACGGACTTAGGTATCTCAGAAGCCGAATATATTGATATTGAAAACCAAGATAAACCTCGCAGAAATATATTAAAAAAAGTCGCAACAGCATTAAGGATTACCGTTGCACAATTGACTGTTTAACAGGCTGTTGAAATTTAAAAATCTGCTCCACTTTTGCCCCCAAAAACGCATTTCCCGCAAAATAAAATTTTGTAAGTCCTTGATTGTTCATTGCAGCCAAATGCCTTTTAGCGACAAACAGAAGAATTTCGGAAGATTTTTTCCACCGAGTTTCTTTTTTCAACATCCTGCTAATGCATGGTTTGGAAGGCATTTCGAAGTGGCGTTTTGATGAAGTAATTTCAAATACGGAAAATTAATTTTTAAGTTTTATTTTTAGGATATACCAGCAATGACCCAATCCGCCCTCACCGCCATCTCCCCCATCGACGGCCGCTACGCCAACAAAGTCGACACCTTGCGCCCCATTTTTAGCGAATACGGCTTGATCCGTTATAGGGTCGAAGTCGAGGTACGCTGGCTGCAAGCCTTGGCTGCAGAAACCAAGATCGCCGAAGTGCCGGCCTTGTCCCCCGAAGCGACCGCCGCGCTGAATAAAATCGTCAGCAATTTTTCCGAAGCCGACGCCCAAGCCGTCAAAGACATCGAGAAAACCACCAACCACGACGTCAAGGCAGTTGAATATTTCCTGAAAGAAAAGATCAAACACAACACCGAACTGCACGCCGTCAACGAATTCATCCACTTCGCCTGCACCTCGGAAGACATCAACAACCTGTCTTATGCCTTGATGTTGAAGGAAGGTCGCGGCCTGATTCTGGCCGAGATCGACGCCACCGTTAATGCGATCAGGCAACTGGCCTTGGACAGCGCCGAGCAACCGATGCTGTCGCGCACCCATGGCCAATCGGCGACCCCAACCACGGTCGGCAAGGAATTCGCCAACGTCGTGGCCCGCATGCAGCGCCAACGCGAACAACTCGCCAAGGTCGAACTTCTGGGCAAGATCAACGGCGCGGTCGGCAATTACAACGCACATAGCGTCGCTTACCCGGATGTCGATTGGGCAGCGTTTGCACAAAATTTCGTCGAGTCGCTGGGTTTGACCTTCAACCCTTACACGATACAGATTGAACCTCACGATTACATGGCCGAGTTTTTCCACGCCCTGTCGCGCTTCAACACCATCTTGCTGGATTTCGACCGCGACGTCTGGGGCTATATTTCGCTGGGCTACTTCAAGCAGAAAACCGTGGCCGGCGAAGTCGGTTCCTCGACGATGCCGCACAAGGTCAACCCTATCGACTTCGAAAACTCCGAAGGCAACTTGGGTCTGGCTAATGCGATCTTCGGTTTCCTGGCCGACAAATTGCCGGTATCGCGCTGGCAGCGCGACCTGACCGATTCCACGGTGTTACGCAATATCGGCGTCGGCATCGCCCACACCAGCATCGCCATTTCTTCGACGCTGAAAGGCATTTCCAAATTGGAAATCAACCCCGCGTTACTCGACCAGGACCTGGACCAAAACTGGGAAGTCTTAGCCGAACCTATCCAAACCGTGATGCGCCGCTACGGCATCGAAAAACCTTACGAGAAATTGAAAGAACTAACCCGCGGCCAGCGCGTTACCGGCGAAGGCATGCGCGCTTTCGTGGAGAAACTGGAGATTCCAGCCGCTGCCAAGGCCGAATTACTGGCGCTGACGCCGCACAGCTATACCGGCTACGCAGCTGATTTAGCCAAGAAAATCGGCTAATCATTAGGACAAGTTGTTGCTGAACTTCATCTGGATCTTCTTCTTCCTGAGCGCCTTCGCCACCGCCGCCTTCAAACTGCTGGTGCTGGGCGACACCCAGGTGTTTTCCGAGTTGATGAATGCGATGTTCAGCCTGGCTAAGACTGCGTTCGAGATTTCGCTGGGGCTGAGCGGCGTGTTGGCCTTGTGGCTGGGCCTCATGAAAATCGGCGAGCATAGCGGTTTCATCGACTTGCTGACCAAAGCGCTGAATCCGCTGTTCAACCGGCTGATGCCAGAGATACCGAAGGATCATCCGGCACTCGGCGCGATGGCAATGAACATCGCCGCCAACATGCTGGGCTTGGACAACGCCGCGACGCCGATGGGCATCAAGGCCATGCAGGAAATGCAGAGTTTGAATCCGCATCCCTACAAAGCCAGCGACGCGCAGATATTGTTTTTGGTGATCAACACCTCGTCGGTGACGCTGTTTCCGGTGACGATCTTCGCCTACCGGGCTCAGCTCGGAGCTGCCAACCCGACCGACGTGTTCATCCCGATTTTAATCGCCACCTATATGTCGACGCTGACCGGCTTGCTAGCGGTGGCCGCAGTGCAGAAGATAAACCTCCTGGACAAGGTGGTGTTGAGCTATCTGGGCGGTATCACCGCCTTGGTTGGCGGCCTACTGGCTTATTTCTCAGGACTCGATCAGGCCGAGATGCTGAAACAATCGGCCTTGGTCAGCCATGTGATTTTGTTCGGCTTGGTGGTGTCGTTCATCACCGCCGCTGCCCTAAAAGGACTCAATGCTTACGAGTTGTTCGTCGAAGGCGCCAAGCACGGCTTTCAAACCGCCATCACCATCATCCCGTATCTGGTGGCGATGCTGGTGGCCTTCGGGGTGTTCCGGGCCAGTGGCGCGTTGGAATTAATCACCGATAGTGTCCGACTGTTAATTAATGTTGCCGGCATTGACAATCGCTTCATCGACGGCCTGCCGACCGCTTTGATGAAGCCGTTCAGCGGCAGCGGCGCGCGGGCGATGATGATAGACACCATGCAGACTCACGGCGCCGATTCATTCGCCGGCCGGCTGGCATCAGTGGTGCAAGGCAGCACCGAGACGACGTTTTATGTATTGGCGGTTTATTTCGGCGCGGTGAACATTAAACAGATACGCCACGCCGCCACCTGCGGCATCATTGCCGACCTCGGCGGGATGATTGCCGCGATTTTGGTAACGTATTGGTTTTTTGGTTAACGCCTATTGTTTGAATTCGTTGGGTTACGTTTCACTAACCCAACCTACATTTTTAGATATTTCATGCAGATACATTTAAAAACACTCGGTTGTCGCCTCAACGAAGCCGAACTGGAAACCTGGGCTCAAGCCTTTCAGGCCCAAGGCCACGCTATCACCCGCACTCTGAGCGACGCGCAATTGGTGATCATCAATTCCTGCGCGGTGACTCAGGACGCCGTGAAAAAATCCAAGCAAATGATACGCCGCATCCATCGCGACAACCCGCAAGCCAAGCTGGTGGTCAGCGGCTGTTATGCAACCCTGAACGAAACCGAAGTCGCGCAATTGATGGGTGTGGACTTAATCGTAGGCAACCAGGACAAAAACCAGCTGGTCGAAAAAACCCTGACCGAATTGAATCTGGACAGCATGCCGGCGATGTCGACTGAGCCCGGCGAAGTGTCCTTGTTCAGCCGTGGCCGGCAACGCGCCTTTGTCAAGGTACAAGATGGTTGCCGTTACCGCTGTACTTTCTGCATCGTTACGGTTGCCCGTGGCGAAGAACGCAGCCGACTTATTCAAGAAGTGGTCGACGAAATCAATGCCTTACATAAACAAGGCATCAAGGAGGCCGTACTTACCGGGGTTCACCTTGGAGGGTACGGCAGCGACATCGGCAGCAATCTGGTCGAATTGATTACAGAGATCCTGGACAAAACCCAGATTCCACGCCTGCGCATGGGCTCCCTGGAACCGTGGGAACTGCCGGACGGTTTCTTTGGGCTATTCAAAAACCCCAGACTAATGCCGCACCTACACCTACCCTTGCAAAGCGGTAGCGACAGTGTTCTGAAACGCATGGCGCGGCGCTGCAAGACTGAAGAATTTAGGCAAATTGTCGAGCTGGCGAGAACAACGATCCCTCACTTTAATATTACCACCGACATCATCGTCGGCTTCCCGGGAGAAACCGAGCAAGAATGGCAGGAAAGCTATGACTACATAGAGCGCCTCGGCTTCGGCCATATTCATATCTTTAGTTATTCTCCCCGCGAAGGCACGGCAGCAGCGAATTTCCCAGGCCCGGTCGCCCAAGACCTGAAAAAACGGCGTAGCAAGCAATTGCACGATTTGGCAACGATTCTGAAAGAGCAATTCATCATCGAAAACATCGACTCTCTGGCGGATGTACTTTGGGAAGGTCAAACGCAAACGCTAGACAACGGCGATATCCGCTATTTCGGTTACACGCCGAATTACTTACGGGTAGCTTGCGATGTCAACGCCGATACGGCGTTGGAGAATCAAATTCAAAAAGTTCGGTTATCTAAAGTTGAATCCGATTTTATTCGGACTGAAATAAACTGAAAGGCTAGGGACGGCGTTGTGCCGCACCCAGCCTTTTGTAGACGCACTTCAATAAGGATTCGGAGCAAGTGGACCAAAACCATCGTCTTTTTGTTCCTCAAACTTCAGCACATCGTCTTCAGGCACATTGCCATCCTTAATCAAATAATTCCGATTCGAGAAATATGCATCTCTGAAAAACTGGTACCGATCAATCGCTGCTTCGAACGCTACTTTTTCCATTCCCAACAAATCAGCACGGGCATCTATAACCTTCAACGCCCCAGAACCCGTGGAAACGGCGGCACCTATCCAGTTCGGATTGATATAAAAACCAACGTACGTGAAGGGGTTCATCGCCGCATCGCCCACTAACCCAATGACGCCGCGCGGGGAACTAGGGCCAAAGAACGGCAGCACAACATAGGGTCCTGTTGGAACACCCCAGACCCCAAGAGTCTGATCGAAATCTTCGTTATGTTTCTGCAAATCCAACATACTTCCAACATCGACAAATCCGGCGACGCCTACCGCGGTATTCACCAGAAACCGCGCGCTGTCCTGGCCGGTTTGCAAAAACTTACCTTGTAACGCATCGTTAGCGATCACCCCGATATCGTCAATATTACTGAAGAAATTCGTCACCCCCTGATCGACGAAACTCGGCGTAATCCACCGATATCCCTTAGCAACCGGTTTCATGACGTAGTCGTCGACGCTATCGTTAAACGATTGGACGTTTCGATTCCATCCTTCCCAGGGATCCTTGGGATCTTTGCTATTGGTAGCCGCGCATCCGTTCAGCAGGGCAAGCGCCACGGCAGCCAGCCAAACTGTTTTCCCGTTTTGCATAATATTTACCTCGTTAATTGAATATTGTTTAAATCTATCCAAAACTCACGTAACATAACACACAACAGACTTATTTCGCCATTCACGTTCGATGGAAATTACTACCAACCCGCTAGGCAATCGGTTTCGCGGCTATCTGCCGGTCATCGTTGACATAGAAACCGCCGGGTTCAACCCCAAAAAAAACCCACTACTTGAAATTGCCGCCATCATAGTAGAACCGGATGAGCAGGGTTTGCTTCGGATTACCGAAAAACACCAGAGCAATATTATCCCTTTTAAGCATTCTGAATTAGATGAAGCGGCTCTCAAATTTACCGGCATCGACCCATATCATCCGTTTCGGATGGCCGTGGACGAAAAAGAGGCGCTCACAAAACTGTTTACGCCGATCAAAGCCGCTGTAAAACGTAACGAATGTAAGCGGGCCATTTTAGTGGGCCACAACCCATCTTTCGACGTCAATTTTCTCAATGCCGCGATTGAGCGCACGAATTTTAAGCGTAGCCCTTTTCACCCATTTAGTAGCTTCGATACCGCTACGCTTGGCGCTTTGGTTTATGGTCAGACCGTTTTAGCAAAAATAGCACAGGCGGCCGGACTAAGTTGGGATAACGAAAAAGCCCATTCCGCACTGTATGACGCCGAACAAACGGCCGAACTTTTCTGCTTGATAATTAACCGATGGAAGCGGTTAAGTGAACTTGAAGTGATTTAGAGTGATGGAGTCTGCCAATTCCCTCTCCGAAACCGGCAGATTTTAGAAAATCTCGACTACTGCACCGCACCAGCATTAGCCAACATGCTAGTCAGTTCCCCTCTCGTATAAAGGTCGGTTACGATGTCGCAGCCACCGACTAGCTCGCCCTTAATGTACAGTTGTGGGTAGGTTGGCCAATTAGAATAGACTTTCAAGCCTTCACGAACCTCTGGATCTTCAAAAATGTTGATATACGTGTATTTTGCGTTGCAGGCACCCAAAATCTGAACAACCTTGCTCGAAAAGCCACACTGTGGAAACTCTGGCGAGCCTTTCATATAAAGCACGGCCGCATCGCTAGCCAATTGATTTTGAATTCGTTCGGTAACACTCATAGGAACTCCCTTGCTTATCAATTTAAGTTAGGTAATTCTATCAACCTACAGGCTTATTACATAGTATTGTTGACGCAACAAATTGTATTCAAAAATCGAATTACGCAAACGCACAAAAAAGCCCGCCTATTAGATTAACAAGCGGGCTTTTGGTATAGGCGCTTGGCGATGACCTACTTTCACATGGCAACCTGCCACACTATCATCGGCGCTAAGCGGTTTCACTTCCGAGTTCGGGATGGGATCGGGTGGTTCACGCTTGCTATGTTCACCAAGCAAACTGGTTAAGTTGGTTGTTGACCAACTGTCATGCAACAGGTCGGGTTAAGCCGTTTGGCTTAGCCTTCAGGCATTTACTACGCTAACCACCGCGTGTGCGGATATTCGCGCTTACGTGGTTTTGCCTTTGACCTGCTTTTCATGGAAATCTGTATCGAGTTCGTTCTCTTGCGTTGTTTTCAGCGATTGTCTTAGACAACCCAAACGCATTGGGTGTTATATGGTCAAGCCTCACGGGCAATTAGTACACGTTAGCTACGCCCATTACTGGACTTCCACACCGTGCCTATCAACGTTGTCGTCTCCAACGGCCCTTCAGGGGACTTAAAGTCCCAGTGAGATCTCATCTTGGGAGGGGCTTCCCGCTTAGATGCTTTCAGCGGTTATCCTGTCCGAACGTGGCTACCCAGCAATGCCCTTGGCAGGACAACTGGAACACCAGAGGTTCGTCCACTTCGGTCCTCTCGTACTAGAAGCAGCTTCCCTCAAATCTCAAACGCCCACGGCAGATAGGGACCGAACTGTCTCACGACGTTCTGAACCCAGCTCGCGTACCACTTTAAATGGCGAACAGCCATACCCTTGGGACCTGCTTCAGCCCCAGGATGTGATGAGCCGACATCGAGGTGCCAAACACCGCCGTCGATATGAACTCTTGGGCGGTATCAGCCTGTTATCCCCGGCGTACCTTTTATCCGTTGAGCGATGGCCCTTCCATACAGAACCACCGGATCACTAAGACCTACTTTCGTACCTGCTCGACTTGTCCGTCTCGCAGTCAAGCACCCTTATGCCTTTGCACTCATTGCCTGATTTCCGACCAGGCTGAGGGTACCTTCGTGCTCCTCCGTTACTCTTTGGGAGGAGACCGCCCCAGTCAAACTACCCACCAGACACTGTCCCTAATCCAGATAATGGATCGAGGTTAGAACTCCAAACATACCAGGGTGGTATTTCAAGGTTGGCTCCACGAGAACTGGCGTTCCCGCTTCAAAGCCTCCCACCTATCCTACACAAGTAGGTTCAAAGTCCAGTGTCAAGCTATAGTAAAGGTGCACGGGGTCTTTCCGTCTAGCCGCGGGTACACTGCATCTTCACAGCGATTTCAATTTCACTGAGTCCCAGGTGGAGACAGTGTGGCCATCGTTACGCCATTCGTGCAGGTCGGAACTTACCCGACAAGGAATTTCGCTACCTTAGGACCGTTATAGTTACGGCCGCCGTTTACTGGGGCTTCGATCAAGAGCTTCGCTTACGCTAACCCCATCAATTAACCTTCCAGCACCGGGCAGGCGTCACACCCTATACGTCCACTTTCGTGTTTGCAGAGTGCTATGTTTTTGCTAAACAGTCGCAGCCACCGATTTTTTGCAACCGCCTTACGCTCCATCCGCGAGGGACTTCACTTATCAACGGCATACCTTCTCCCGAAGTTACGGTATCATTTTGCCTAGTTCCTTCACCTGGGTTCTCTCAAGCGCCTTAGAATTTTCATCCCACCCACCTGTGTCGGTTTAGGGTACGGCCACTTGTAACCTGAAGCTTAGAGGTTTTTCCTGGAAGCAGGGCATCTATCACTTCGCGTTTCTTTCGAGACACTCGTCATCACGCCTCAGCATATAGCATCCCGGATTTGCCTAAGATGCCTGCCTACACGCTTAAACGGCCACTTCCAACCGACCGCTGATATAGCCTTCTCCGTCACCCCATCGCAGTTACAACTGGTACAGGAATATTAACCTGTTTTCCATCGACTACGCCTTTCGGCCTCGCCTTAGGTGCCGACTAACCCTGCGTCGATTAACGTTGCGCAGGAAACCTTGGGTTTACGGCGAGGGGGTTTTTCACCCCCTTTATCGTTACTTATGTCAGCATTCGCACTTCCGATACCTCCAGCCGACTTCTCAATCGACCTTCGCAGGCGTACGGAACGCTCCTCTACCACTCACGCAAAGCGTGAATCCGTAGCTTCGGTACTATGCTTAGCCCCGGTAAATCTTCCGCGCAGACCGACTCGACCAGTGAGCTATTACGCTTTCTTTAAAGGATGGCTGCTTCTAAGCCAACCTCCTGGCTGTCTGTGCCTTTCCACATCGTTTCCCACTGAGCATAGATTTGGGGACCTTAGCTGACGGTCTGGGCTGTTTCCCTTTTCACGACGGACCTTATCACCCGCCGTGTGTCTCCCGTGCTGACACTTGCTGGTATTCGGAGTTTGCATCGGGTTGGTAAGTCGGGATGACCCCCTAGCCGAAACAGTGCTCTACCCCCAGCAGTGATACACGAGGCGCTACCTAAATAGCTTTCGAGGAGAACCAGCTATCTCCGAGCTTGATTAGCCTTTCACTCCGATCCACAACTCATCCCCTACCTTTTCAACGGGAGTGGGTTCGGTCCTCCAGTGTGTGTTACCACACCTTCAACCTGGTCATGGATAGATCGCCCGGTTTCGGGTCTACACCTTGCGACTCAACGCCCTATTAAGACTCGGTTTCCCTACGCCTCCCCTATTCGGTTAAGCTTGCCACAAAATGTAAGTCGCTGACCCATTATACAAAAGGTACGCAGTCACCCCACGAAGGGGCTCCCACTGCTTGTACGCATACGGTTTCAGGTTCTATTTCACTCCGCTCTCCGCGGTTCTTTTCGCCTTTCCCTCACGGTACTGGTTCACTATCGGTCAGTAAGGAGTATTTAGCCTTGGAGGATGGTCCCCCCATATTCAGTCAACGTTTCACGTGCGCCGACCTACTCGATTTCACTAAAAAAAGGTTTTCGTGTACGGGGCTATCACCCTGTATCGCCGGACTTTCCAGACCGTTCCACTAACCTTATCCTAGCTTAAGGGCTAGTCCCCGTTCGCTCGCCACTACTTAGGGAATCTCGGTTGATTTCTTTTCCTCCGGGTACTTAGATGTTTCAGTTCTCCGGGTTCGCTTCAGTGAGCTATGTATTCACTCAAAGATGACGAGGTTATCCTCGCCGGGTTTCCCCATTCAGACATCGCCGGATCACAGGTTGTTTGCCACCTCCCCGACGCTTTTCGCAGGCTACCACGTCTTTCATCGCCTCTTACTGCCTAGGCATCCACCGTATGCGCTTATTCACTTGACCATATAACCCGAATACGTCTGTATTAAGGTTTTTAGTCGCTGACATGTTCGCTGATGTTGCTTGAGAACGTTTTACGGAGGTTTTGGGCCGCTTTCTTTCGAAAGCCGCTGGCTACCGCCCGCAACTCGTTTTTAAGTATTGATCGTTAGCCGATCAAGACTTAGGTTACAGATTTCCATATTGTTAAAGAGCGTATTGATACGAATATCAATGCTATCGAGCCTTGGGTTATTAACCGAAAAGCTGTATAGCGTTGATGTTGATATCTTGGCTTAAGATCGACGTCACGTGATGGTGGAGCCAGGGAGGATCGAACTCCCGACCTCCTGCGTGCAAGGCAGGCGCTCTCCCAGCTGAGCTATGGCCCCGAATAGATTCAGACTTTCGCCTTTTCGTTAGTTGGTGGGTCTGGGAGGATTTGAACCTCCGACCTCACCCTTATCAGGGGTGCGCTCTAACCAACTGAGCTACAGACCCAGGTGCGTCTTTCAATCGAAATAATTTGTTGTGAGTACGTGTGACAGTGTTCTGTCTTTGTAAGGAGGTGATCCAGCCCCAGGTTCCCCTAGGGCTACCTTGTTACGACTTCACCCCAGTCATGAATCACAAAGTGGTAAGCGCCCTCCCGAAGGTTAAACTACCTACTTCTTTTGCAACCCACTCCCATGGTGTGACGGGCGGTGTGTACAAGGCCCGGGAACGTATTCACCGCGGCATTCTGATCCGCGATTACTAGCGATTCCGACTTCATGCAGTCGAGTTGCAGACTGCAATCCGGACTAGGATCGGCTTTTTGGGATTTGCTGGCTCTCGCGAGTTTGCTGCCCTCTGTACCGACCATTGTAGCACGTGTGTAGCCCTACCCATAAGGGCCATGATGACTTGACGTCGTCCCCACCTTCCTCCGGTTTATCACCGGCAGTCTCCCTAGAGTTCCCGACTTGACTCGCTGGCAACTAAGGATAAGGGTTGCGCTCGTTACGGGACTTAACCCAACATTTCACAACACGAGCTGACGACAGCCATGCAGCACCTGTCTCTCGGTTCCCGAAGGCACCAAGTCATCTCTGACAAGTTCCGAGGATGTCAAGGGTAGGTAAGGTTCTTCGCGTTGCATCGAATTAAACCACATGCTCCACCGCTTGTGCGGGCCCCCGTCAATTCATTTGAGTTTTAGCCTTGCGGCCGTACTCCCCAGGCGGTCAACTTAATACGTTAGCTCCACTACTAAGTTCTTTAAGAACCCAACAGTTAGTTGACATCGTTTACGGCGTGGACTACCAGGGTATCTAATCCTGTTTGCTACCCACGCTTTCGTACCTCAGCGTCAGTTTTAGTCCAGGGAGCCGCCTTCGCCACTGGTGTTCCTTCAGATCTCTACGCATTTCACCGCTACACCTGAAATTCCACTCCCCTCTACTAAACTCTAGTTGCCCAGTATCAAATGCAGTTCCCAGGTTAAGCCCAGGGCTTTCACATCTGACTTAAACAACCGCCTACGCACGCTTTACGCCCAGTAATTCCGATTAACGCTTGCACCCTCCGTATTACCGCGGCTGCTGGCACGGAGTTAGCCGGTGCTTCTTGTATAGGTAATGTCAGTCTACCGGGTATTAACCGGCAGGTATTCCTTCCTATTGAAAGTGCTTTACAACCCTCAGGCCTTCTTCACACACGCGGTATTGCTGGATCAGGCTTTCGCCCATTGTCCAATATTCCCCACTGCTGCCTCCCGTAGGAGTCTGGGCCGTGTCTCAGTCCCAGTGTGGCTGATCATCCTCTCAGACCAGCTATGGATCGTCGCCTTGGTAGGCCTTTACCCCACCAACTAGCTAATCCAACATAGGCTCATCTATTAGCGCCAGGCCCGAAGGTCCCCGGCTTTCATCCGTAGATCGTATGCGGTATTAGCGTGAGTTTCCCCACGTTATCCCCCACTAATAGGCAGATTCCTATGCATTACTCACCCGTCCGCCACTCATCCGGGTGCAAGCACCCTTCAGCGTTCGACTTGCATGTGTTAAGCATACCGCCAGCGTTCAATCTGAGCCATGATCAAACTCTTCAGTTTAATAATGCTTGATACTAAATAAGATTAGCATCCAATCTTGGCTCGACTACAGAACGTCGTTTCTTGCGAATTGACGTGGATTCTCTGCGCCGATAATTTCTAACAGAAACGTATCGCCACACATACCCACACAAATTATTTCGATTCATCTTGTTAAAGAGCCAGAGCATCTCGCCCTGTTGAGCCGACATATTCTACAGAACTTTCAGAAAGTGTCAACACTTTATTTTCGAAGCCAGAAAC